>JAZGFD010000164.1:0-20520 GCA_036479115.1 Saprospiraceae bacterium | reverse complement strand
ATTTTGTGTGTTTCCGGAGTGGGCTCAAGATTATCAATTTTTGTCAAAATGCCGCCAAATCACAACATTCGCTTCTCAACCATAGGCATTACTCTTGACTATTCAGCTTAAAGACTTTCAGTCTTCTTATGATGATTACAATATTGAGTGCTTACACCTCCTGTCTTATTCAATTTGACACAGCACTATTTATGAGCTTTAACCCAGGCTTTATATCCTCCTTTTAAATTGATCAATTGATCAAACCCTTGACTATTCATAATAGCACAAGCTTTAGCGCTTCTTTGCCCGCTGCGACAATAAAGAAGGTAGGTTTTATCTTTTGATAGTTTACCCACTTTAGCTGTAAAATCACCAGCCATTACATTTATTTCTAACGCATTGGCAATTTTACCTTGAGCTACTTCAATAGGAGTGCGTACATCAATGAGTACTGTCTTGTTATTTTGCATAAATTCTTCAAAATCTGATGCATCCATATTTTTATAGCCACGAGTTTGGTCATTATCGTTTTTTGATTGACTAGACCACCCATAGGCGAAAATTATTAATACCAGAAAAATAATGAGTATAATTTTCATGTCTTATTTTTCGTGACTATTCATTCGGCACGTGTTTGTAGGCACTTTTAATACCAAGTGAACAGGCACTATTTTTAAAATAATTTCACAGAATTGGTAGAAGCAATCTGTTTTTTCTGTTGAGAATAAATAGGGTTTAAAGGGCTGTTTCAATATCATTAATTGCAGCTCTAACTATTCGCATTCTCTATCTGAAAAACGACCAACTAAAACCCATATGTTGCCTGTTTTTTAAAGGTATCGGGAAAGTCTTCAACACCAGGAAATCCAAGTGTAATATCACGGCCTTCTTTTGGAATATATGCCTGGCCAAATAAGTAATCCCATATTGCAAGTGTCAACCCAAAGTTGATGCCAAACTGTCTATCCTCGGGTAAGTTATGTACATGATGCCAAATGTGCATTTCAGGACTGTTAAAGATATATTTCATCACAGGCCCTAATATGAAGGCTCCCAGTAGCCCAGAAACTCCCACTATCATTACCTGCTGTAGTATTGTTAATCCTATTGCTAAACTAATATCAGCCAATCCAAAAGCAATACTAATACCAATTAGTAGACCTACTATACTTCCTGTGATCCTTTTGTCTACTGTTATGTTTGCATGGTTATAATGACCCCATGCCAGAGCGAATATATGTAAGATAAAAAAGTCATAAAGTCCTATTCCTAATAAAGCCAATGGTATATATTCGATAGTGCGATAAACTATTGTTTCCATCCAGTGATATCTGAGGTGGGCAGCAAAACCCATCTGCTTGACAGAATGGTGAACCATGTGAAATTTCCATAACCACGATACTTTGTGAAGTAGCCTATGGACCCACCACTGTATAAAATCTCTTAAAACAAAACCAGTTAAAAGGATAGCCCACATAGGCCAATCTCTCATAGGGTTAGCAGCTTGTAAATCAAAACCCCCGGTCAACAGTGAAATGCCATTATTAAATAAATTAACAATAAGATCAGATGCAGCATTATAAATGATCAAAGAGAATAAGAAGAAATTAAAAAACATATAAAAGGCATCCAGCCAAAAATCCATTCTTAAAATCGGTTGTTTTTTCCTCCAAGGCATGATCACTTCTAACCCAAAAAAGAACAGGGATACCAATACCAACCAGTAAAAATAGTTGTGCCAACTTGGATGGCTTATTTCATGCCATAAGTAGCTCGCATATGAACTGTAACTGTTTAAAATTGACTCTATCATATTATCAAGATATTACGGTTTTCGTATATAAATATACTCTTTGCTAATTTGTTCAGCCACTGATTATTTTTTATAATGTGGTAGGACAAACATAATCTGTTACAGCTATACTCACCTCCTTAATGGCTTTAAATCCTCCTTGTACATCTACTAAATTATGGTATCCGCGCGACTTTAGGATTGAAGCAGCTATCATAGATCGATAGCCTCCTGCACAATGTAAGTAGAAGTCTGTTTCTTTAGGTAGCTCAGAAAGATGATCGTTTAGATTGCTTAAAGGTATACTATGTGCTGTGGGAATGTGTTCTGACAAATATTCAGTAGTACGGCGCACATCAATAACCGGCAGTTCATCAGTCATTAATTCTGATAGTGTGGCAGCTGATATACTTTTTACCTTGTCCATTTCTTTTCCTTCATTTACCCAAGCAGATATCCCGCCATGTAAATATCCCAAAGTATTGTCAAATCCTACACGAGACAACCTCGTTACTACTTCTTTTTCTCTCCCTTCAGGTACTACTAACAATATAGGGATGGTGATATCTTTAATGAGTGCTCCTACCCATGGTGCAAAACTACCATCCATGCCGATGTATATAGATCTTGGGATAAATCCTTTAGCAAAATCTTGAGGTGACCGTACATCCAAAATAAGCGCTTCTCTTGCCTCGGCTTCTAGTTCAAATTGAGACGGAGTAAGTGGCCGTGTACCTTTGCTGATAATTTTACTCACATCCTCATATCCTTCTTTATTTAATTTCACATTGAGCGGAAAATAGGCAGGAGGAGCCAATAACCCATCAGTGACTTCTTTGATAAATTCTTTCTTGGTCATATCAACTCGAAGGGCATAATTCATCTTTTTTTGATTGCCAAGAGTGTCTACTGTTTCTTTCATCATATTCTTACCACAGGCCGATCCAGCACCATGAGCAGGATATACTATTACTTCGTCTTCCAAAGGCATAATTTTATTTCTCAAACTATCAAACAAGAAACCAGCAAGATCATCTTTTGTGAGTGTCCCGACCTTTTGGGCTAGGTCTGGTCTCCCTACATCTCCTAAAAACAAAGTGTCTCCTGAGAAAATGGCGTGATTTTTTCCATTCTCATCCAAGAGGAGGTATGTGGTAGACTCCATCGTGTGGCCTGGTGTATGTAGTACTTTTATAGTTACATCTCCAAGCTTAAATTCTTGTGCATCTTTGGCGATAAGCGCTTTAAAAGAAGGATTTGCATTAGGGCCATAAATTATTGGTGCTTCAGTTTTTTCAGCAAGAGTGACATGCCCACTTACAAAATCTGCGTGAAAATGTGTTTCAAAGATATACTTGAGTTTAACATTGTCCCTGTTCATTCTATCTAGATACGGCTGTACTTCACGTAAAGGATCAATGATAGCAGCCTCTCCATTAGAAGTGATATAGTAAGCTCCTTGAGCCAAACATCCTGTATATATTTGTTCTATTTTCATAATTATATTATTTATAGATACAAAGTAAGGGTACAGTCTGATCCCATTTAGTGATGTACATCACAAATGCATATAGAAGCAAGAATATTATATTGTTGCTGAACGAAAGTTATAATTTTTACAAAAATTTGTTTTTTAAACCCGAACACTCATGAGTAATCGGTATTCACCTTGGAATTTAGTTTGGAGTAACTACTCCGGTGGGGCCAAGTTTGGATAGGTTATAGGTACAAAAAATATAAAATCTCAGACAAGAAACCCTATGTTTTCATCTTCCTATTAAATTTTTCTTCACATAGTCAGTGATAAAACTCTCTTTATAGCTTGTACCTAGAGGGATATCAATATCGTCCAAATAGATAAAATCTGTATCTATCTGTGTGATTTTACCCACATGTATAATGTACGATTTACTGACTCTAGCAAATTTATCGTGAGGAAGTTGTTTATAAGTAGTCCCGACGTTCATCGCTGTCATGTATTTTTTATCTTTAGTGCAAATCATGACATAATCTTTCATGCCTTTGATATAGGTAATGTCATCAAAAAACAATCTGATAAATTTTCTATCAGACTTAATAAAAAAGAATTCATCTTCTGATGATTCTAACCCATATACAGCCTTTTTGGATTTGTGGATATCTCTTGCCCTGTTCACTGCTTTATAGAATCGTTCAAATTTTATTGGTTTTAACAAGTAATCTACTACATCAAGTTCGAAAGCTTCTATCGCATATTGGGGATACGCTGTTGTAAGTACTACTTCTGCTTCGTTTGGCACTGCTTTTAAAAACTCTAAACCATTAAGGCCAGGCATCTCTATATCTAGAAAAATAAGGTCTACATTAGTATGAGACGACAGGTAATTGCCTGCTTCCATGGCATTTGGAAATTGAGCTAAAATGACTATAAAACCTACTTTGTCAGCTAAAATTTGTATGCCCTTACGGGCCAAAGGTTCATCATCAATTATGATGCAATTCATTGGTATATATTTCTAACTTAACACTAAAAGTGCCCTCTTTTGTAACATCTACTTCGAGAGTATGTGCATCTGGGTATAATAGCTCCAATCTCTTCTTAAGATTATGAAGCCCAAAACCTCCTTCATTATCATTTTCTGCTGGCTGTACGCCCAAAGAATTATCTATTTTTACTTCTATTTCACCCTCGTTTTCTACAATAGAAATATCAATTGTAGCCTCTTTTCCATTTTGGGATACTGAGTACTTAAAAGCATTTTCTATCAGTACAATAAATAAAAGCGGTTCTATAGATGTGGACGGATTATTTATAAGAAACTGGGTGTTTACTACTGTATTTTCTCGTCTCATCAGCTCCAGAGCAATGTAATTTTTAACAAATTCTATTTCTTTTGAAATTAAAACTTCATCGGTTTTTTCAGCATCATAAATTTGATATCTCAACAAGTCAGAAAGCTGCATTATTGTATTGGGTACAGCTTTATGATTGGTTTGGCTCTGAATATAGATTCCATTGAGCACATTGAATAAAAAATGTGGATTTACTTGTTTTTTAAGATGTTGTAACTCAAAGGATAATTTTTCTTTCTCTATATCTCTTCTTAATTTTCCTTCTGATATGGCTCTTTTCAGAACTTTTGCAGCAACAGCGGCGGCTAAAGTAACCGTGGTTTGTACAAAAATGTGAATATAAAAGGAAAGGCTCAGTTGTTCTTCTTGCCAATAATTTTTTTCCATAATAATTTCGCCTCCTATTAATATTACTACTGAGAGAACCGTAAAAACAAGGTATTTAGGGAAATTTTTATTTTTAAAAAATCGGGGTATTAATATATATAGATTTAGGTATACCACTATTGCATCAAAAACGAAAGACACAATAACTGAGAAATACTCCTCATAAGGAGCAATGATCCCAATAAATGATAAAACCTCATCCAGATAAATGAATAACCAAAACAACAGGTGCCTTAAAGGCCACCACTTCTTAAGAAATAATACATTTTGAATTAGGGAATTCACTAAGAATTTTTTCATAATACGAAGCTATCATTGCCCCACACTAGAATCAAAATGGAAAGTATAATATAAAAGTTACAAAGTATAAAAGTTGCTGCCTTTTCTATAAAATTGAGAAATAATCATTCTTATTTCAATTCTATTTGAATAGAAATCGGTATAGATTGACATCATAAAACAAAAAAAATTTTATGAGATGAATCACACCATTTTCTTCAAAACTAAATCACGGCTGAATTGCAAACATTTACACCATTTTATTTTACCAATTAAAAAATTGTAATCATGCAAAAATTTCTTTTTTTTATTCTAGGCCTTTCAATGGCCTTTTTATTCACTTCATGTGCTGATGATCTCGGGATATTAGAAAACCAAGAAAATGTACAATCTTCGCTAACATCTTCATTGAAAAAAACATGTGGATCACACAAACACATGCAAAACCTACTTGATAATCCTGAATACAAGTCACAACGTGATGTGAGAATGGCAGCTTTCAACAAACTGAAAAGCAACGCATCACAAAAGACTTTATGTGGCAACCCTACTATCATACCTGTAGCGGTGCATTATCAAGGAATAAGCAATCCTAATGCATCTTGCCTAATTGATTTGGCTAAAAGGCAAGTAAATGTTCTCAATGCTGATTTTCAGGGCAAGAACTCTGACATTAACCAATGGATTAATAATGCCTCTGCATCATTTCCTAATATAAATTTTGGGGAAACATGTATTAAGTTTTGTATAGCTGATCAAAATCACCCTACGGGCTATGGAATTAGTAATGGACAACCAGCCATTACTATTAATAAAACACAAGGAGACCAAGTGAACAATTGGAGTGGATATTTGAATATCTATGTTCAGGTAGGCACTGGTGCTCTGGGCTATGCGCCCCTTGGTGGAGCTGGCAATGGTGATGGAGTAGTTATAGAAGCTACCGCATTTGGAGCAGGTCAAAATTGTGGCAATGTTGGCCCCGAGGCTCCATATAATTTGGGTAGAACCACTACTCACGAAGTAGGACATTACTTGCTACTAGATCACATATGGGGAGAAGGTTGTAATATAGATGATGACGTAGCTGATACACCAAGTCAAGGAAGTGAAAATGGTGGGTGTCCGATAATCGGTATCAAATCTTGTGGCACCGTAGATTTGCATATGAACTACATGGACTACACTGACGATGAATGTATGTACATGTTTACCAATGGACAGTCACAAAGAATGGAAACATATATAAACTCAAGTCTTGCTATCCTTAAAAACAATGCTGAAAATGTATGTTCGGAAGCTGCACAAAATGGAAGTGATGAAAATAGTGGCGATAATGGAGATGGAGACAACCCTGATGTATGTGATACACCATCATCTACACAAGTAGATCAACTCACCGAGGCCAGTGCTCATATTGTTTGGAAAGGAACCCCTGGTGCTAAAAAGTATCAACTGATGTATAGAGTGAAAGGGGCTTCTTGGAAAAGGGTAAAACCAGCTATGCCAGAAGCGACAATAGAAGGTCTATTGCCTGATACAAAGTATCAATATAGAATCAGAACAAGATGTGACTTTGGATGGACCCCTTACACAGCAATTCAAACATTTACAACAACATCTGGTTCAGAAGGTGATGGCAATGGTGATGAAGGTGATTCTGGTGCCGAAAATAACTTAACAGTAGAAATTATATTAGATGATTTTGGATCAGAAACATCATGGTATATTTTAAATGATGCTGATGAAATAATATCTCAAGGAGGGCCATATCGAGACGGAATACGTGGCAAAGTAAAAAGAAAAGATATCATACTATTAGACGGGTGTTTCGTTTTTATCGTAGAAGATTATTATGGAGATGGCATCTGTTGTAAACATGGAGATGGGTCAGCCAAAATAGTGAACAGTAGTGGGAATACAGTAGTAGAAAGTGATGGCCAGTTTGGATTCTATGACGAAATTGGGTTTTGCATCCAGAATGGGTCAGTTAAATTAGGAAAGAGAAAAGCAGATGTAAAAAGTAAAAATCTAGCTCGTAAAAGTTTGAACAAATAAGATTGGAGCCTACTCTGGAAACATACATTTTGCATAAAAGGAATCGTTTTGGATGAAATTTGAATTTGTGGTGAGCAAGTACTCAATATCTTGAGTAACCAGAAAGATATAGCCTTATATAAATTTCGCTAGAAGAAACTTTTTTGGTTTTGTAAGTTTTCGGAGTAGGTTTAACTATTTAGCACAGAACGTATACTGCCTTTTTTATTTTATTGCGTTTTCACTTAAACCTTTCTTTTACACCTCTAGTGCTCTGTCAAGTGTTAAATGACGAGTTGGCTTTGCGAATAATTTGATCCTGAACGAGGCAAAAAACGCAGACATAGCAGTAGATATGGAGAGTATTTTTAACAAAGAGCAGGTTCAAAAGATGCCAAAGTTACCCGTCAATTTATCCTTGACAGAGCTCTAGTCACAAAGAATACACAGTTTTGGACTAAGATTCATTTTAAGCCACATACTTTTTTATAGCTTATCTGTGTTATTTCATCTATTTCCGTTAGTAGGGCTAAAGGATTATTCTAATTTTGATGGAACAATACAATATAGATGCTTAGAGTGACCGACGTCGTAAAACATTTGATTGGGATCAATGTAATCGTTTTTATAGCTGTAAACCTTTTGCCTTTTCCTGGCATCAGACAATACTTTGTGTTATATCATCCCAGCTCTGATGCTTTTAGGCCCATTCAGCTATTTACACACATGTTTATGCATGGTGGTGTACAGCATATTTTTTTTAATATGCTTATGCTCTATTTTCTAGGGCCTCAGGTAGAAAGGCATTTGGGTGAGAAGAAGTTTTTACTTCTCTATATTTTTAGTGGAATTGGTGCTTTGCTTGTTCATTTACTATTGGTGCCTTATGGATCTATGGTAGGTGCATCTGGAGCTATATATGGTGTAATGGCAGGTTTTGCTTTCTTATTTCCAAATACTCAACTCATGTTACTATTTCCTCCTATCCCTGTCAAGGCCAAATATTTAGTAGTGGGAATAATAGCTATTGATTTGTTTAGTGGCATTTCTGCTACACAGTCAGGCATTGCTCATTTTGCACATCTAGGAGGTGCTATTTTTGGTGTGCTTTTGCTCTTATTTTGGCGTAAATTTGGAAAATAATTCTAAGGTTACATCATGATAAATTCTCTTTTTGAAGACTTAAAAGGCCAGTTTCGTTATGGAAACATGGTGGCAAAATTAATCTTGATCAATGTATTCGTATTTGTAATATTCACTTTTATTGGTGTTTTTACTCCCAATGGAGGGTTAAACGGTGCTTCATTTCATTCTATAAAAAATCTTTTTGCTCTTCCAGGTGACCTTAGCACCTTGCTCAAAAGGCCTTGGGCCCTATTTACTCATATGTTTCTACATGCTGGTTTTGGCCATATTTTTTGGAATATGATGATACTATATTGGTTTGGTAGAATTTTTGGAGACCTTATTGGCGACAAGAAAGTATTGCCACTTTACCTTGTAGGAGGACTTGCTGGGGCAATATTCTACCTCTTTTTTGCTAATTTTTTGTCGCCATATGGAGGTACTGCTATGGGTGCTTCTGCAGCCGTAATGGCTATAGTTGTTGCTTCTGGGTTTTTAGCGCCCAATTATCGCATTAATCTAATATTGATAGGCGAAGTAAAACTCATGTATATCGTTGCTGTTCTATTTTTTATTGACCTCGCCATGATAGGCAAAGGCAATAACACAGGTGGTCATTTTGCCCATATTGGAGGTGCACTTCTCGGCGGATTTTATATCTCAACATTACACCGATCAGGGGTTGATTTTATTGAAAATTTCACAAGCTTGTTTGAAAAAAAAGAAAAAATGCCCCCTCCTAGAAAAACTGCAAAAGTTATCACATTACACCATGTAAAACGTAGGGTTCATAAAACCGAAGATTTCTCCACAGAAGAAACAATAGACCAAATTTTAGAAAAAATAAAAAAATTAGGTGTCTCTAGTCTTACTAAAGAAGAAAAAGACGTTTTAGACAGAGCAAGTAAAGAATAGCTCGAATTGAAGAAACGTGTCATCTTAGTCAATGGAATAGTGATAGTAATTTCATTAGCACTTTTGGGGGGTATCATTTCCCCTTTTGTGCCATTGCATATAAGTGTTATTCCTTCCTATTTTGGTTTGGTTTTTCCTTTGGTACTAATTTCTGCCGTACTTCTTGCTATACCCTTGATGTTCTTTCCCAAAAATAAAAAGTGCTTTTTCCTTTTGGTCATTGTAGGCCTATTGTTTATCCCAAGATTTTATAGTATTAAAAAAGGAGAAGAAAATTCTTCTGGAATAAATGTGCTGTCTTTTAATATAAGAGGGGGTTACTCCATTGTAGATGAAGACAAAACGAACAAGGATAAAAACTTGGAAAATTTGAAGAAATTGATCAATTCAGACATTGACATCTTGTTGTTTCAAGAAATGAGTAGTAGAGTTTCTGATTGGACTTTTGATTATCTTCCCTATAAAAACATAATATCATCAAAAAGAAAAGGTACCCTCATCGCGACTAATTATGATGTTATAGACCAAGGAGAAATTGATTTTGGGACAAAAGTAAATTCCTGTGTTTGGGCTGATATAAAAACACCAAAAGGTATAATAAGGGTATACAATGTACACTTTCAATCCAACAAAATATACGAAGAAACAGAAAAAGCCATTGCAGAGGGAAAAGAGTATAACCCAAAAGTGTTCAACTCAATGGAAGGAATATTCGCTAAATTTAGTCGGCAAGGCATAAAGAGAATACAGCAAGCAAAATTAGTGAAAGCACATATTAAAAAGTGTGAATATGATGTTCTTCTAGGCGGAGATTTTAATGAAACACCCATGAGTTACCTTTATAATCTTATGAATAACAACCTAGATGATCATTTCAAAAAAGGCTATGGTTATGGTGCTACTTACCCAGAATCATCGCCTATTGTGAGAATAGATTATTTAATGTCGTCAAAAAATATAAGCTGTAAGAGATTTGAAATATTGAGAAACATATCTTTGTCAGATCATCTTCCTATAAAATCAACAATTAAAATTAAAATTAAAAAAGCACACTGAATGAGCAAAACATTAGTCCTCCAAAACAGTCTCAGTAGAAAGAAAGAGGAGTTTATCCCATTAGAAAAGGGATATGTGGGTATGTATGTATGTGGCCCTACAGTATACAGCAATGTGCATCTTGGTAATATTCGCACCTTTGTCAGTTTTGACATGATATATAGGCACCTAATATATTTAGGATACCAAGTAAGATACGTCAGAAACGTAACCGATGTGGGACACCTTACTGGTGATAGTGATGACGGAGATGATAAAATATCTGAAAGGGCACGACTAGAAAAAATAGAACCTATGGAAGTGGTACAAAAATACACTCTACACTTTCATGAAATGGCCCGAATATTTAATATGCTTCCTCCTAGTATAGAACCCCGGGCTACAGGTCATATTATAGAACAAATAGAAATGGTAGAAGCAATAATTGATAATGGTTTTGGGTATGTGAGTAATGGCTCTGTATACTTTGATACTGCAGCTTTTATGAAAAAATATGATAATTACGGAAAACTATCAGGTCGTATAGTAGAAGATCTCCTTGTAGAAAGTCGTGACAACCTAAAAAAGCAAAATGAAAAGAAAAATCCATCAGACTTTGCCATCTGGATGAAGGCTGGAGACAATCATTTGATGAAGTGGAATTCTCCTTGGTCAATCGGTTTTCCCGGTTGGCATTTAGAATGTTCAGCTATGAGCACTAAGTATTTGGGAAAGACATTTGATATACACGGTGGGGGCAATGACTTAAAATTTCCCCACCATGAAAATGAAATTGCTCAAAGCATAGGCTCTTGTGGCTGCAGCCCTGCTAAGTATTGGCTGCATACTAATATGCTTTTACTCAACGGTAAAAAAATGAGTAAAAGTGATGGCAATACCGTTACAGCCAAGCAGCTTTTTGATGGCACCAGTGAACATGCAACCAAGCCATATACCCCTATGGTCATAAGGTTTTTTATGCTTCAAGCCCATTATGGTTCTACACTTGACATGAGTGACAATGCACTACAGGGCGCTGAAAAAGGATACCAAAGGCTCATGGAAGCAAACCGCACACTTCAAAAAATAGATCATCATTATTCAGGGCCTGTTTCCGCAGTTAATGAACAAATACTAACTGGAGTAAAGGCAGTAATAGAAGAGATGAATGATGATTTTAATAGTCCAAAAGCAATGGCAAGACTATTCGAATTAGTGCCTATTATTAACAGTTACCATGCTGGGAAGGAAGAATTTAAGCAAGTATCTGACAAAGCCATCGAAGGACTTAAAAAATGTTTCACAGATGTGCTTTTTGATATTTTTGGCTTAGTAGATGAGATGGCAAGTGTGCAAGAAAGTGCTTCAGGTGAAAAAATGTCGGGCGTGATGGAATTGGTCTTAGATTTGCGCCAAAATGCTCGTACAAATAAGGACTGGCCTACTTCTGATAAAATTAGAGATGCCCTCAATGCTTTAGAAATAGTAGTAAAAGATGAGAAAGAGGGGTCTTCTTGGACTACAAAATAACTCAAAGAATATCTATGAAAAAATTATTGACATTTTTGATTGCGTGTATATTTCTCATGGCATGTAAAGGTGATAAAAAGCCTGTTGTTCTTGCTCCTGTAATTAAGAAGGAAGTAAAAGTGCCAGCATTTGATTCTGAATCAGCTTATGCTTTTATTGAAAAACAATTGGATTTTGGACCCCGAGTGCCTGGCACACCACAACATAAAGCATGCAAAGCATGGATTATCGCCACTATGCAAAAAATGGGGACAACTGTTACAATTCAAGACTTTAAGGCCAATTTTCAAAACCTGAAAGGCATACCTTCTACTAATATCATAGCACAGATCAATCCCAGTCATAAAAAAAGAATTTTACTCGCAGCGCATTGGGATACTCGAGCAATATCAGATTCAGAATCTAATTCTGATTTAAAGTCAATACCTGTACCCGGAGCAGATGATGGCGGTAGTGGTGTGGCAATATTAATGGAAATTGCGAAAACAATAATGAAAAACCCTATTGATATGGGTGTAGATTTTTTATTTTTTGATGCTGAGGATCAAGGGGATTCTGGCGATGCATGTATAATTTCGTGCTCTTGGGCTCAGGGGGCTCAATACTGGTCAAAAAATCTTATTCCCAAAAATTATAAACCACAATATGGCATCCTATTCGACATGGTAGGGGCTAAAAATGCTTCATTTTATAAAGAAGGTCACTCAAGAGCCCATGCCGGGCCAGAGACTGATAAAATATGGACTCTGGCCAACAGAATGGGATATGGTGACTTTTTTATCAATCAAGCACATCCTCAAATTACAGATGATCATCGGTTTGTAAACGAAATAGCAAGAATACCTATGCTTGATATTATTAACCTAAAACCAAATATACCTTCTCAGACCTTTCAGAAATGTTGGCATTCACAATGTGATGACCTCAATGGCATTAATAAAAGAACACTCAGGGTGGTGGGTCAAGTTACAACTGCCGTGCTATATAAAGAATCTGGAAATTCTTTATAACCTGAATTAGATTAATGCCCCCAATTGGGGTGGATATCTGTTTTTTTTCTTCGTATGTTCTTGATTTCCTGATGCATCAAAAACAGCCTGCAGAGTTACCATCGCAGTTTACAATAATCTTTAACCCTCTATTTTTAATAATGATTTATTAGAAATGCCTAGCAATAAAATAGTAATATTTCACCTGCCTGTTTGGAAAAAAGGCCTAAAAAGTACCCCCCCCGGAATAGATCCTTTGTTTTTATTTATTCACAACAAAAACAGACTGATATATCCCTTCATCTGTCTTTACTTGAAATATATAGACTCCCGTGCTGAGCATTTCAGTATTTATAGATTTGGGCATTGGCGTTTGTGTTTCTTGATAAAAGATTTTTCCTTGCGCATCTATTATAGAGAAGTCAACATTATCTCTACTTTTCTTTTGTGGCCATTGCACGTATAATTTGTCGGAAGTTGGATTTGGAAATATTTTAAGTGCATCCTTAAAATATACTGATTTTCCATTTTTACTTTGGGTGTTACCATATAGGGAGTGGTGATTACCAAATGATTTAATTATGTGAGAGCCCAATATCGATCTATCATTTTCAT
The DNA here is from genome assembly GCA_036479115.1 of Saprospiraceae bacterium. Classification (GTDB taxonomy): domain Bacteria; phylum Bacteroidota; class Bacteroidia; order Chitinophagales; family Saprospiraceae; genus UBA7328. Next base: position 7,002 of record JAZGFD010000164.1, on the reverse strand, counting down.
TACAAATGTTTATTAATTCAATCACTTCTTCAAAAGTGAATACTTCAATTTGCTTATCATTTGAAATCACCAACATTGGATAAACAAAATCAAAAAAATCACCTGTGCTATCTACATGATTAAGAAATGAAATAAACTGATCTGGATCAGCAATAGGAATTGTATCATTATTAAGGGCCAGTTGAAGAGGATAAACGAATACAAAACATATTTCTGGTACATTGGTAGTATCACCAGGCTCTTCCATCTCATCTACACTACAAAGGGCCAATAATCCTTGGAGTTCTGAGGCAGAATTAATCTCAAGACTATCGCCCGAAAGCACTGCGTAAATAGGGAATTTTATTTGTAAGCAACCCAGAGAATCGTACTCCACAACAATGCCCCCTTGATCCGTTGTGTCCGTTGTGTCCGTTGTTTCTCCCATGTTACCAGCCATTATTGGATATATTTGTTCTCCTTGGAGGAAGGTCATTAGCACTGCTGTCTCAGCGATCTGGTCAGTGTTGATTTCAAATATATTTTGATCAAGCACGATAAAATCCGCTTCTTTTCCCACTTCCAAAGTTCCCACTTTATCTTCTTGGCGCATTACATATGAGGCATTAATTGTGTAGGCCTCAATAGCTTCTTTGAGCGTAAGCTCTTGGGGGCTTCTGGTCACAGCATTTTGTATGCCTACAAATGGATTGAGTGTGCTTACATCCCAATCACTGGAAAGTGTAATCCTTGCTCCTTTTGAAGAAAGACTTTTCAAAGGGATTATATTATCAGATAAACTAGAATCAATAAAATCATCATTATCATGCCATGCATCAGGGTGAGTAAAGTCTCCTGCTACCTGACAATCAGCAGTAATGTCCAGTGCTCTAAAGCGTACATAATCTGAAGTATCTATGACCTCGAGATGTGTAATACGATGTCTTCCGCTGCCTGACCCATTTTTTTCAATGGCATTGATTGACTCATTAATAGCCCGATTTCCTATAGCGTGGATATGAAAATCAAAACCAAAAGGCTCTAATTCCTTAATATACTTTCCCAACCTCCTTTCAGTGAAATAATTCACCCCGTTATTAGAGCTTTCGCCAAATAAATCTATAAGATAATCATCATGAATGGCCGCCGTAGTATTAGGGATAATACCATCGCTATATACTTTGATTTGGTTGATATTCAAAAGCCCGTTATTACTCTTTTGGTATAAAGATTTTAATATGGCAATCTGTGTGCTGTCATTTTCCGACGGATAGGTCCAAAGTCCGAGGTTTACCCTTACTGTTAATTGGTTTTCTGCGGCCAATCGCTGCCATGTCAAATGATGGTTTCTTTTCCAGTAAGTGCGTGCATCACATATAGAAGTAATGCCATGTCGCGCCAATTCTGGCAAACTAAAATTTACCAATCCATCATAATCATTCTCTTCACTGCTAGATATAATGCTCACTGCTAGATCAATCATAATGTTACCTGCATTATCAACTAAAATACCATTTGGGAGCCCTTCTTCGTCCCTCATAATGACGCCTCCAATTGGATTTTCGCTGTCCTCATTTATATCAGCAGCGACTAATGCTGCACTATTACACCAGATAGAGTGCGAAGTTTGTTCCATAATGGCAATAGGCCTTTCAGCGTTTATAGCATCCAGAATGTCAATAGGCCTTTCATCACTATCTAAAAGCACAAAAATGTCATGTCCCCAGCCCAATAACCATGTAGAATCGGGTTTTGACTTTTGCGCCTTATCTATCTTCGTTTTATAATAGCCCAGATCAGTATTATCGGTCTCCAGTAGAAAGTCAAAGTTGCTTGATCCTGCTTCTAAAGGGTGCATGTGCACATCATGGATACCAGGCATTATCATTTTTTTCTTGAGATTTATAATATTGGCTTTTTCACTGGCCATGTCCAGAGCGTCTATTGTACTGCCTAAAAATGTGATAGTGTCACCCTTCACGATCATTGCTTCTGCCCAGGGTTGAGCTTCATTTACTGTGTAGATACTGCCGTTAATGAATACATTTTCATCAGATAATGGTAAAATATTATCGCAATTCTCGGCCATATCCCCTATTTCTCCTTTGTCATCGTCTTCTTCCATATCATCATCAGTCTCTTCTTCCATGTCATCTGTTTTGAAAGGTTGGTCTAGCAACAGTTCTGGCCGAGCAGCCATTAAGGCAGATAGCATTCTGTTTTTTTGCCCTTTGGTAATAATGTTCATGCATTCATCGTCAGAGTAATCCATATAGTTTTGGTACATCACGCCACCTTCATTAGGAGTACAATGGTCAATAAGTTTACCCCTAGGACAGCCAGAAGTAAAGGTTTCTTGATTGGGTGTATCTTCTACTTTATCAGAGCCTCTACAAGCATTTTGTGGGTCATCAGAATCATCACCCCAAATATGATAGAGATTGAGCCAGTGGCCTACTTCGTGTGTAAGTGTACGTCCCAAAAAATCTTTGATTAAAGGATTAGGCATATCAATAGATCCCACACTATAAGAAAGTAAAACAACAGCATCAGTATTAGTAGGGCCGCCATCTGGAAACTGCGCGTACCCAATGATACCCGCCTCCTTATCACATTCTCCTTCGTCATCTTCGTCGTCTATTTTATTGACAATGTATATATTGAGATACTTTTTAGCATCCCATATGGTTTTAGTTTTTATTTTTTGATCTATAAAAAATGGTGACATACATTGATTCTCGCTGACACCTAAGGCACTAGCTTGGTATCGCAGTATCGCAGAAGAAGGGCTCCCATCAGGTTCAAAGTCTGCTAGTCTAAAATTAATTTCTGTGTCTGCTGCAAAATTTTTAAAAGCTACAGGAGTATTGCCTTTATCACTATTAGTACGGCCAAAATCATCATTAAGTTGCTTCATTTGAGCTGCTATGAGAACGTCCGTAATAAAGTCATCTGCCACAGAACCATCTTGGATGATATGAAACACTACAGGAATGGTCATTTTATCGTTGCTCTTTACCCTTGTACTGTGATCCCATTCATTGGTGTGGCCTTCTAGAATTCTTCTTTTCTCAGATATTTCTTTGTCATCCATTGCTTTATGGAGTATATCGTGAGAAGGGCATTTTTTGACTTGTGCTTTTGATGGCAAAATGAATGCAAGGCTTATAAGTAAAATAAGGGATGCTATTCTCATATTATAATTATTATCAACATTAATCTTACGGTTAGAACCCAAAGAATCAGTAAGATAGCGATTTGAATGGCGATTGGGGAATTAGTCCATTTTAGTTGTTTATTAAAAGAGATGCTGATATGCATCCTTATCTACATATCGTAACTATTGAGGTGGGCGCTTTTGAGATTAATATTTGTTGTTTTTTTTTGACAAAAAAACTCATTTTTTAAGGCACAGCAAAATTACGACCAAAAAATAGCTGAAATATGGTAGAAAAAGAATTTATTTATCCAAAATTGGCTCCACCTGAGTTACAAAATATTTTACTTTTATTGAAACAATTGTCTATGGCTTTTACTCCCTTAAAATTCAAATTTGACAAAGACCTCTTAGAATTATTAGCGGATAAAATACTTGAAACCTCTACACCCTTTGACAAAATTAAATTCCAAAAAAATACACAAAAACTCCTCAGCCCTTTCGAACTTAAAGACCGCGTAAATATCATAGCTGATGAATTAAACAATTACTTATCTGGAAATTACACAAAGAAATTAAGCCTACTTATCCACATATTAGGTCCTGAAAACAAAGGCGCATATGGCACTTTTAATGATTTTTTCTGGACCTGGCCTATTGGGGCATTTATAGAGCGACATGGGCTAGATCATGAAGACCTATCTATTACTGCCATCAAGGAATTGACAAAAAGAGGGACTGGGGAATTTGCCATAAGACCATTCATTCGCCAAAATAGAAAAAAGTTAATTCAAATTATGACCGATTGGTCACTGGATGAAAACTTTCATGTGCGTCGATTAGCATCTGAAGGCCTAAGGCCAAAACTGCCGTGGTCTAGCAAAATGGTACTTTTTATAGAAACCCCAAAACAGGTTTTTGCCATCTTAGAAAATCTCAAAAACGACCCAGAAAGGTATGTTCAAACCTCCGTGGCTAATCATATCAATGATTACTTTAAAGTAAATTACAAAGAAGCTATAGCCCTTATCAATGACTGGTCAAAACATCCCGAAATTCATACCAGATGGATTATCAAACATGCCATAAGAAATTATCGTAAGAAAGGTGTGACATGGGCTTTAGATTTGACCGCTACAATGAATGATTTTGGTTAAATATTTTTAGAACATCCTTAGTTGATCATTCTTATATAGATCAAACAATTCAAGATTATACTTAGGCATAGACCGATCTTTAAAATATTTTTTTCGAGCCATTCTCACTTGTTGTTTGATCACTTCTGCTATATTTCCACCACCTTTCATTCTTCTTCCAAATACACTATCGCTTAACGCACCTCCATGACAGATTTTTATTTGATTTATAACCCTTTGTGCTTTATCTTTTGGCTGAGAATTTAGTTTTTTCGTATTCGGTGATACCTGAGTATCAGCGAGTTGAAAAAAAATAAAATATCGCCAAAAGAACTATTTCTAATTTTGATGAGTTTTCATTCAGACTCTATATAGTGTCTGAACTTTATACTCGAAACGCTAGGCCCTTTTGGGTGGATTAAGAGATTTTTTTCTTCTATTGCCAAAATGTTTTTTTCCAAATGCCATATATCCTACTTCTCCAAATCGAGGGTCTGGGATATATGATATCTTTTGCATTCGGATGACTTCTATACTATAGAATCCGAATTCTTCTACCACCAAACCACTTATTTTATATACACCTCTACCAGTAAATGGAAAGCGAGCTGCTACTGGGGGAAAGTGTGTGGTGTCTATGAATTGTCCCTCTTGATCTAAAAAAGTGCCAAAATGCATCCTTTTACCAGAAGATGTGCTCGTATCTTTAGTAGCAACAAGGTAACCCATGATGTCAATATATTTTTTGAGATATGCGGGCAAGTCTTTGGTACAAATTGTATTGACTACGGGCACCTCTGTAAGCAGAAAGGGGTTGCACAATGGGAATCCTAATAGCTCTAACTGGTCAAAAGCATCTTCATACTCTGCCGTAGTCAGACGTGGCAACTTATAGTCTTTTACCTCAGTAGCAAATAATTTAGTCTGCTGGATATCGTGCACGGGTTTGTTGAGTAGGTGATGTGCCGCCCACAGCAATTCTTTTTTGTCTTTTTTAAAAAAAGTAAAGGCTCCTACTCTTATTAGGCTTGTCAATTCCTCAATGCCAAGATGTACCCTTTCTGTAAAATCTGCGAGATTTTTAAATGGGCCATTAGCCCATTTACTCTCAGTAATACGTCTAGCGGTATCACGGTCTAAGCTGTGAATGAACCCCAAACCGAGATAGACAATTTTGCCTTTTACGGTACAGCCATAGTTGCTTTGATTTACACATGGAGGGACGATTAGTGCTCCGCACATACGGGCTTCGTGTACATACAGCTCCGTACGATAAAAGCCGCCTCCATTATTGATTACTGCTACCATAAACTCTATAGGATAATGAGCCTTTAGGTATAAACTTTGATAACTCTCTACAGCATATGACGCCGAGTGCCCTTTTGCGAAAGCATAACCTGCAAAACTCTCTATCTGCCGCCACACTTCTTTGGCTAATGCAGGATCATGGCCTATCTTTTGGCAATTACTAAAATATTTATCTTGGATACGTAGAAATTCATCTCTAGAGCGGTACTTGCCAGACATGCCCCGCCGCAGCACATCAGCTTCGCCTAAAGTGAGCTGGGCAAAATAATGAGCCACCTTGATCACGTCTTCCTGATATACCATGATGCCATAGGTGTCAGGCATTATTTTTTGTAGTGTGGGGTGTGCTTGTTTACGCCTTTCGGGATCTCTATAGCGCAGTATATATTCTCTCATCATCCCTGATTTAGCCACTCCTGGGCGGATAATAGAACTTGCTGCTACGAGGCCTAAATATTCTTCTACTTCTAGTTTTTTTAACAACATTCGCATTGCTGGTGACTCTACATAGAAACAGCCTATGGCCTTGCCTGTACGAAGAAGGCCATTTACCACTTTATCCTTTTTTATGGCGCGCATATCATGGATGTCAATGATGTCATCTGATGGGTTATTGTCTCTTACTAGTGCCAGCCCATCTTTGATTTTAGCAAGCCCTCGTTGTCCCAATATGTCAAATTTGTACAAGCCTATATCTTCGGCTACTACCATATCAAATTGTGTAGTGGGAAAACCTTTAGGTGGCACAAAAGTAGCTGTATAATTGTGCAGTGGTTTTTCTGCGATGACAATGCCACAGGCATGTACGCTCAGGTGATTAGGCAGACCTTGAATAAGTACACTGTATTTGAGTACTAGTCGCGAAAGTTGATCAAGATTGCTCGTACTCATCTTTGCCGAACTTAGGATGTCTATCTCCTCTTTGGGCAGACCGAATACTTTGCCTAACTCTCTCACTGCAGCTCTATACTTAAATGTATTGTACGTGGCCAAAAGAGCGGTGTTAGGAAATCTATCAAAAATATATTGAGTGATGTCTTCCCTGTTTTTCCAAGAAAAATCAATGTCAAAATCAGGTGGGTTTTCTCGATACAAATTAATAAACCTTTCAAAATATAGGTCTAATTCGATGGGGTCTACATTTGTAATTTTAAGCAAATATGCGATGATACTATTGGCGCCACTGCCTCGCCCTACATAGAAATACCCTTTTTGACGCGCATAGTTAGTAATGTCCCAATTGATCAAAAAATAAGAGATGAAATCTTTCTTTTCTATCAAACCCAACTCTTTTTTAATACGTTCTATAACTTCCTCCGTAGGCTTGGGGTATCGATATTTTAAGTTGTCACGACATAAGCGTTTTATCAGTTTAATGTCTTTGTTTTTTGATCCTGTGAATGTTTTTTGATTTTTAGTTTT
>JAZGFD010000163.1:0-2789 GCA_036479115.1 Saprospiraceae bacterium | reverse complement strand
CCAGTCTAAAGGGTATTATGCTTTATTTTTAGAGTACTAAGGTTTTTTGTTACTTTTTGAGCCATTCAAAAAGTAAATGAAAAAGGAATTGCATTTGTTCTAATCTCTTTTTCATGGATAAAAATTCTAATATTTTTTTGAATAATTTGTTAGAGAATCAAACTAAATGCTGACAATCAACCAAATACACATAACATAATCCTAAATATATGAAATATTCGCCATTTTTTATAGAATAAAAATGATAAGATTCAAGAGGTATTTCTCAGATATTCAACGTGTTATGTCTGAGGTTATGTGATTTCGTTCGGACACTACGTAGGTTCACATATATTTACCATAACTTACTTAGGTGGCATCAATTTTGGCTAAAAAATCTTTTTTTACTTAAAAAGCACACCACCTGAGTGGTTATTTATAATTAAAGTTAGAGTTGCTTCAGAGTGCACGGTGCATTTCAAATTGTCGCTTTATCACATTTTTAATTGACAATAATGTCTCAGAAGCTAGCTGTATAGAAATAGCCAAAGTAGTGTGATAAAAAAAATGTAAGTACTCAATATTGTAATCATCATAGAAAGAGTGATGGTCATTAATCCGAATAGCTAAGGTCAACGCCTTTGATTGAGTAGCAATTGTTGTGATTTGGCGACATTTTTTACCAAAAATAATAACAATTATTTCTGATTACACAAGACATTGAGTACTTACTTTTTTTACCCAAAATCGATGCCGACTAAAAATTTCGCTACATTAATTCATTAATTTTTTCTCCCAATACCGCATTAGCCCTCTCACACTCATGTATGCAGGATTAGCCATTTGATATGCGTTTATATGATCATCAGAAACATTTGCCTTTTTTAATAAGCTTATTGCATATTCAGTGAAAGGTTTGATTATCTCATCTGGAGAGGTCCGATTTTGATAATAAGGGAGCATAAAATTGGCATATTGATTCAACACTTTTTTGAGTGCCTCCATGTGTTCGTATGTATTTGTTATTTCCCCATAATGGGTAATATAATAAACATCTATATCCTTGATATTCAATATTTTATCAATAGAATCCACCCAATCTTCAATATTAATATCTGGTGGTGGGCATGGAGGAATCACGGGCCCTCCCTTTACACTCACTCCGGCTACATCACCTGCAAAAAGGTTATTCTCCAGTTGCCATGCAATATGATGTTTGGCATGTCCCGGAGAATGGATAGATTTAAAATCTAACCCACATACACTAATGACTTCTTCATCTTCTACTATTACCAACTGTTCTGCTGGTATTGGTTTAAGTGTGCCCCACAATGTATCCATCATATCACCATATATCATCGTGGCTGATTTAAGTAATCGGGATGGGTCAAGCATGTGCTTATATCCCAATGGATGTAGATATATAGTAGCCCCATTTTCAGCAAAACACCATGCAGCACCTGCATGATCCAGGTGAATATGTGTTAAAAACACATGTTGAATATCTTTCCAATCAAGACCACATCTTTGGATGCCCTTTACTAATGTGGGCAGAGTGGAATGAGGCCCAGTTTCTACAAGTATAAATCCTTGATCAGTTTCTACTAAAAATGCTGCTATCGAAAGGGCAGCACCTTGGTATTCGGTATTGATAATATGAATTTTATAATTGCTCATTTCCTATATTTCTGACAACAATTATAAGAATAAAGTTCATTAATTGAGTTGAAGAAATGAATAGATCACATAAAACCAAACTTTATCTTAATTTTGCATTGCAAATTAGTATCAGATGAATAAATTATTTCCCTTCTTATTGGTGATTCTCTTCAGTGCATGTAACTGTAACAATAGTGGTAGTGTTAAAGTAAGCAACTCTGGTGATGTCTCTCTAAACCGCAACTTGATTCAAGGATTAGATATCAATGCAATCCTTGCTGAAAAAACAGATATTCTGCCAGACATGTGTGCTTTGGTGTCTATAAGCACATTTGCCAAAGTACTTGGCGTAGAGGAATCAGCCATATCTTTAAGAAATAGTACTCCTTCTGGAGGAAACCCCAATCATAGAACCTGTTTTTTCAAATGGGATGACCCTAGCTTTCCTAATACTGGCATCATGATGCAAGCTATGCGGAATCCCATGCCTGATGAGTTTCCTGAGTATATAGCTGTCTATATCAAATCTAAAAAAGAGAATGGTGAAAATGCCCTGGGTGATGAATTTGTACATCGCTTTAAAAATCTAGATGGAATGGCAGATGAAGGCATTTACAACACTGATATAGGTAAATATTTTTGGAGATTTTCTGATCAAATTATTTTTCATATTGCTTTCAATACTATTCATGAACAAGAAGAGCAGTTTGGCATTGCTACCAAACTGGGTACTGAGATGATTCAGAATTATTTAGGGAAATAGTAACCATTCAGGTAGTATCAATTTTGGATAAAAAAAGGCTCTTTGCCCACTACACTTTAGCTATTTTCGTCTCAAATCAAAGATATGGTAACATAATCGAGATTCACTAACGTATAATCAATTTGGCAATAGCGCTGCTATTATGAGAAAAATAGCTTCGTTGGGTAAAAAATAGCACTTTTTTTGTTCTAAAGCGCTCCACCTGAATAGTTACGGAAAATAAAATAAGTGGCTTCTTGTAGAATGTGACTGAATGGCACTTTACACGATTAATCATCAAATTTAATGGCGTCATTAATACCACGCCTATAATATCTCCTCCTAAGCATTGTACAAGTTATCCATCCTTTCTGAAATTTCTTTAAGTCTTACTCTATCTCCTCCTGCT
>JAZGFD010000162.1:0-6631 GCA_036479115.1 Saprospiraceae bacterium | reverse complement strand
ATCAGCTCAGTTTGTTCCAATCCAGTGCATAGACCCTGCTATTCAATCTAGGAAACACAATGTAGTAAATACAGACCTTTAAACTCCATATATTGACATTTTGGGTTTTAGTCGGACACCACTAATTTTTAAGGTGAATAGTATTTGTTTTTAAGGTGAATAATATTTGTATATATAATGAATTTATTGAAATATTAATTAAAATATTTATAAAAAAAAATGAGATGGGTAAAAATATCACTACTCAGGTGGTATCAATTTCGACTAAAAAAAACTCTCCTATCACTATACTTCGGCAATTTCTGTCTCAAATCGGAGATATGGCATTATATTCGAGACCCACTAACACACAAAACAAGTTAGTAATATCGCTGCTTAATACACAAATAGATAAGTAGCATGTTAAAAAAGGATCCAACCAAGACACAACTCACGAAGAAGGGCAGAAATGACCGCATGATGTGCATACTATATAAACTGACCTATGCTATGCTCCTGTATTGATGGCGTATTGGCAAATCAACCAAAATGTGACGTATTAAATCACACAACCTTCCCAAGCTTCCCTCGTTTTATAAATTTCCCATACCCTTTTTCAATTTTCACCTTCCCATTGTCAATAGCGTGTTTGCCTCTCAAGATGATGTGCTTGCATTTACCCTTTACCTTCCAGCCTTCATAAGCAGAATAATCGACATTCATATGATGATGATTTACTGATATGGTATGTTCTTCATTGGGATCGAATACTACTAGATCGGCATCAGAACCTGGGGCTATGCATCCTTTTTGAGGAAACATTCCAAATATTTTGGCAGGATTAGTAGAAGTGACTTCGACAAATTTATTAGCACTTATTTTGCCTTTGTTTACACCTTCTGAGTACAGTAATTCCATCCTGTGCTCTATAGCAGGATGTCCATTGGGGATTTTTGAAAAGTCGTCTTTACCCATCAATTTTTGGCCCCAATTGAAAGGGCAATGATCGGTAGCTACAACTTGTATAATGCCTTGGTTAAGGGCAGACCATAGTGCCTTTTGATCTTTTTTCTCGCGCAATGGAGGACTCATTACCCATTTGGCACCTTCAAAGTTTTTTTCATAAAGAGAGGCATCCAGAAGCAAATATTGTATACACGTCTCTACAAATATTTTTTGATTGCGACTTCCTGCTCTTCTTGTGGCATTGAGAGCACCTTCACATGTGAGGTGAACAATATAAGCTGAAACATCGGTATAATTGGCCATGTCACAAAACCTTCCAGATGCTTCTGCTTCTGTGATCTCTGGTTGTGACAAATAGTGATAAAGTGGGGATAGATTCCCTTCAGATCTGTGCTTGTCTATCAGTGTATCTATCATATCACCATTTGTAGCATGTACAGTTACCATCCCTCCTTGTTTTTTCACTTCAATCATAAGACGAACCATCTGCCCATCATCTATCATAAGAGCACCTTTATATGCCATGAATGTCTTAAAAGATGAAATACCTTCTTTTTCAATAAGAGCTCCAATTTCCTTTTTTGTATCATTATTAAAATCTGTCACAGCCATATGAAAAGAGTAATCACTATAGCAGTTTTGATCTGACCGCCCTCTCCATGTATCCAGTGCATCGTATAGGGATTTTCCTTGAGTTTGAAGTATAAAGTCAATAACCATTGTAGTCCCTCCATGAAGTGCTGCAAGTGTGCCTGATGCGTAATCATCACTCGACGCAGTACCCATAAAAGGCATGGCAAGGTGTACATGAGGATCTATACCTCCAGGAAAAACAATCATGCCTGAAGCATTAATAATTTTATCAGTTTTGACACTTAAATCTTTTCCTATTGTATGAATTTTTTCTTCCTCAATATAGATATCAGCAAGATAATTTTCTGAGGAGGTGATGATGTTACCGTTTTTAATTAATAATGACATAGACATTTTTATTTCACAATAATAATATAGGTTTTTACTTAAAAAACAGATAAGATTTATTAAAACCTTCCATGTGTTATTTGATCAAGCCCTCTGATCACAAGTAATACCCTACATTTAATCGAAAAAATAGATATTTCAAATGTTTTAAACTTCTCTTAACACACATCCGTTATACATTTGCAAATTGAATATACATCTTTGCTTTATTTATATAATGATTGAATGAGAACTATCATTTTAGTAACTACAGGTGGAGCCAATTTTGAATAAAAAAAAGTAGCTATTCAGATAGCATCAATTTTGGCTAAAAAAAACTCTTTGATCACTATACTTCGGCAATTTATATCTCAAATCGAAGATGTGGCAACATAATCGAGATTCACTAACACATAAAATAGGTTAGTAATAGTGCTGCTATTAAAAAAAAAATAGTCTGTGTCTAGCAAAAAATAGCAATTTTTTATCTGCCTGTATGGCAGACAGGTCTCAAAAGCGATCACCTGAATGGTTATCATTTTAACAAGTGCAATTCTGTTGATGAAATTTTTACTTTTTTAAAATTGAGTGATGCCTGAGCACGAGAATTTACGTTCAACCACTCGTGCTGTGTTAAGTGGCGTACGATGGGTGATTTCGAATCTTTTAATCCTGTCCTGCGTTGGGAAAATACTTCCTTCGGCTAGGATCAAGACAAGCATTTATTTCGCTAAAAACGTAAATTCAGGCCTTGATGAGAATAAAAATTTTCGTCAAACCTGATCTGTCATTTAACATTTTACACAGCACTTCTTAAGTCATTAAAAGACAATACATACATGAAAATATTAGTCAATATCCTATTTGTAATTATACTTTTATACGTTGATAATGTCGCTGCTCAAAATAAAGTAACCGTAAGCGGATATATCAGTGATTTAGCTAGTGGCGAGACTCTAATAGGTGCAAACATATATGTAATAGAATTGCAAAAAGGTAGCTCGGCTAACGTGTACGGGTTCTATTCCTTATCTCTTCCTCCTGGGTCTTATACTCTACAATATTCTTATTTAGGATTCATCACACAAGAGGTAAAAATAGATCTGAAAAGTAATATAAAACATGATATTGAATTGGTCGCTGTGGCGTCGCAGTTGGCCGAAGTGGTCATCAATTCGGAAGCACCAAATTCGAATGTAAGCACCAATGAAATGAGCGTAAACAAACTCGATATTTCTACTATACAAAAAATGCCTTCTCTCTTAGGTGAAGTAGAAATATTGAGGAGCATACAGTTGCTTCCTGGTGTGAGTTCTGTAGGAGAAGGTGCCAGTGGATTTAATGTAAGAGGAGGCAGCATTGATCAAAATTTAGTTCTTTTGGATGAAGCTCCCGTGTATAATTCTTCGCATCTCTTTGGTTTTTTTTCTGTCTTCAATCCTGATGCGGTAAAGGATGTAAAACTGTATAAAGGTGGAATTCCAGCTAGATATGGAGGGCGACTATCCTCTATACTAGATGTACGGATGAAAGAAGGAAACAAGAAAAAATTGGCACTTAAGGGTGGTATAGGTGCAATATTCAGTAGATTGTCTGTGGAGGCGCCATTGATAAAAGACAAAGCTTCTTTCATAGTAGCCGGTAGAAGGTCATATATAGATATTCTGGCTCAGCCTTTTTTAAATGAGGATATAAAAGGCTCCGCTCTTAATTTTTATGATCTTACTTTTAAAACCAACTATAATATAAATGAGAAAAACACAATTTTTGTTTCTGCATATTTAGGTAGAGATAATTTTAGCTTTGGTGATGAGGCAGGATTTAATTGGGGCAATGCTACTACCACCCTAAGATGGAATCATCTTTTTTCTGATAAATTGTTTTTCAACCTTACAGCATACTATAGTGACTATGATTATCAAATTAATTTTGGTAGTGAATCCAACAACAAATTTAATTGGGATGCATCCATAAAAAACTATTCAATTGAACCTGAATTTACACTTTTTCTAACTCCTGGCAATCTGATTCGATTTGGAATACTTGGAATCATCTATGAATTTGAGCCTGCAAATGCAGTTGGAATTAGTGAGGGAGAAACAACTGACTTAACCTTACCTAAAAAATATGCCATTGAAAGCAGCATTTTTATAGAAAATGAAATTGATCTTGGAGATAGAATTTCTCTGAATTATGGACTGCGATACTCTATGTTCAATTATACTGGAAAAGGACGATCATTTGAATTTGTCGATGCTTTAGCTGGAGAAAGGCGACCAGTATCTTCATTTAGAGAACATAATCAATGGGAATCAATCGCAACATATAGCAATCTAGAACCCCGATTATCACTAAAATATCAATTGAACGACCAACAATCGTTCAAATTGAGCTACAATAAAATGTCCCAATACATTCATCTTATTTCCAATACTACAGCGGCCACTCCTGTAGATATTTGGACACCCTCTACCAATAATATAAAACCTCAGACAGCACATCAAGTTGCCATAGGATACTTCCAAAACTTTAAGGATGATAAGTACGAAATGTCAACCGAATTATATTATAAAAAGATGAACAATCTAGTAGATTACATCGATGGTGCTGACCTCTTAATCAATGAATTATTAGAAGGTGATCTTTTAGAAGGACGTGGCAGAGCGTATGGTATAGAATTGATGTTTAGAAAAACCGAAGGTCGATTTAGTGGTTGGGTAAGTTATACTTTAGCCAGAACAGAGAGGCAAGTGGCTGGCATTAACAATGATAAATGGTATGCATCTCGATTTGATCAATTGCATAATCTAAGTCTCACTGCATTTTATGACATATCTAAAAGGCTGTCAATTAGCGCTAATTTCGCTTTGATAAGCGGTACTCCTACTACCTTCCCCACCACAAGGTTTGAGCAGCAAGGCTATATTATTCCTGATAATGCTTTTGGTGTGAGAAACAATGTACGAATTCCTTCGTACCACAGATTGGATTTATCAGCCACTCTGCAAGGAAAGAAAAATGATCAGAGGCGATGGCAAAGCGAATGGGTATTTTCCATTTACAATGTATACAGTAAGAGGAATCCTTTCTCAATATTTACCCGATTGGGTGAGAATGGTGTTACAGAGGCTGTACGACTATCAGTAGTAGGAAATTTCATTCCTTCAGTATCTTATAATTTTAAATTTTAGACCAATGACAGAGATATCAATTTATAGAAAAAAATCAACCCTATTGCTCCCTATCTTAATTTTGTCTTTCTTTTTCAATTCTTGTGAAGATGTAATTGAAATTGAAATTGCTAATACACAATCACAATTGGTAGTAGATGCATGGTTGACAAATGAAGACAAACTACAAACGATCAGCTTAACTCAATCACAACAATATTTTGAAAACACAACGCCTATCCCTGTAATCGGTGCGAGTGTAACTATTAATAATAACAACGGTAACAGCTTTGAATTTTTGGATGATAATAATGATGGAAAATATATTTGGGAGCCTGTTATGGGAGAATTTTTTGGCTCCACCGATGATGAATTTATCCTTTCGATAGCGATAAATTCAGAATTATATCATGGGGTCACTAAACTGAAAAGGGTGCCAATCATAGATTCCCTAATACAAGAGTTCAGAGAAAATGAAATATTTCTTGATGATGGTATATACGTAGAGTTTTTTGCAAGAGATTTCAGTGGTACCGGAGATGCATATTGGATCAGGTCATACAAAAATGGTAATTATCTGGGAAAAGCGTCAGAATTAAACATTGCATATGATTCTGGTTTTGACTCTGGATCACAGATAGATGGCTTAATTTTTATACCTCCGATTAGAGAATTTATTAATGAAATAGATGATAACAATATTGATATTCCCTGGAAGGTAGGGGAAGTCTCTAGGGTAGAACTTCATTCTTTGAGCTTGGAGGCTTTTAATTTTCTTGAAATTACGAGAGACCAAATAAATAATGGTAGCAACGGCATATTCAGTATCCCCTTGGCCAATACCAAATCGAATATTACCAATACCAATGCCAACAGCCCGGCCTTAGGGTTTTTCAACATCGCAGCGGTTTCTGTTAAAGAAATCGTCATCGAATAGTGACTCAAATAAGGTCGCGTTTAATGTTTTCATTTTTGTCATTTATGGAATGCATCAATTCATTTATATTCAATAAAATGGGTTATCTAATTTCCACATTTGAATTTCAGGTGTTTTAAATAGATAGTTAATGAGCCCACTCTGAAAACAGATAATTTTTACAAAATGAAATTACTAGATTTTTTATGTTTTCGGAGTGGGGTCATTATTTAAATGTCAAGATATGAAAGAGTGCTCGGCACCAACTACCTGACATAACAATATAATGATTGGAAATTTCATATTTATATAGTGTCTGAACGAAAACTCATCAAAATTAGAAACAGTTCTTTTGGCGATATTTTATTTTTTTTCAACACGCTGATACTCAGGCATCACCGGATATCAAAAAACCAAATTCTCACCCCAAATATTCTATTTTATAAAATTCGACAGTTTCCGTTCAGACACTATATGAGGAAAAAGAATCTGGTAAAAACCTGAATATTTATATGTGATGGGTATATTCAGACAACCAAGCCTTTCGTAGTTTGAGTTGCAACGGTTTTGTAAATTAATCTCATATTGGTACCTGGATAAATAGCCTGAGAGTCAGTGAGAAGTTGACATAATTTATTTG
>JAZGFD010000161.1:0-2451 GCA_036479115.1 Saprospiraceae bacterium | reverse complement strand
TGATCTTAATGGAAGTGCTTTAGGGCACTTGACTTCGGCTGTTCAATTTGGTTTTATTATTGGGACATTGATTTTTGCTATTTTCAGACAACCAAGTCTCTCGTAAATTACTTTGCCATGGACTTGAAGACTAAGACCAAGTCAGTTTTGGGATAAATAGTCTGAGTCAGGTTCATTTGTATACAAAGTTGTTCTAATGCTCGATTAGCTCTTGGCGTTGACAAAGAATGAACAATAACATTGAGCTTCTTGTCATTTTTGTCAACCACCAAATCTGCATCACTAGAATAAATTTCTCTTAACAAAGCCCGTCCTTCCTTATGAGCATTTCTAAATACGGGCATTAAAGTGTTGTACATAGCCGTTTCTGCTCTATAGGCCAACATTATTATTGCATTTTTAAATTTCTTACTTTCTACTTTCAGCTTTTCGTACCGTTTTTCGATTGGCATATCTGCTACTGTTATTCTTGCTGGCATTTCCTTTCTTAGCTTGATTAATTGATCTATCTCCTTATTAAGTGAATCTATTTCCTGTATCAATTTAGAGGATTTGGCAATTTGCTGTTCAGCCTCATCAATTGTTTTATGTTCTTGTGCTTTGATTTTACCATATATTTTTGCCTCTCGCCTTCTCTTTTTCTCTCGAGTTTTCTTGATTTCATAACTCTTTTTTCTGTATTCAGGATTTACCAATTCTGTTTTGGAATCAATCTTTTCAGTTCCGTATTCTATCATCTTATCAAAATCAAAATTTTGAATCATGTATTTAAAGTAGTTTTCTTGTGTCCACCTTGCAAACATTTTTATGGCTACCTCTGATTTATCAATCTGTGGATGGGTAGTGATTATCGATGTCTGGTGTCCACTAATTCCCAAACTTCTTATTTCCCGAAACCAGTACCCATTTAGGAGGGTTCCTCTTTCGCAAATAAGCCTCGTTACTTTGTTATTCATCAGAGTACTAATGCTTATTTCGAATTGATCTTCATCCCATTTATCTTTTACATTTTTACGATAAGTTATCACTGCAACACCATGATCAATCCACAGGGAATTATACCATTTCGGCTCATAGGATTCCCTGTCTATTACAATTGTGAACCTTGGTCTTCCTTTTTCTTTTGGTACGGATATTTCCTCTTTTAGGGATTCTACAATTTGTTCAACTCCCTGTTTTAATTTTTCATTTAACTCCCCTGTAATTACCATTAATGGATCTCCTTGGTGATCATTTACCCAAAACTCTGTAGTGCCATTTAAACATAATTTCTCTCTGGATACATAACGCTTTGATAGATTGGCTTTGTCTCCATGATAAACTCGTACATGTCCATCTATATAAAAATATAATGCTGGCATCTTTGATACCCAGCCTGAAAATAGTTTGTTGTGAAATTCATCCGTCTTTTCTTGTCTGAATATTTGACTGAATTTCTTACGTAGATGACCTACTTCAGGAACTCGATCTAAGCCTAATAATTTTCCCAGTTCTCCTGGTGGATACCCTTTGAGTTGTTCAATATTTTTGATTCGACACAACGACATAAAACAGAATAGTAAAATGATGTGATGTAAGCCATAATATCCGCGTGGCAAATCATCATAAGTAGTAAAAGCTTTTGATAATCCTTGTGCACATAAAGCAGGCAATGCCAGTAATACCCCTGCATTCATTACTCCCTGATGGGTATCGAACTTAGTCTCCGCATAATCCATTAACCCTTTGGAGGCTGCAATACGAGCAGATTCATTCGTTGTTGCAATCCCCATTCCTTCAGCGCATTTCGCATCAGTATAACTCCTGTCACTTCTTGTACTAACCAAACCAGCTTCGGACCTTATATCAATGGTTTTTTTTTAAGCGCCCTTGCTTTATCGCATATCGTATCGATCCTTCCGATATATTTAAGCCTTTGGCGATTGAGTTTACACTTCGATTCTCATCTAACTTCTTTTGTATACTTACCAATACCGTTGCAGTTAATTTATGCCCGCGACGTACTCGCTTTGTGCCTGTGAAAAATGCAGACTCCCCCTTTTCTATCAAAAGCTTCTTGTTGCGTCGTACACTATCTGTAGATACATGAAAAACTCTAACAATATCTACATTCCTGCATAAGCCCTGTACAAGTAAATTTGATGTGCAATATCGAAATCTATCCCGTTGCTCTACACCATGAGAATATATTGGCATCCCACTCAAGTAGTAATAAACAGTACCTTCAATTTCTTTGACACCTAAATTTGATGTCAGCATCCGGGTTTCTTCGGGAAATAAGGGTAATAATATCTGTGCCATCTAGCTAAGATACGAACAGCACTTTACGAAGATGTCCTTATAAGTCATTGATTTACTATTACCACCCTTGGTTGTCTGAGCTTAAAATAATCAGTGAATCTAGTGATGAGTAGTTTGATCTTGATATCTTTGTTACTAAATTTTTATCGA
>JAZGFD010000160.1:0-3052 GCA_036479115.1 Saprospiraceae bacterium | reverse complement strand
AAAAGCAAAATGAAAAGATTAGGGATAGATATGGTGGAAATTATTGCTGCGTAACAGATTGAGTATCAGCCCTGTCTTAGGGGAGTTAGATAGAAAAACTTGCCAAATCACAACAATCACTACTCGGCCAAGGGCTGTTGCCCTTGGCTATCTGCTTAAAGGCCTTCAGCCTATCTATGGTGATTACACTATTGAGTATTTACAAAAAAACATTTACCGGAGTAGTATCAATATGAATATCCGTAACTACTCATGTAGTATCAATTTTAGCTAAAAAAGATCTTTTATCACTATACTTCGGAAATTTATGTTCAAATCGAAGATGTGGCAACATAATCGAGATTCACTAACACTTAAAATAAGTTAGTAATAGCGCTGCTATTAGTAAAAAAATAGCCTGTGTCCAGCAATAAATAAGCAATTTTTTACCTGTCTGTTTGGCAGACATGTCTCAAAAGCACACCCCCTAAGCAGTTACGAATATCCTTTATTAAAAATTAATCAATTTTTTACTTGCTTGTTTTGGTAGACAGATCTCAAAAGCTACCGATTGAGTACTCAAAGTTATTTTAAATTCATTTCATTTTCGACCAACAATGTCCGTAATCGGATAATATATATATTTCTATAATATGTATTATATTGTCAATAAGCTATTTATATGTTGGCACGCCCTTCGCACTTCACTTCGGCGAATATCAAAATATTAGAAGTAATGGATCGACAGATATCTAATAATGAACAGCGGAAGGGCAAAATGATGACCTATGTACGATATGCCATAATAGCTGGGGTGCTTATGACATCATTTTGGTTTCTAAGAGGACTATTATCCAAAAAAATGGATGCAGCTGAGCTGCATATAGTAACAGTACAAAGAGGTGATATGCAAAACACGCTTACAGCAGCTGGCATAGTGGTACCATCTGTAGAACGAGAGCTAAATGCTCCTGTAACCACTGAGATCAAACGAGTGGTAAAGACTACTGGTGAATTTGTAAAAAAAGGTGACTTAATATTGGAATTGGCTCAAGAATTTATCCAACTCTCCTATGACCAATTGTATGATGAATTAGAGTTAAAACGAAACAACATAGATAAACTGAAATTACAATACGACAAAAACCTTCGTGATCTAGATTATCAAAATCAAATCAAATCACTGCAATTAGAAGAGTTAGAGGCACAGGTAAAAGACCAAAAAAGGCTCAATGAAATAGGTGGTGCCACACAGGAAGAATTGGAACAGGTCGAACTTCAACTCAAGGTGTCACACCTGGAAAAATCAATGTTAGGAAATGAACTTCAATATAGGCAAAGCGTCAATATCAACGAGAAAAGAGGTCTTGAACTAGAATTTACCATACAGGAAAAAAGACTGGCTGAATTTAAGAGAAAACTGAGAGGTACTCATGTAAGAGCACCTCAAAGTGGAGTAATCACATGGGTGAATGAGGATCTGGGTAGAAAAGTACAAGAAGGAGAGGCTCTGGTGCGTATTGCTAATCTTGAAAAATTCAGAGTGGAAGCATTTAGTTCTGATCGCAACAGTGAGAAAATAGAAGTAGGCATGCCTGTGAATGTGAGAATAAATCGTCAAAATCTGAAAGGGACTATTTCTAATATTCTGCCTGCCGTAGAAAATAATACGATCAAGTTTAACATACAACTGGAAGATAACAATTCTGAATTGCTCAGGCCTAATATACGAGCTGAGGTTTTCATAATAACCGACAGTAAATCAAATGTGCTAAAGGTCAAAAACGGCCCTGCATTTACAGGTGCGAGCAGCCAATACATATACGTCATACAAGGTGATATGGCGGTAAGGCGAAGAATTACAAAGGGACTGGTAAATAGTGATTTTATAGAAATCAGAGACAACCTTAAAGAAGGCGAAAATATAATCATCTCTGACATGAAAGACTTTGATCATTTAGATGAATTTAAAATCACAACGAAATGAAAATCCATATAAACGCTACTCCCTCATCTCTTTCTTTTAAGTCATTATTAATAGTTGTCATATGGGTTACATTGGCCTATTTTGGAGCACCTTCAGTGATTTATGCACAAGAAGAATGGACTTATAATGAAGTGCTAATAAAGGCTGAATTCCAATCAATATTTAGATATCAGGCAATAGCCGATAATAAAATTGCTAAGTCAAGATGGGCTTTTTACAAGACTAATCTAAGTCCAGGAGTTACACTTGACATTTTGGCTCCTAATTATAGCAAGACATCGAGAGAGATCATACAGCCTGATGGGTCTATAGCTTTTCAATCTGTGACGCAAAACAATTCTAGCCTGAGCCTCGGAATACGGCAAGGTATAAAGGCTACAGGTGGTACTGTATTTTTACAGTCAGAGCTTCAGAGATTTGATGACTTTTCTTTAGACAATAAGCTATACAATGGTATTCCTTTTAGGATTGGGTTTTCTCAACCCATCTTTGGGTTTAATGGATTAAAATGGGCAAGTCAGATAGAACCACTCTCTTTAAAAGAAGCTGACCGAAAATTTATCATTGATATGGAGGACATTCATCTTAGGGCTACGGTTGCATTTTTTAACTTGCTCAGTGCCCAATTAAATGAAAAAATAGCATCCACTAATTCCGATGTAAATGTCAAACTCCTAGATATAGCAAAAGAAAGATTTGAATTAGGTAAAATATCCAGAAATGAACTATTACAACTAGAATTAGAATACAAATTAGCCGTAAAAGATCTTTCAAAAGCTCGTTTTCAAGTTCAGTTTACTCAGGGAGCCTTGCAAACATTTTTAGGGGGAGATAAAACAAAAAATATAAGTGTTTCTACTCCAACACCAAAGGCAGAAATAGTAGATATGAAAATTGGAACTGCTCTTGATCAAGCACGTGCTAACAGGCCAGAAATAATAGCTTTTCAAAGACGAAATCTAGAAGCCGATCGAGATATAAATCAAGCAAATACCCAATACGGTATCAAAGCTGATTTATTTGTAAGTTTTGGATTGGCCAGAGGGTCACAAAATCTAAGTGATATATATTCAGATCCAATCACAG
>JAZGFD010000159.1:0-8385 GCA_036479115.1 Saprospiraceae bacterium | reverse complement strand
AATATCAATTACTGGAGTTTTACCTGTTTGTTTTAATTGTGCTACGGGGTGCATTTTAGATACCTTGAGACCATATTTTGACAGGTTGCCAAAAATGATTTTTCTCATTTGAGTTCCTATCCAATCTCCTAAACCAAAAGGCAATTTCTCTAACTTTTTAGCCGTAAGTTGTATTGGCCTACCATTGATATCACGAGGCACAAGGCCTATTTCTCCCCTTACAGAAATATGTGTATTCACATGATGTTCTGACAAATCGAATGCCACCTCAGCTCCTGTATTTCCCATTCCTACTACCAATACTTTTTTATTTTTATAAAAAGAAGGGTTTTTATAGTAGCGGCTGTGGGTAATGTTACCTTCAAACTGGCTTTTTCCTGGCCATTTTGGCACCTTTATATTCCGATTTACACCTGTTGAAATTATCACATTATTTGCTGTAAATACCTTGCCGCCTTTTGTGGCAATATGCCAATGGCTGCCCTTCTTTTCAAGTTGTGTGACTTGAGTATTAAAATGAGGTTTTATACTAAATTTTTCAGCATATTGGTTTAAGTATTCTACCACCTTAGCTCTAGGCACATAAGTAGGATAGTTTTCTGGAAAATCCATATGAGGTAGCGCCGATAATTGTTTGACAGTATGAAGATGGAGCCTGTCATAGTGATTGTGCCATGTCACGGCTATCTTATCTGATTGTTCTATGATTTTAAATGGTATTCCCGCAATGCTTAATCTGCCTGCCATTGCCAATCCTGCAGGGCCCGCTCCAATAATCATATTTTTTATATGCATCTTTTCCAATTGTTTTGTACAATTTCGGAATCATAATTACGAATTTACATAATAATGTATTTTGTGACTACTCTGGTACCATTAAAAGAGAATTAAGTATAGACTATTTGCATCATAGTTGAGTGCATACTATTGTATTGGGCAATCCTTTTGGAAATAGGGCTTCTATTGTTTGGAATCCTCTATTGTCTGAGGCTGCCAAATAAGTGTTTGTTACGTTTTGCCATTCCCAAATCCGCCACTTCTTCCCATTCACTTTTATCCCCGTTTCATCCCCTTCTATATATATACTTTTCATTATTTCTTCAAGTATTTCATCGTAAACAAATCGGGATTTGGTGGCTGCTTTTATTAATACAATGATGATTATTCCCTCGCTATCTTCTTAAATCAACCAGAGTAGCAACCACCTGATATCTATGAATCCTGTAGGGATTTAACATTTATAGAATATCGATGAAGAATATCGATTTGATTTTTTCCAACCCAACAATTCCAAAAACAAATCTTGAATAGTTTTAATATTCCTAGGGTTTTATTGTATTGAAGAAATTCATCCCTGTCGGGATCGTATGTGCCGATTATCGTCTATTTTTTATACTCATATGAACCCTTCAGGTTCAACTCTGGGTTACTATGAGCCTTAAAACATTATGTACTTACATTCTACATCTCACAGTCAGAAGTCTCCAAGACGTTAAATCTGCATCTTCATTTTAATCGAACCTAATATTGGACAGTTCCAGCACTTCTTTTGATTCTGCATATCTAAGTATTCATTACTATTTTACAAAGTCGAAAAAGAAAACATCAACTTACCTGCTGCAACCTTCTACATCAGAAGCAGTCATTATATATTAAATACAAATAAGATAAATATTGCCGCAACATTGCGAAAACAGGCAAAATAAATATATATTTATATTTTAACTACAAAATAGATAAATATATACAATGAGATCTCATCTAGGCGAATTTGAAGAAGTGGTCTTACTAACAGTAGCGATTCTACATAAAAATGCCTACGCCATCGCCTTGATTGACGAAATGAAAGAACGCTTGAACCGAAAAGTGAGTATTGGTTCATTACAAACAGTGCTGCGGCGATTAGAAAAGAAAGGCTATTTGACATCCGAATTTGGGGAAGTAACAAAAGTAAGAGGGGGCAAACGAAAAAAATATTTCCATGTAACCAACTTTGGAAGGAATGCATTGGAACTCAAGAAAAATGAACGCATGGGATTCTGGGACGATATTCCAGGTTTGGCTTTTGAGTAGAGGTTATAGCGATTTTATTCATCAATAAAGCAGAGGCCAAACAATAGCAGAGGCAATTACATTTCCCCAAAACAATTTGTACAAAAAAAATGAATAAAATTAAAAAAATAAATCCTCCTTATTGTATGCTAAATTTCTTCCGATGGTTTTGCCACCCAGATTATGTCGAAGATATTGAAGGCGACTTGTACGAAAAATATGATAAATATATTCAAGAAAAGGGCAGAAAAAGAGCCAATTGGCATTTTCTATGGACAACCTTATCCCTTTTGAGACCTAGTCTTATACGACCATTAACATTAAATAACCAGCTAATTTATCAAGCTATGTTTAGACAAAATTTAAAAATAAGTTTCCGAACTCTCCTAAAAGACAAAGGCTATTCTCTTATAAATATTGGAGGGTTAGCATTGGGTATGACAGTAACAATGCTAATAGGTTTTTGGATATTTGACGAATTGACTTTTAATAAATACCATGATAATTATGATCAAATTGCTCAAATAAAACGTTCTCAATTTTCGGGAAATGGCAATCATTTTACAAGTGATTATCAAAATAGTGCCTTAGGAATTGCATTGCAAACAGATTATAAAAACCATTTTGATAAAGTGGTGATGGTGCGGCAGGCCGAAGAACATATTTTAACTTTTGGAGATAGAGCATTTTTCCAAAAAGGAAATTTTATGCAGTCAGGAGCTCCTGAAATGTTTACCTTAAATATGCTAAGTGGTACTCGGAATGGCTTGAAAGATATGAAATCCATTATGCTTTCTAAAACTTTGGCAGAAAAGTTATTTGGATACTCCAACCCCATTAATAAGGTAGTGAACATCAATGGAAAAGAAGATTTAAAAGTGACAGGTGTTTATGAGGATTTACCTCGAAACTCTACATTTTGGGAAACTACTTTTATCGCCCCACTAAGGATATACTATTCGATGACAGGTCTTGAGTGGAATGTATGGAATAATTCCAATATGAAAATATTTGTCGAGATTCCAAATGATACTGATTTTAAAACTGTTTCAGCTTCCATCAAAAATGAGTTAAGTAAACATATAGAACCAAAACGTGCCGCAGTCTCTAAACCTGAATTATTTCTACATCCGATGCGTGATTGGCATTTGAATAATGAATTTGAAAACGGAAAAATAGTGACCAGCAATCAGAAACGAATGCTATGGTTTAATGGTTTGATTGGTTTGTTTGTTTTGCTGCTTGCTTGTATCAATTTTATGAATTTAAGCACTGCTCGTTCGGAAAAACGAGTTAAAGAAATTGGAATTCGAAAAAGCATTGGTTCACGTCGATCTCAATTGATTAGTCAATTTCTAAGTGAATCTGTTATGGTGGCGATATTAGCTTTTGGCATAAGTTTTATTCTTGTTACAGCCCTATTGCCTTGGTTTAATACGCTTTCAGGAAAAGAATTAGAAATTCCCTGGCAATATCCTCGGTTTTGGGCAGTCAGTTTAAGTTTTGCTTTGTTAACTGGCTTATTGGCAGGCAGTTATCCTGCGTTATATTTATCTGCTTTTAAACCCGTACAATCGCTAAAAGGAACTATTCAGACTGGACGATTTGCAACTATTCCCCGTAAAATTTTAGTAGTATTTCAATTTACAATTTCAATTACTTTGATTATTGGAACTTTAATCGTTCATAAACAAATCCAATATGCTAAAAACAGACCTGTAGGATTTGAGCGAGAAGGCTTATTGATGTTGCCTAAAAGAACCGTAGAAATGGTATTAAAAGCGGACATTATCAAAGAACAACTAATAAAAACGGGGGCTGTTTTGGAAATTGGGGAATGTAATTATCCACTAACTAATACGAAAGGAAATAATAGCGGGTTTGATTGGCCAGGTAAAGAACCTGAAACTATCTTGATGCTAAATACGATTCAAGTTAATTATGATTATGGGAAAGCAGTTGACTGGGAATTATTGGAAGGAAGAGACTTTTCTAGAGCATTTGCTACCGACATTTCAGGCGTTGTGATTACAGAATCTACTCAAAAAGCAATGGGACTAGCCCCTGCTTCTGGCGTACAGTTAAAATACAATGGAAATAATTTTACCATTTTAGGGGTTGTCAAAGATATGATAAAAGGCAATCCTCACGAAGCCCCATTTCCAGCAATTATGTTTTTATCAAAAGAAGAATTAGGCTGGATGTTCTTTCGATTGAACCCCCAAATGCCGGTTAGAGAAGCCTTATCAAAAATGGAAGCAGTTTTTACAGAAATTGTTCCATTCTCTCCTTTTGCGTTCCAATTTATGGATAAAGCCTATGATGCTAAATTTAAAACAGAAGAACGCATTGAACAAACAGCCACTTTCTTTGCAATAATAGCTATTTTGATCAGTTGTTTGGGCTTATTTGGTTTAGCTGCTTTTATGGCGGAAAAAAGGACAAAAGAAATCGGTATTCGCAAAGTATTAGGTGCTTCTGTGTTGAATCTATGGAACTTGTTATCAATAGATTTTATCCTTCTAATTGTAATATCTTGTTTGTTAGCGATTCCTATTGCTCATTATTTCGGTAATATTTGGTTACAAGAATTTGCATATCGAACCAGTATTTCCTGGTGGACATTTGTTATTGTAGCATTTCTGACTCTGATAGTTACATTAGTGACAGTAAGCTTTCAAGCAATCAAAGCAGCATTGATGAATCCAGTAAATGCGATTAAAAGTGAATAATCTTTAATAATGATAGACAAAAATCAATGGGATTATGGTCATGGTAGATATGAGACTAGAGCTCTGTAAAGTGTTAAATGACGGGTTGGCTTTGCGCATAATTTGATCCTGAACGAGGCAAAAAACGCAGTCATAGCAGTAGATATGGCGAGTATTTTTAACAAAGAGCAGGTTTAAAAGATGCCAAAGGTACCCGTCAATTTATCCTTGACAGAGCACTAGAAGTTGCTTAACACTGTCGGCTAAAGAAGCCTTATGTCCTCAATTGCTTACCAAATGGCCTGATACTACTGCAATAGTAGAAGTACAAGATAAAAATGATGATATAATTCCACATCATCAAGGTATTATATCAGTAGTATGGACAATGGTAATGCGATGAATACAATGCGATGAATACAATGCGATGATCAGAAATCATTGGGGCATAGATAATAAACTTCATTGGCCTTTTGATGTGACATTTAAAGAAGATCAATGCATAATAAGGACGTTCAATGCCCCTATGAATATGAATAACCTCAAAGATAGCTCTACAAAAAAAACAAGAAAATGATCGATAAGAACAGCCTGAAAAAAGGGTGATTCAGAGCCTCGTTGAATGTGGAATATCATAAAAAGGTGCTAATAGCTTAGTTTTGATGCGTTGATCCTAATTATTTCATAACCAATTTGGTTATTTCATTTAAGAAATTAGATTACTATTTAGTGGCTGAACGAAAACTCATCAGAATTAAAAATATGTAACTACTCAGGTGGGCGCTTCTGAGACAAAAAATTGTTGTTTTTTTCAAAAAAAGTTCATTTTTTGAGGAATAGCAGAATTATAGTAAAAAAAAGAACTTTTTTTATCCAAAATTGGCTCCACCTGAATAGTAACAAAAATATTAGAATATGACAGGTGTAATTATTGGGGCCATCGCAGGAGGGTTGGTTTCTTTCTATTACTCTATAATAAAAAAACCACATGGTTTTGTAGAGTTTAAAACGGGTTTGGTTTTAAAATTTGCACCAGAGTTTAAACCTGGCTCAAGTGTTTTGAAACTGCGTAAAGCCTATGATGATATTTCGATAAAAGCAGTAAAAAAATTAAAGTTAACAGCTGATACTCAGGCAATAATGATACCCACCAGGCATGGTGACATCAGATCAATGGCATTTAAAAATAAAGAAGCAAAGCAAAAGCCTCTTGTGGTCTTTATCCATGGTGGCGGCTGGTGTATAGGCAGTATTGAAAGCCATAGAGAGCAATGTATTAGGGTAAGTGAGGCATCTGGGTTGTCAGTATTATCTTTGGAGTATTCTTTAGCTCCTGAGCACCCATATCCCCAAGCTGTAGAAGAGTGCATAGATGCTGTAGAATGGATTCTCAAGGAGAATACACTTGGATTTGGTGATTCCAGTAAGCTGGTTCTAATGGGTGATAGCGCTGGAGGAAACCTTAGCATTGCAATGGCTTATGATAGATTAATAAAAGATAGAGCCAGAGAAATAGTAGAAGTAGTGCCTATCTATCCAGTTACAGATTGTCACAGCGACAAGGGTGGTTCTTTTTCTGATTATTCAAAAGGTTATTACCTTACAAAAGTTCTCATGGATACTTTCAATGCTCACTATTTTAAAAATGGAGGCGACAGAACAGTTCCGATGGTGTCACCACTATTGAGTGGTGATTTTCAAGATTTTCCAGATACTTATCTTATTACTGCGGGTTTTGATCCTTTGAGAGATGAGGGTGAAGCTTTCGCAAAAAAACTAAATAAAGCAGGTGTGAATGTGACCATGAAGAGATATGAAGGAGCCATTCATGGTTTTTTTGGCTTGTCACTTTTTGGTACTAAGGGGATTACGGCGGTTAATGAATTGGGTGAATATTTAAAGCAGAAATACAATTAATAATAGCCACTCAGGTGGTGTGCTTTTGAGATAAAAATACCAATTGAGCTCAGCTACCTCTCCAGAAAGCTTCGTTATATTCTGCGCTTATCAATCCTGCGACCTTTCTAATAAGCGTGATACTTTTTCTCAGAGCACCAAGTGCTTTTATTCTTTTTTAGCTACACCGGTGGAACCAATTTTGGGTAGTCTGTAACTCAACGAAAAATATCTTTGATTCTATCATTTCAGAGCTTCATAGAATCAAAACATGGTGTAAAAACACAAAGAAAATTACCAAAGCATGGTGAATCTTCATAGCTGAAAGTAATAAAATAGTTAAATGCTGTTTGACAAAATGGAAACAATGTTGCAATTTTGTCACTATGGCGGTTTTTAATTCATTAAAGATAAATGAAACATTAGCACTTATAATGGCTACATCTTTAAGTGATTCAAATGATACCATTGTTTCTGAGCCAGGGGTGCCATATGGTATGAGTTTTGATGTCTTATTGCAAGATGACTTTCGCATAATGCAGCTGTCTTCGTTAGGAATTTCTCAGGATTTATTTTATGGTATTAAGGATGTAAGTCCATTTAGTTTGGATGAATGGGCAGCATTTCTTCACATTTCAAAACGAACTATTATGAGGCATAAGAATGATCAAAAATCTTTTGAAGCATTAAGCAGTGATAGGATTATTGTATTGTCGCGCCTTTTAATTAGAGGTGCTGAGGTTTTTGGTACCGTTTATAAGTTTAATCTTTGGCTCCGTTCCCCAGTTTTCGCTTTAGGTGGTGAGCTTCCTTTTAATCTCCTCAAAAGTGCTACAGGGATACAGGTGATTATTGACGAGCTGGGTCGTATTGAGCATGGTATTTTGGCATGATATCTTATCGGCTTGCTCACAAAAAACACAAAAGTGATCTCTCTGGCTTTGGGGCTTTCAAGTTTGGTGGTAGATGGAATTCAAAAGGCACATCATTGCTATACACGGCAGAAAATAGAGCATTATGTCTGGCCGAAATAATTGTTCATTTTGATTTGGGTAATTGTCCCGAAAATTATATTCTTTTGGAAATATGGTTTCCTGACTTGTGCAGCCATCTTCCTTCTTCTTCGTTACCAAATCAATGGAACTCATTTCCTCACCCTGGTATAACAAAAGCCATTGGAGACAAATTTGTAAAAAGGAGACAACAATTGGCCCTTAGGGTTCCATCTTCAGTAGTGCCCGGGGATTTTAACTATCTAATTAACCCTCTCCATTCTGAATTTAATAAAGTTAGGATTGTCTCTACCGTTACCTTCCCTTTTGATAAAAGGCTATTTTCTTAATATGTAACTGTTTTCGTGCATTGCCATGAAAATTTGTGGGTAAAACAAGGGGCGTTGCTCTTGGTTATTCCGCTCAAAAGTCTTCAGCCTTTCCATGATAATAACAATATTGAGTACTTACGCTTAGCAATATCAAATTACACCTGGTTTGATTTTCTTTCATTCTTTTTATATGCTCTTGATTTTCATGCCTTGTATAATTGTAAAAATTGAGCCTACTCTGGAAACTAACATTTTTCAGAAAAAGAATCGTTTTGGATGAAATTTACATTTTCGAGATTTGGTGATGCCTGAGTATCAGCGAGTTGAGAAAAATGTAAAATTCGCCAAAAGGAACTTTTTTGGTTTTGTGAGTTTTCGGAGTGGACTCAAACTTCCAATCTA
>JAZGFD010000158.1:0-17426 GCA_036479115.1 Saprospiraceae bacterium | reverse complement strand
AAATCGGCTGTCCGACGAAATGTTTACTTTTGTTCAATGCTGTTTTGTTTTGTTTTTCGACTCCAAGATAGCTGTCGAGTCCAGAAATGGACTCGGTTTTTATTTATTTATTCGGACACCATTAGATATAATACATAAAACTTGTCATCTCTATGAAATTTTGCAAACAGCATACATCAATTTTATTCATACTTATTGTTATAATTTTCTCATGTACAGATGCTGATAATAATATTGAAACAATACTTGAAGTAAATCATTTTAAACAGTCTGGAACGAGTTTATTCAATTTTCAATTTATACAAATTCAGGAAGAAAATGAGATAGGAAATGAAGACTGGAGCTTGTTGTTTGATGGTATAGTAGGCTTTGATTATAAATTAGGATTTTTTTATAAGCTAAAAGTCAAAAAGAATTTTATCGAAAATCCTCCGGCAGATGGCTCTACTATTGAGTATAGATTAATTGAAATAGTATCTCAAACTAAGGTGTCATCAGATACTCAATTCGAAATATTATTATCGCGCACATTTGACAACACCCATTTTGAATCTTTTCTTACTGGAAATGCACAAGAGGGGTTTGATTTTCTAGATCAAACTGAAATTAATTGCAATGATTTATGTGAAAGTTTAGCAAAGAAACTAAGTGATAAGGAGGAGGTGATAGGTGTATTCAATCATGAATCTGATAATGTTTTGAAATTGATTGAAATCAAAAATAATTAACAATATTTTCATTTGTAATGACGATTCTTACTTCACATGCAGAAATATTAAAATTGAGCCTACTCTGGGAACTAACATTTTTCAGAACAAGAATCGATTTGGATGAAATTTACATTTTTGGAGAATCGGTGATGCTTGAGTATCAGCGAGGTAAGAAAATCGTAAAGTCCTCCAAAAGCTTTATGCAGAGCTTGTCGAAGTAAACTTTTGTGATTTTGTGTGATTTTGGAGTGGACTCAAATTTGGACATTAGACTTAAAAAGGTAAGTCAAAATAATATCGAAAATTTTTCTAGTATATGAATGTGTGATATTCTGCAAATGTTTCTGGGTCTCTTTGCAAAAGCGGCAAATTGAATTACACCCATCATTTTTATATGATAATGATTATTATCTACTTGCCTTGGGTGTAAATATTATAGTAAAATCGAGCTGCTACGAGGTCTTCCAAAGCATGTCCAACAGATTTGAAAAGAGTAATTTCATCTGTTGAATTTCTGCCTTGAATTTCGCCTTTACAAAGGCCGAAAAGGTCAGCAATGATATCTGAAGATTTTATGAGCCTATTGTCAAGGGGGATTTTAAGATCACCACTCTCTTTTAATGCTGATTCTTTTACATCTGTATATATATTTGATTTAATGATGGTGGCATCGTCTGATTCGCGCATATCAGGTTTGTACGAACCTACTAAATCTATATGTTGGCCTGCCTTGATAAAAGAACCTTTTAACAATGGGGTTTTTGATAATGTGGCTACCGAAATAATGTCTACATCTGATACCTTTTCGCTTATTCTTTCTATTGGTTCAATAGTAAAATCGTGACCTGACAGCAAAGAGCACACTGTTTTTGCCTTGTTATAATTTCGACCCCACACGTATACTTTTTCTATAGGTCTCACTATGCTATGTGCTTTTATAAGGTCACAAGACAATGCCCCGGTGCCAATCATGAGTAATGAACGACTGTTGTATTTTGATAATAGGGAAGATGCCAAAGCTGATGCTGCTGCTGTTCTTTTGACAGTTAATTTTTTTGCGTCTAATACTGCTTTTAATTCCCCATTTATTGCATTCATATATAGGTAGGTGCCTTGTATGGATGGGATATCAAATCGGCTGTTATTAGGATTAATGGTTATTATTTTTACCCCGGTATCTTTGTCTTCTTGCCATGCTGGCATGATTAACATTGTTGTATTTATTCCGGCAGCAATATTGGGAAAATCATGATGATGGCGTGGAGGTACAATCGTATCATCAGCAGCAAAACCTTCTTTTATTAATTTTATTAGAGTTAAATAGTCAGTATTCTTTTCTATAAAATCTGAACTGATGAAGACAGGCTGCTGCATTGTGAAAAATGTCGTGATTTTGGTTATACTGAGAAAGCCAAACTTGCCTCCTTAGTCCTGTTTAGCGGTATTTCTATGTAAAAAGTGCTGCCAGAATATCCATCAGATTCGAAATATATATTGCCGCCAAAAGATTCTACCATATTAGCAGCTATGGCAAGCCCAAGACCTGTACCGCTTTTTTTAGTCGTAAAATTTGGTTTAAATATTTTATGTTCCATATCTACAGGAATACCTGTGCCATTGTCTTTTACTGAGATGTAGCCTTTGGTAGCATCTTTGTAAAGCTGTATTACTATTTCACCTCTTTTTTCTGATGGTATAGCCTGTATAGCATTTTTAATAAGATTGTTTAGAATTCTGATAAGATTGTTTTTATCAGCATATACAATCACATCATCGATAGGTTCTATCATTTGGATGTCCATATCATCTCTTTTTCTAAAAAGATCATGTACAGTTTCTACTACTTCATTGAGAAGTATCTTGTTGTTGTTGGAAGAAGGAAGTGTTGCAAAATTTGAGAACTCATTAGAAATTTGACTTAAATTGTCAATTTGCTCTAAGAGCGTGTTGCACATACGATCTACAATGTCTTTAGACCTGTCACCATCACCTCCATGTACAGTACGTTGCATGTGTTGCAGGCTTAATTTCATAGGTGTGAGGGGGTTTTTGATCTCATGTGCGACCTGCCGTGCCATCTCTCTCCATGCCGTATCTCTTTCGCTTTGAGCCAATACTTTAGCATTGCTTTCTAGCTGTTTAATCATGCTATTATATTCTTGGATGAGTGTTCCTATTTCATCATTACTTTCCCATTCTATGGTTTCATTTTGGCGGCTTAGTTTGATCTGGTTGAGCTTTGATCCCAATTGCATAATAGGCCGTGTAATATATGATGAGATGCTCACGACAAGACCAAACCCTATTAAAAATAAAAATACATAGGCATTGAGTAAAGCGTGAATAAATCTATTATTGACAAAGTCTAAAGCGGAAAAATCGTTTTGGAAATTATTAAAATAAAAGATGGATATAGAGGCCGTTATGACAAAACTGAAGATCAGTATAGCAATGATGGTATATTGTATTCTGTCTTGCAGCAATCTTCTTCTTTTGAATAGAGAAAGAATACTATCATCAAATAGGGGAATCTCTGCTATCCTACTGAAGATAAATAGAATGCCAGATGAAAAGATGAAACCAACAGAGAAAAAACTCAGTCCATCCACCAGAGGTAATACCGCCTCTCCATTAGATATTAATAGTGAATTGTGGGCCGCAAAAAGTATCATGGTGAGGTAGGCGCACAACATCACATTCCATAACACAGACCATACTATAGAAGGTGAATATCGCTCCACATAAAGATCCATGAGAAAAAAATAACTTGTTGCTGCAAGTGCAAAAGGAATAGGGCTGACGTGAAACCCTATCATATAATATAAAATGGTATAAATAATAACTGTACTGCCAGTAATAAAGACTATTCTATAGCTGGCACTTATGTCAAAAATAAAAATACGGTATAAAAACACGGACAAAAGGAAAATACCATAAAAGCACAATGCAAGAGGAAATAATGCAAAAAATTCAGAGGGCGCAAATAATAGCAAATCAGGTAAGCTAAAACCCGAAATGGCAATCAGCGCTTCGGTTGCTTTTATATATAAAGCAATGGGTAAAATTATACTAATAACACCTATGCAGTGTCTGAGATATTTACCAAGAGAAGAGATGTAAGCATAACCCAATTGCCCTATTGAAATGCCATAAAGGCTAAGGATGAGTAATGTTACCATCATCCCAAGACTCAAAGTTAAATTGGCCTTGAATAAGGTTAAGATCAATAATGAAAATGCACTATAACCTATGAGTAGAGGGTAGTATATTTTGGCTTGTAAATTCAAAATTGGTGTAGTTTCTTATAATAACACATCTAATATATTAAATATTTTTGTAATATATAAATAATTGATAGACAATTGTGTTTTTTAAAAATTAAAATAATAAAAAAATCAATTTTGATACCGTTCAGTGATTATAATAAATCATCAAAACTCCTAACTTGCAGCGCAATTAAGGAAAAGTAATGTCAGTAGCAAAATCAGAGATAAAACGGATAACCGCTCATGTATTGAGAGGAATGAAATCAAGAGGCGAAAAAATATCAATGCTCACGGCATATGATTTTTCAATGGCAAAAATATTGGATGATGCAGGAGTAGAAGTATTATTAGTAGGTGATTCTGCCTCTAATGTTATGGCAGGTCATGATACTACACTTCCTATTACATTAAACCAAATGATATATCATGCTCAATCAGTGATCAGAGGGGTAAAAAGAGCATTTGTTATAGTGGATTTGCCATTCGGTACGTATCAAGGCAATTCTACAAAAGCGTTAGAGTCGGCCATCAGGATCATGAAAGAATCAGGTGCACATGGAGTGAAACTGGAAGGAGGAAGTGAAATAGTAGAATCTATTGATCGCATCCTTTCTGCTGGTATACCAGTGATGGGCCACTTGGGACTTACACCTCAATCTATTTATAAATTTGGGACTTATACCGTAAGAGCAAAAGAAGCGGAGGAAGCTGCTAAACTAAAATCAGACGCCATCTTACTTGAAAAACATGGCTGCATGGGAATCGTATTAGAAAAAATACCTGCCCATCTGGCTAAGGCTGTGACAGCGAGTGTGGGTATCCCCACCATTGGTATAGGAGCAGGGATGCACACTGATGGACAAGTGCTAGTGACTCATGATTTACTTGGTATTACTAAAGAGTTTAAACCAAGATTTTTAAGACGGTATCTAGAGCTCTATGATGCCATTAAAGGTGCTGCCGAGCAATATATACAAGATGTAAAAAATTCTGATTTCCCAAATGAAAAAGAACAATACTAGTGCTCTGTCAAGTGTTAAATGACGGGTTGGCTTTGCGCATAATTTGACCCTGAAAGAGGCAAAAAACGCAGTCATAGACAGAGCACTAATGCTACAAGAATGAAATTTAGCGCACCTTAGAGGCCGTTATTTTTTATCTGATTGAGGCTTAAAATTTGGAGCTGTGCCGTAGCATAATGAAATATTTTCTAACAATGAACAGATGAAAAAGAACTAATATTAAGGTGTGCGATACTTTGTTCTTGGTGCACTAGTTTTGTGGGAATAGTTACCATTAACTTATTGTTGTGGTTCTCTAAGACGGGCAAGGACAAAAGACTCCGAAAATAGCCATCAATTTAATCTTGATAGAACACGAGTGCATGAAGAAGATTTTTTATACTATGTTTTTTATTTTCCTCATATTTTGTGGAGGCGTTTATTATTTGTATACGTCTCTATGGGGATCAGGAGTAAATAATACCTCCAAATATGAGCTCTTTATTGCTACTGGGTCATCTTATAACGATGTAATAAGTCATCTTCAGGGTGATAATATTTTGAAAAGCCCTTACCTATTTGATTTGTTGGCTGATCAAATGAACTATAAAAAAGACAAGGTCAAATCAGGTAAATACACCATTGCACCCAAAATGAGCATAAGGCATTTGATATCTAATTTAAGGTCGGGAAATCAATCGGCTATAGATATTACCTTTAATAATATAAGAACAATAGAAGAGTTAGCGGGGCGGTTGAGTCATCAGATTGAGCCTGACTCTATGTCTTTACTTAATACATTAATAGCTGATTTAAATGTAACAAGTAAGGGATTTACAAGAGAATCAGTAGGGGTAATGTACATACCCAATACGTATCAAGTGTATTGGAATATTACTCCGCAGCAACTGGTGAATAGAATGCAAAAAGAGTATAAAATATTTTGGTCACACAATAATCGCAAATCGAAAGCTAAGGCAAAAAATATTACTCCGATCCAAGCCAGTATCCTCGGCTCGATAGTGCAAAAAGAAACCAATAAAAAACCAGAACAGTCAATAGTAGCTGGGGTATATCTAAATCGTATCAGGATAGGTATGCCATTACAAGCAGACCCTACTGTGGTATTTGGGATAGGTGATTTTACGATTAAAAGAGTATTGAATAAACACCTTGAATATAAATCTCCTTATAATACTTATCTCAATAAAGGCCTTCCTCCAGGGCCTATATGTATAGCTGAGTCTACAGCAATAGATGCAGTATTAGATGCTGAGGATTCAGGATATCTATATTTTTGCGCAAAACCTGGATATCGTGGAGGTCATCTATTTGCCAAGGACCTAACAGCTCATAATAAGAATGCCAGAATTTATCACAGATGGCTGAGCAAAGAAGGGATTATGAAGTAAAGGCATGGACTAAAAATGCACACCTTGTCAATGGAAAATGGCAGGTAAGAAATGAAGATATTTTTAGGCTGAATTAGATATTGTCTGAACGAAAACGCATCAAATTTAGAAATGGTTCTTTTGGCGATATTTTCATTTTTTTCAACGCGCTGATACTCAGGCATCACCACGTCTCCAAAAATGCAAAATTCATTCTAAACAATTCTTTTTATGAAAAATGTTAGTTTTCAGAGTAGACTCAATAGTCATTGTACAGTGGCTTCCTTGCTTATTATTCCTCCATCAAGATTATAGACATTGATGCCCATGTTTTTTATTAACATGCACACACGTAAGCTCCTGCGGCCTGTCCTGCAAAATATATAGTAGGTGTATTTTTTAGAGAGGATGTCCAGATCATCAATGAGAGTGGTTGACAGATAATCAATATTAATTGCACCTTCTATTGTCCCTGTTTTGTACTCGTCACTTGTTCTTACATCAATGAACATTGATTTTTTATCTTGATTTCCAGCCCTTACAAACTCATTAAAATTCAAATTATTTAACGTAGCCTTGTGTTGTTGCCACCTTTGAATACCACACAATTTATTATAGTCTGCATTTTTGTTTTTAAATTCTTTGTGATTATTCATAAGAGTTTCTGAAGTCACCTGAATAAATCTAAAATAAAATTCACTCTGTGGCTATGATCTTTTGTACTTGATTGCAACTAGGCAAAACCACTTAAATATCCTTAAAAAACATAAGCTTCCCATACTGTCCTGACTTCGTTCAATATGGACTTCTATGGGTCAAGATTGGCATAGTCGCTTCTTACTTTAACTTTTTAAAAATACGAATTTATTTATAGTTAGCTAAATTTATTGTCTTGAAAACGTCGGAAAGCGTCGGAAATCGATTGTGTCCAGATTGTTTGTTATAGACTTGTCATTCATTTTCCAGTTTCTTTAAAAATTCTTTAGGAGTTAATATTGGTAGCAAGCTATGTTTGAAATCCTTTATATTTCTAGTAACAATAATATCCATTTTTGCTTTAGTTGCACAGGAGTTTTGAATTGAATCTTCAAAATCTTTAAATTTTGACTTTAGGGATTCCAATATTTCAGATTCGCCTACATTTAAGATTTTAATAAACTTTGTAAGTTTTGTTATTTTATTTATAGCTTGTTTTGAGTTTTCCAATTTACTTATAAAATAATGTATGTTTGCGATAATTAGAGAAGAAGAAAATAGGTCTATCTCTTTATTAACACCCTTATTAATTATGACTTTAATCTCGTACAAAAATGGTTCACGAGCAGTTAAAAAGTCTATTAGAACATCGGAATCAAGAAATATTTTCACCGTTTAGAGTATTTTTCGAACTTAACATTCTTGATAACTTCATCGTAAGATATATTTTTAGACAGTTTGACTGATCCGCATAATTCCTCGACTAAAGGATGCATTTTAGCATTTTTCTTAGGCTTTCGATTTTTAGCTATCGACTTTAAATACTCTTCTACTATGTTTGAAAGACTTCTTCCTTGTTTTTTTGCATATTCTTTGGCACTCTCAATCACTTGCTCTTCAATAGACAATGTTAATTTAGTATTCATACGTAACTTTTTATATTTTAAATATACGTATATAAATTCATAGTTCCAATTATATTTGGCTTGCCAATATATAGTGTCTGAACGGAAACTCATCAAAATTAAAAATGCTTCTTTTAGCGAGATTTGAGCCCACTTCGGAAACACACAAAATCAAAAAAGTTTCTTTTGGCGATTTTTTTTCAATTAGCTGATACTCAGGCATCACCGAATCTCAATAAAGGTAAATCTCATCCAAAACAACTCATTTTGTGAAAAATGTCTGTTTCCGGAGTGGACTCAGATTTTCATTTTTATCAACTCACTGATACTCAAGCATCACTGAATTTCTAAAAATTAAAAATCTCATCCAAAATAATTCATTTTGTAAAAAATGATAGTTTTCGTTCAGACACTATGTAGTCACTCAATTGATGATTTGAATACTTTCAGGTTTATCAACTAGTGCTGTTAAGACTACACAGATATATGGAAAGATTACAGATGCAATGAAACGAGAAGCTGCTGACAAAATTAATTTTGAGTTAAGTTAAAATAGCGACTTATGATGAATACACTTTGAGAAACATTTCTAAGTCTTCTCTAAAGTCGGCACACCATTGCCCATTCTTTAAATTTGAAAAATTTGGTATCACAACTGAATCTATCACCTCGGCACCCAGTACATCAATATCTTTCAGAGCTTGTTCAAATAGCATGCTTATTTCAGAGTCAATATTTTGGTTACTTAATTCTCTTAAAACTCCAATCCGAGATTTATTAAGCTCATTTTTTAAAAGATATTTTTGGTTTCTGAAGAGGTATAGTTTCCATCAGCATAGTTTTTATGAATGATTGAAATGGACAATTCATTTAAGTCAATTTCCTGATTTATTGGAGAATTTTTACATCCCAAAAAAGCAATGCTCAGAAGAATGCCACTGAGTAAGAATTTAAATACAATCATTTATGAGCTGTATTGTAGTATCTTCTTGAGATACATAATAAGATAATATTGAGTAAATACCAGTGTTCTGTCTAGTAACAAATGAGGGGTGATTTGTAATCTTTTATTTCTGTCCTATGTTGGAAAATTACTCTCTTTGACTCAGGCCAAGCATTCAGCCCACTAAAATTGTAGTCATCCCATCCGCTTTCGCGATTCATCCATTTGAAGGTTACTCCTTCACCTGTCGGGATCGTTCATTCATGCCTTGATCCCGAACGAGGCAAAAAACGCAGTCATAGCAGTAGATATGGCGAGTATTTTTAACAAAGAGCAGGTTCAAAAGATGCCAAAGTTACCCGTCAATTTATCCTTGACAGAGCACTAGATAATTTCCTCCAAAAAAAACTAAGGTAACCAATGATATGGCAATGACTTTCTCTGCTATGTGGTTAAGCAAATAATCCAAAAGCTCGCTAAATCAATAAATTCCTATCCAAAATCAAGATAATAATCATCTTCAAAGTGCTGTTTGGCATACTCTCACATTTTGTTTCACTTCATTTTATAGGCCTCTTTTATAGGCTTCAACGGCCGCTTAAACCAGTATGGCCTTCTCATGCCGTCAGGGCCAGGAGCGGGCCTTGTAATCTTCAACCACTCTCTATAATTTTCCATTGACTTATTGGTGTCGACCATGATATCGCCATAATTTTCATTCTCTTTGGGAACTTCAATTCTTACTCTTTGGTGCCAACAATGCATGCCGCTTATCGGGTCTGGATGCACAGCATGAGTAATGTTCTGATGGACTCCTCCATCTACCCAAAATATCCTTTTGCTATCATTATCAGTACTATTAAATGGCTTGATGCCCGACTTTGTATTCATAATCCATCTGCCATCGCCTTTATCTTCGATTCTCACGGTATTGGTTGCCCAGCTGTTGCCTTTATCTTGTTCTCTCTTCCATCTGCCCAGGTGATGTGAACAAGCTACCACTCCTGGTCGCATACCTTCTGTAACCCATACTTTGTCAATAAAGTAACCTATATCGGTATTCATTTTTACCAGATCACCGGTGATAAAGCCCCACTTAGCGGCATCTGATGGATGCATCCATATGGGATTACGGTTCGCTATTTCCATTAGCCATTTTGCGTTGCCTGATCTGGAGTGGATGAGCATAGGCAGCCTGAATGTAGGCACCAATACATATTCTCCTTTCGCCTTGTCTAATTTTTCTTCGTGTATATGGCTTTTGATGTAAGTCGGCAGAGCATGCTCAGGCCACTTCCAGTCAACCATTGTTTGAGAATAGAATTCTTGCTTTCTTGAAGGTGTAGGGAAGCCAACCATGGCTTTGCCGTCAATCATCACACCTATATCTTTGCCGCCTTTGGATATTACCCCAGTCTCTTTTTCTATATCAGCACCTTTTAAGTCTTGATCAGACAGGGCATATTCATTTTTCTTATAACCATGTTTTTCTACCTCAAAAGCACCATATTTTTTCATGTAGTCAAGTTCGGTCAAACCCTCTTTTTTTGCTACAGCAGGAAGCCCTTTAGTATGTTCAAAAATATACTGGTAATACTCATCAACAGTAATTTTTTCTCCTGGCCTATAAGGGGATTCAAAGTGCTTTCTAATGCCCATGCTGCCATCAGGATCTATACGCCAACTTAGCTCAATCCAAAACTCGTCTTCTTCCCAAACTTCACCAGGATTGGTCTCGTAAGTAAATTTCACTTCCTTGCCTTGTCGTCTTGCTGCTTCTCTTAGCACGGGTTGTCTGAAGGCAATCCAAGTGCCCGAGTGTGTGGCATAACTGTTGAGATCATGTCGCTCAGCACTGTGGCCCATAGGCAGCACGTAATCAGCAAAAAAGGCCGTCTCATTCCATGTAGGAGTCATAGCTGCGTGTAATCCAAATAAACTTTCATCTTTGAAAGCTTCCATCCATGTAAATCCGTCAGGGTAGGTCCAAACTGGATTAAATACACGAGAAAAATACACATCCATTTTTCCTCTACCATCTTTGAGCATATGAGGTAGTAGAAAACTCATCTCAAACATAGAAAGCGGATACTCTTGAGGGAAGTGAAGTTCATTCCAAAATTTTCCAGCAGGTGGCGTATCAAAGAATTTAGGCTTGAATTTATTCCAACTATTGGGAGAAGTCCCCCCTTTTGTCCCTACGCTACCTGTGAGCACATTTAAAAAATGCAGACATCTTGAAACACACCACCCTCCTAGGTTTCCACTAGCAGCACTTCGCCAATTGTGGGTTGCAAACCTTTCTCCAGCTTCACCTATTTGAATGGCTACCTCTCTTATTGTTGCCGCTTTTACACCACTTTCTTTTTCAGCAAATTCGGGAGTATACTCTGCATACTCTTCTATCATTTTTGCAATATAATTTTCAAAAACGACCTCTACATCAGGATGTATTTTTTTAAGATAAATATCCCAATTAACCCACTTTTCTAAGTAAGCTCTATTGTATAATCCTTCTTCTAGTATGATCTTGGCCATAGCCAAAAGCACTGCTGCCTCGGTGCCAGGATAAGTAGGCATCCAGAAATCAGACATGCTTGCAGTATTGGATAATCGGGGGTCCATACAGGCCATCTTAGCACCCTTCATCTTGGCTTCTATAATACGCTGAGCATGAGGATTAAAGTAGTGACCTGATTCTAGATGCGCTGATATGAGCAGAATAAACTTAGCTTCTGAGTGATCGGGACTTGGCCGGTCATAACCATACCAAATATTGTACCCAAATCTGGCTCCTGATGAGCAAATATTGGTGTGACTGTTGTGGCCATCAATACCCCATCCTTGGAGCACTCTATTGGCATATCCTTCATGGCCTGGGCGGCCTACATGGTAGGCTATTTCATTATTACGGCCTTCTTTAATGGCAGTGCGTATGCGGCCAGCTATATCATCTAAAGCCTCATCCCAAGTAATACGTTCCCAATCTCCACCCCCTCTTTTCCCTTTTCGCTTTAATGGGTATAATATTCTTTCAGGATCATTTATTTGATTAATGGTAGCAGGCCCCTTAGCACAGTTACGTCCTCTACTTCCAGGGTGATACGGGTTGCCTTCAAATTTTCTGATTGTTCCCTTTTCTTTATCTACATATGCCGTTAGTCCACAAGCACTTTCACAATTAAAACAAGTGGTTGGCACTATGGAATATGCCTTTTTTTCTTTTTTAGGCCATGACTTCGCTTCATACTCTTCCCAATGATCCCATTTTTCAATAGGTGGGAAAGAATTCAAATCTGTTACTGTCATTCTGTCTAATACAGGGTCTCTTTCTTCCTGTAAGGAAGGGATTATCCGTAATTTTTCTGCTATACGCTCTATAACTGTTGGACTCTTCTTCTTCATGTTAATTTATTTATTCAATCTAGCTTAAAGGAATTCTCTGAGGCGCTTCTACCCAAATATGTTCTGTAATATATATACCTAATAACACCAGTGTTGCCGTGATAGCTGTTATAACAATACCTGTACCTCCAAAAATTAATAACAACATTGGAATAATATTTCCAATTGCTACAGCACCTATCCAAAATATATTTTTATACCGCCCTTTGGTAATCATATCTACTGTTAATTTTGCATCTTTAGTAGGATGGGTTGTAGTAAGTTCAATTACAACAGTAAATACATTAACAATGATGGCGACCATTAATGCATTGGTAAGAAAAGCGACCCAGCTATGCGAACCTGATATAAATAGATTTACAATTAAGAAAGCCGCTGCTCCTGCCATAACAGAGTGTACCAGCATGTGTATTGATAAGGTAGGGCTCTGCCAAAAATCACGACCTTTAGCTTGAGCAAACAAAAAGGCAGTATATATAGCTGTGACTATTGCCAAGGCGGCAGTAAGCCACATGACTATTGGCATCCAAGAGGTTAACCCAAACCATTTAATAACGCCTAATAATGTAAGCAAGCCTCCATATACGGTAATGGAATAACCGCCTTTGACAAGCCATGAGCCCCAATGAGGACGAAGCAATACGTATGCAAATCTTTTGGGTTGATCAAGATCCATAACAAGCAAGATGCCTGTTAAAGTTAAAAACAATAAACCAATACCTACTGAAGCCCATATTATTGTATCACTTAATTCTGCAAAACCCAACACCCATGCTAAAAAGGGCACTATAAAAGCCCCCGCAGAGATGGCTTTTGTCCAGACATAGCCCGACACTTCCCATCCCCATAGAATACCTTTGTCAGGAGCATCATAAACTCTTTTGGCATCTTTGTTTCTCATTAACACTTCTACAGAGGTAGGTGCTTTGTGTAAATGACCCTCTTCATTTTGTACTGTCTTAGTAGTGCGCATCACTTCCGCAACAATGTCTCCATTAGAAAACGCCATTTTTTCAGCTTCTTTAGCATAGTGCCCAACACCATAAGATTGAGACCCCCAAAGTGATTGCTTTGAGGTTTCTGTAGCAGTTGGTATTAAGGAGGCGTCATCAGCATCTATATAAAAAAGATTGGGGCTCGTTGCCTTTTCAGGCTTTCGTGTTTTGACAGCTTGCCTTGCTAAAAGTTGTGAGATTTTGGTACTTGGGTCATCCATGTCGCCTGATATTATAGCTTCTTCTGGACATACATTTACACAAGCAGGTTCTAATCCTATATCTATACGATGAGCACAATAATTACACTTTGCTGCCGTGTGGGTTTCAGGGTCGATATATAAAGCATCATAGGGGCATGCTTGCATACATGACTTGCACCCGATACATCTGTCCTTGTCAAAGTCTACTATACCATCTTCTCTTATAAATAAGGATTCTGTGGGACATATTTCTACACAAGGGGCATCAGTACAGTGATTACATCTCATCACAGAGAA
Organism: Saprospiraceae bacterium; assembly: GCA_036479115.1. Classification (GTDB taxonomy): domain Bacteria; phylum Bacteroidota; class Bacteroidia; order Chitinophagales; family Saprospiraceae; genus UBA7328. Next base: position 3,614 of record JAZGFD010000158.1, on the reverse strand, counting down.
TAACCTTCGGGTATCAGGAAATACTCCTTTTTCCACTTGTTTTACCCAGGTTCTGTTAACTCCAACGGGCACTTCATGCTCGGATTTACATGCAGTAGTGCAAGCATGACATCCGATACATTTTCTATTGTCGATTATAAATCCATATTTCATTTTGTCTTTTTTCGTTTGTTTATTTGTGATGCATATTTTCTACTCATATTGCTTATGCCATTGCGTGAAATATGCTCATCTATTGCATCCTGAATAGTGAGGTAATTATTTTCGTAACCGATTTTGTCTGTCACTCCGCTTTTAACAAATAGATCTCTTATAGGGCCACGTAGTTCAGTAAATATTAGCTTAATATCTTTGAGTGCTAATGATTCTAAAAGTTCATTCATTTTAGATAAGCCTGTACTATCTAAGTTATTGATAGCAGCACAATTTAGAATGACTGTATTAAGGTCTTTTTGATTGGCTACAATATCGTTAATTGTTTCAATAAAATGATTGGCATTGGCAAAATAAATACTCTCGTCATATCTGATAATGGCAACTCCTTTTTGGATTTCAGCTTCTTCATATCTTTCGACATTTCTGTAAGTCGATGTTCCAGGCAATTTACCCAAAATAGCAAAGTGAGGTTTAGAGGCTTGTTTTATAATCAAAAGAAGTGATAATATTATACCAATAAAAACGCCCTCTTGTATACCCAATAGCAAGGTGAGAATGAAAGTGACAAAAAATACACCAAAATCCTTTTTACTAATGTAAAATAACTGTGTTACATAAGGAATATTAATGAGGCCGAAAACCGCAGATATTACAATTGCTCCTAATACAGCTTTTGGTAAAAAGAAAAATAGGGGGGTGAAAAAGAGCAAAATTAGGCCAATAAATATACCCGAAACAAATGAAGATATACCGGTTACAGCCCCTGCTTCGTCATTGATGGCAGAGCGGGTAAAGCTACCGGTATTGGGAAATGCCTGAAAGATGGATCCAATTATTTTAGACATTCCAAGACCAAGTAATTCATTGTTGGCATCTATAGGATAGTTATCATGCTTTTTAGCAATTGTCTTTGCTATAGCGAGTGATTCGATAAAACTAATAAGGCAGATTACGAGGGCCAAAGGAGTAACAAGAATAATATCTTTTATATTAATAAAAGAAAGATTTAAGGCAGGCAGGCCATCAGGTACCGTGCCTACAATTTGTAGGTTGTGCTTGTCAAGGTTAAAAAAATAGACCAATAATGTCCCGATTATTACAACTATTATAGCTCCTGGGATATTTCTCTTTGACTTTTTAGACAAAACCATTAATAATATGGCAACTATCCCTATTGCTAAGGATATAAAATTTGTAGCCTCTATATTTTCTACTAAGCCTTGCATTAATCCCAGTACATCATTAGAATTTCCAATATCGATACCAAAGAGATATTTTAACTGGCTTAGCCCTATGATTATAGCTGCTGCGGTAGTAAACCCTACTATTACAGGCTCTGAAAGAAAGTTAACGAGAAAACCCATTTTACCAATGGAGAGTAATACCTGTATAATACCAGCTACCAATGAAGTAAGTAGAGCAAGCTCTATATATCTGGCAGTATTAGGATCTGCCCATTGAGATATTCCTGCTAATACTATGATGGATACCAGTGCTACTGGACCTACTGATAACTGCCGAGAGGTGCCAAACAAAGGATAGATAAAAAGAGGAATAAAGGCTGCATACAGCCCATATATGGCAGGAAGGCCTGCAAGCAAGGCATAAGCCATTCCTTGAGGAATAATCATTACAGCCACTGTCAGACCAGCAATAATATCTTGATTTAAACTCTTGTAATCCTTTAAATTACGCGGCAGTATTGATCCTATCATTTATGGATCTTGACTATTTTAATCATTTGTAGATTTATCAAAGGAATTATACCCATTACACATGAATTTTCGAGTTTTTATCTGTTTCTCACAAGAGACGAGAAGGTTTTTCGCCAAAAGAAACTTTTTTGATTTTGTGCGTTTTCGGAGTAGACTCATAGTTTAATGTATTAATGATGGGCAATTTCCCTCTATAGGCATTCCTGATTCCTTAACATCTTCAAATGTCCCGTGTACATTGATAAGGTGTTTGTACCCCCTAGCATGTAATATAGAAGCCGCTATAGTAGATCGATTACCGCTCATGCAATGCAAATAATATTCATTATTGGGAGTGATTTCTGACATTTGATCATTGATATAATCCAAAGCAAAATGTTGAGCAGAAGAGATATGTGTTGCTTCCCATTCGCCAGGCTTACGTACATCTAGTATTTTTATTGATTCGTCTTTTGTCCTCGCTTTTGCGAATTCTTTTACAGAAATTGTGTTGATCTTTTCTACTTCATTGCCTGATGCATCCCAGGATTCAAAACCTCCTTTTAGGTACCCCAGAGAATTGTCAAAGCCTACTCTGGCCAACCGCATAACCGCTTCTTCTTCTCGACCTTCAGGAGTAATAAGGATGATCTTTTGCTTGAGGTCAGTGACCAATGCCCCCACCCAAGGAGCGAAGCTGCCATCTAGGCTGATATATATTGACCCAGGTATAAATCCTCGTACAAAAGTCTCCTTGTCTCTAACATCAAGTACAAGAATGTCTTCATCCTCAGCAAGAACCTCAAATTCATTGACGGATAAAGCTCTGGCTCCTTGTGCCATAACATCATCAATACTTCCTATTCCATTTTTATTAAGTGCAGCATTTTTTGAAAAATACGGAGGTGGAGGAAGCAAACCATCTGTGACTTCCGTAGTAAATTCTTCTCTGGTCATGTCTGCTCTTAGCGCATAGTTGGTTTCCTTTTGGTGACCAAGAGTATCCCAAGTCTCATTACTCATGTTTTTTCCACAAGCTGACCCTGCACCATGTGCTGGATAGACAGTAATATGATCAGGAAGCGTCATAATTTTATTTCTTAGACTGTCAAACAGCCACCCTGCAAGGTCTTCCTGCGTAAGATTGGTAGCTTTTTGAGCAAGATCAGGTCTTCCCACATCTCCTATAAATAATGTGTCTCCTGTAAAGACGGCTTTCATCTCTCCATCACTATCTATTAGGAGGAAGCAGGTGCTCTCAGGTGTATGACCTGGAGTATGTAGTACTCTGATGGTAATATCGCCCACTTTAAATTCTTCGTTGTCTTTGGCTTCATGTTTTGTAAAAGCGGTTTCGGCACTTGGCCCATACACTATAGTGGCACCAGTTTTTGCTGCTAGATCAAGATGACCTGACACAAAATCAGCATGAAAATGGGTTTCGAAAATATATTTGATATTGACATTTTTTTTTTTCGCTCTTTCTATATAAGGCTCAGTTTCTCTTAATGGGTCTATTACCGCTGCTTCTCCATTAGACACTATGAAGTATGCACCCTGTGCTAAACAGCCAGTATATATTTGCTCAATGTTCATAATAATATTTTTTTTATGTGTCAAGCAAAATTAAGTAAAATTATATGATGTTAGCATCATATAATTATTATATATACTTGGGTATATATACAAATGAAAATAGATTGTAATTTTGAGTCCACTCCGAAAACTCACAAAACCAAAAAAGTTCCTTTTGGCGAATTTTAC
>JAZGFD010000157.1:0-3387 GCA_036479115.1 Saprospiraceae bacterium | reverse complement strand
TGAAATCCCAAGGTCATAAGAATACGAAAGTTTGTAGTGTTTATTAAATTGTACTCCCATCAATATCACCAGAGCATCCAAACTGGAACCACTGTACCCTCTCAATCCGAGTCCACCAAAGAGGTTGCTGTAATTCACTTTACCAAAAAAATCAATTTGAGTCTGGGCAAAATCGCTTTTGATATAAATGCTCGGAGAAAAAGTCCATAGATTGCTATAGAGTAAATGGTATTCAGCAAATAAGCTGGTTGTTTGATTCCTTTTATAAGAAATCTCACCAGCACCAATAGAATGAATTGGAAATTCGTCAAGGGTTATTCCGATTTCTAATTCTTCTGCCATAAAGTAAACTCCAACTCCCCATAAGGGGCCGACCCCTCTTGATTCGCTGCTGATGAGTATTGGATCATTATGATCTGAGATATTACCTTCATAAGTTCCAGAAGGCGTAATAATTCCATTGCCTTGAATACGCAACTGGTGAGCGCCTAATTTTGCACCCAAAGAAAGGGCACCATAAGTAGTCTCAATGACATAATTATACGATCCGCTCATGCTGATTATATTAAAATCTGAGCTGGTTTCATTCTGAAATGAAAATCCAATAGAGCCTTGGAGATTATACATTGGGAGATGGGCAGAAACATTCTGTGACTTAGGGCTGCCTTGTAATTGTGACCATTGAGATCTTATACCACCAAATACACTTAATGAACCCTCTAGCCCACCAAAAGCAGGATTTAGAAGATACTTGTTTTGCATGTATTGTGAATATTGAATGGGCTGCTGTGCCATTGCGGAGACAAAGCTTAACAAACAAACCACAAACCCAAGACATAAAATTCGAAGCATGGCATGAAAATAGGGCAAACTGGCTTAAACTTCAAATTGAAGGCCATCATATGTCGGATAAATATTTCTTGGAAGTTTCTTTTCCCATATAGAAGTAGGTCCCATGAGGTGGCTCACGTGGGTAAAATAGGCCCTTTGAGGGGCTATCCTTTTTGTCATAATAATAGCTTCTTCTAATGAGAAGTGGGAATGATGAGGTGTAGGTCTCAATGCATCCAGCACCAATACATCTAATTCAGACAGCTCGGCAATTGTCGAATTGGGGATCTCATTTGTATCTGTAAAATATCCAAATTTTCCTATACGAAAGCCTAAAATGGGCAATCTCCCGTGGGTCACTCTTAAAGGTAAGATAGTAATATCTCCAATAGTTAATTTGGTGTTTGGCACAATTTCTTTTACATCAAAGGAGGGTGCTCCTGGATAAGAATGGGTTGTGAATGCATATTCAAATCTGTGTTTTAAGTCACTTAGCACTCTCTCTTCTCCGTGAATTCTAATACCTTTTTTATTTGTAAAAAGAAGAGGACGAAGGTCATCTAAACCAATAATGTGATCATTGTGTTCGTGAGTTAAAAGGACGGCATCTAAACTATTTACCTTGGCATCCAACATCTGAGAGCGGAAGTCAGGTCCTACATCAATAATAATCTGGGTGGTTTCTGACTGAATTAAAACACTACACCGGCTGCGATTGTCTCTCGGGTCATCAGAAGTGCAGGTGGTACAATGGCAACCGATGACTGGAACACCTTGAGAAGTACCAGTACCAAGTATTGTAATTTTCACTAGTTTTTAACATTGTGAGGGTTAAAAATACATTGAAGTTATTAAGTCTGGATCAAAAGACTCTCTAAAGCCCAATTAGTCGCTGAGCGAGATCATATTTCTTTTGAAAAATGAAGGTTACTCAGGTAGTATCAACTTTCACTAAAAAAGGTTCTTTTCCCGCTATGTACCCAATATTGAGCCCTCTTTGAAAACAGATAATATTTCACAAAATGAATTATTTTAGTTGATATTGTTATTTTTTAATATTTGTAAATACCTGATTATCAATAGATTGAAAAATAGAATTGGGTCACTGAAAGAAACATTTTAGACTTTTTATGTTTTCGGAGTGAGCTCAGTATTATAATCATCATAAAATGGTTGAAGGCCTTTAAACTGAATAGCCAAAGGCAACGCCTTTGGTTCGGTAGTGATTGTTGTGATTTGGCGGCATTGTTGTACAAAAATGATGGCAAATCTTGCTGGTTACACAAGATAATTGAGTACTTACATAAAATAATAATTTTTTCACTCAAAAGCACATCACCATAGTAGTTACAAATGAAGAATATCTGAAGATTTTTTTTGTTCTCTTGAAACTCAGTGATGTAAGAGTATCAGTAATTTGAGAAAATGAAAATATTCCTCACAGAAAAATTTCATTTTGATGCAATTTTGTTAAAACACTTAATTACGCCCTTAATACAAATTTTTCTTGAGCAACAATCTTAATAAGTATAAGGTTGAGGCTTTCAAAGCGAGCCTTTAAGTCAAAAAATTTATTGATGACTACAACTTTTTTCTTTTCTAAAATACAAAATCCAGACTGAAAATTTCCTTTTTCATACCTTACAGTATAGTTGTACTCTTCTATTTGTCCGACTAATTTTTGTAGGTTGTTTTTTGTTGCCTTCATATGTAAATATATGGCAACAAATATATCAATAATTCATATATATGAAATTATATAAATTAATATTTTTACTAATATTTAGTCTCTTTCTATCCCCAAGCTCAAGAGGACAGGGTTTTTCAGGAAAAGTAATAGCCGGTATTAATGCATCCCAATTAGAAGGTGATAACCTAAAAGGATTTAATAAAGTGGGCATTCATACAGGCATTGGGATAGAATTTTTCTTTCTAAAAAACGCTATAGCCATTGAGCTTTTATTCAACCAAAAAGGAAGTGCAAACAAGGTCCAAAATTCAGGTTTAAATCAGAGAATGAGCACTACTCTCAATTACCTTCAAATGCCCATTTTGTATAGCCTTAACTCATGGTACAATACAAATGAAAATTTCTATTACATTAGCATTATTGGTGGCGGCTATTATGCGCGACTTTTCAGTACTACCAGCAGTAACCCTGGTTTGTCGTCATTTGTTGATTTTTTTAGAAAAGATGATATTGGCGCTGTGATTGGAGTACAATACCGTATTAATAAACATATATCCACTTCAATGCGGTACGATCAGTCTTTTTTAAAGATTTATAACAACCCTAACAACGACAACTCCGGTCTTTTAAGTTATTTGGGTACGGTGAGAATGGAGTATTATTTTTAGTTATGGCAGAGACTAAAAAAGTGGCGATAACTAATATCAGTTCAAATACCGCCCATATCCTTATTGTACAGTAAGAAAAGGGGAAATTAAAAGTAATTGTAAAAATGGCATTATACTTTTTTATCTGAAAAGAACATAGCGAAAATCAGCAAGATGGCGATTTTGAGAATGAACAAAGCCCTTGATGACTTTTACTAA
>JAZGFD010000156.1:0-2971 GCA_036479115.1 Saprospiraceae bacterium | reverse complement strand
ATTCAACTCTTTATTCAGGTTGTCAAGAGTATTTTGCACATAAGCTGCCTCTTCTTTGTCAATGCCAATATAAATATGATTATATCCCAAAATACTATATACTCCCATCAGGACAAAGGCATCCTGAGCACCTATCATCTGAGTAAGTAATAGGCGTGAGGCAGGTTTCTTTTTAATCTGCCCTACTATTTTCTGAGTACGTTCATCATGCTTGAATTTTTCAAGCAGTCTATTCAAATTCTCCACGTGGTCATAAAGATGAGGTGCGTATTCGGCTTTAGGAAATGGAAATGAGATTATTTTCTAATAACCAGTTTATTGCACTATTTGCTATCATTACTAGTGCGCTGTCAAGTCATGAATGACGAGTTAGATTTGAGCCTCTCTCTCAGAATATTTGGCTATTGAAAATATAATTGCCTAATTTACTGGTCTGGTATAATTTTAATTAAATATTTTGAATGCCCAATTGTGATCGGTATATTAAACGTCTTTTGTAACTATTCCGATGGAGACAATTTTAGCTAAAAAGCACCCACTTGAGTAGTTACCCTTTTGTAACTATTCAGGGAGTATCATTTTTAGCTAAAAAACTCGTTCCTGGAGTAGTTACCCCTCTTATAATATCAAATTACTGTTGCAATACATGAAAAAAGATAGTTATTACGATTTGGTTTATTACGTGACTAAGAAAATTCCAAAAGGAAGGGTTTCGACTTATGGAGCCATTGCTGACTATCTTTCATTAGGATCAGCCAGAATGGTAGGATGGGCTTTGACCCAGTGTAACTCAGAAGGAGAAGATAATATACCTGCTCACCGAGTAGTTAATAGAAAGGGAGAACTGAGCGGTAGGGTACATTTTAAGCCTCCATCTAAAATGCAAAAATCATTAGAAGCTGAAGGGGTGATAGTAAAAGACGATAAGGTCCAAGATTTTGATCGCCTAGTATGGCATCCGCAAGAATTGGATAAGGAGTAAATTGTTCTTTTCGGTCTTCTTAACTAGATGTTTAAACTTATAAACTTGAGGCCACTCCGAAAACCCACAAAATAACAAAAATTCACTTTTTGGTGGATGCTCCTACTGAACAGAGTCTTCGTAATCTTTGAATTTTGCAGTCAATGCCGTTTGTAATTCTCTTTTACTAATATCTTGTACCTCGAGTCTATTAAGTAATATTTTAAAAACCTTTTTTGCTTGATTAGATCCGTTTTGTTTTTCAATAATATAGTATGTTGTTAATAAAGAAATTGAAGAGGTAATTAATTTCCATTTACCTTTCTTTGAATCTTTAAAAAAGTGAAGGCCAAGTAGTGAAGGCCAAATATAGAGTGGCCAATGTGCTTGATCTCAAGGCTTATCATCTCAAAAGCTTATGTGCCCAATGCCTGGCAGTATCGCAGCCTGCAAACCGTACGTCCATGCCGAACTATAGTCCTGGGCGGTCATGTAGGCCGCTGTGATTGTTGTATTAAATTGCATATCAGCTATAACAAGTATCACAATCAACATTGCCGACTTGCCAGGGACATACGCAACAAGAATGGATTAAGGCACACAGTAGCGAATTGCTTAGTTATTAGGAACAAGCTATATTTTTCATTTGTCTTTTATCCAAACAGGTTTAAATTTTGAAGTATGCTTTTTGCCTATTATTTCTCTATATAGTTCCGGTCTTCGAGCATTCGTATATCTAAATCCTCCTGCAAGTGGAATTTTTTCTTTGGTAAGAGTTGCTATAGCAATACTGTCACCAAACGATTTTATCTCAGTTAGTACTTCTCCAAAAGGGTCAATTATCATTGAATTCCCATTCTTTAGATGTTCTCCATCATATCCAATTGGATTTGTAAAGACGTAATAAATCCCATTGTCATATGCTCTTGCTGGTAACCAACGCATCAACCAACTTCTTCCTTTAGGGCCATCAAATTCTAATCTTAAAGAAACTGGGTCTATATCTCTATTCTGCCAAAACTTGTCATCTACATAACCTCTTCCTGGCATTGCAGATGGAGTACATCCAGTTACATGTGGGGCAAAAATAAGGTTTGCTCCCATTAAAGTTGTTGCTCTTACATTCTCTATTATGTTGTTATCATAGCAAATTAGAATTCCACATTTCCATCCCATTAAATCAAATACTTCATAATTGCTTCCAGCTACCATAAATTTACTTATAAATGGATGCAGTTTTCTGAACTTTGCTATTACTTCTCCTTGATGTACACAAACATAAGTATTGAATATTTCTTTGTTTTCTTTTTCCACTAATCCAGCAAGGATTGCTATATTGTTTTCTCTTGAAATTTTAATCAGTTGTTTGATACTCTCTCCGTTAGGTACTTCTTCTGCTAAATCAATAATTTCTTCGCAACTCAATTCCTTTGTAAAAGTGTAGGCAGTAATCGACATTTCGTGAAAACTAATTACATCAGCTCCGTTTTTTTTTGCTTTTTTCGTCAGGTTTTCAATTACGGATAAATTGTAATTTTTATTTCCATCTTTTGGTTCAAATTGAGCAACTGCTAATTTCATATTTGTGATTGTTTTGTATTTTATTTTTCGCTTCTACCTAACGGATTCGGAGATATGCGAAGTTCACAAAAAAGATTCATCTTTAACGAAATTATTTTATTGCATTTTGTCATCTCCTCTGTTGTCCAAAATTTCCTTGGCTCTGCGTAGCAAGACATGGGTGCTTCGTCTAACAGGGGTTTGCACCGAATCCGTTGCTGCGAAATAGATGATACATAGCGGAGTTTATTTCACCGCAACGTCTAGTACATGCAGAGGTCTGACGAAGAAGGACTTGTTTCATGTAAAGTGTTAATAATGAGTCCACTCCGAAAACTCACAAAATCAAAAAAGTTCCTTTTGGCGAATTTTACATTTTTCTCAACTCGCTGATACTCAGGCATCACCGAATCTCTGAAAATGTAAATTTCATCCAAAACGATTCTTTTT
>JAZGFD010000155.1:0-20584 GCA_036479115.1 Saprospiraceae bacterium | reverse complement strand
TTTTTATTTTTAAAAAGGCAATTTGGTTCTTTATACAATTATTTGATGGTACAATCTTCAATTAATCCTTAAATCTTGTGGTTTGTCCCCTATTAATAAAACAAAAATATAGATAAAGAAAAAATATATAATACGTTATAGCATTAAAAAAAGGTGACTCATGTAGTATCAATTTTGAATTAAAAAGGCTCTTTTTCTAATACACCACCTAAATAGTTACAAAAAGAAAAATATTATTATTTCTATTCCTATACCTTTGCTTTCGGTTAAAATGCAATTGGCCACATATGAAAAATCTACATAATCGCGTAAGTCGCGACCTGTTATTAGAGCGACTGGCTGGGGATGATACCCCTCGCTTTACCTTTTCTTTTTATAAATATGCTCATATTCTGAATCCTCATTTTTTTAGAGATCACCTCTATACAGTACTTGATCAACATAATGTTTTAGGGAGAATATATATATCTAAAGAAGGAATCAATGGACAGGCATCGGTAACAGTTGAACAACTCAATGACTGTACAAAAGCACTCTACGACATCACTTTTTTAGAAGGGTGCAGGCTAAATATGGCAATTGAAGATAATGGAAAGTCATTTTTTAAATTAACTATTAAGGTAAGAGAAAAAATAGTAGCTGATGGTTTAGAAGATGAAACTTTTGACACTACAGACAGAGGAAAACATATAGGCGCCGAAGAGTTTAATGCAATGGCTGATGATGATGACACTATTATTATCGATATGAGAAATCATTATGAGAGTGAGGTGGGCCATTTTGAAGGTGCGATATGTCCTGATGTGGAAACTTTCAAAGAATCACTGCCAATTGTAGAAAATATTCTTTCTTCCCACAAAGAAAAAAACATTCTCCTCTACTGTACGGGAGGTATAAGATGCGAAAAGGCCAGTGCATACTTCAAGCACAGGGGGTTTGAAAAAATGCATCAACTCAATGGAGGAATTATTGAATATGCCCGTCAGTGCAAAAACAATGGATTAGACAATAAATTTAAAGGTAAAAATTTTGTTTTTGACGAAAGGCTTGGAGAAATTATTAGTGACGATGTAATATCAAAATGCCACCAATGCGGTAAACCATCAAACCATCATAAAAATTGTAAAAATGATCATTGTCACATATTATTCATACAGTGTGAAGAGTGTGCTACCACTTATAATGCCTGCTGCTCAGCTAAATGTCAAACCTTTTACACCTTACCCGATGAAGAGCGAGAAAAATATAAAAGCAAGATAACATTCAATGGAACAAGTTCTGGAAAGGGCAGATATAATGGACTAAATAAAGATGAAAAATTATTGTTGCCTTAGGATAAAGGTGACTACTCAGGTGGTGCGGTTTTAAACTTGAAAATAACATTTTTAGATAGACACAAACTATTTTCGCATTAATAGTAACCCAGAGTTGAACAGGAAGGGTTCATATGATTATAAAAATAGACGATAATCGGTACATACGACCCCGACAGGGGTCGAATTTATTCAATACAATAAAACCCTACAATTATTAAATCCCTACAGGATTCATAGATATCAGGTGGTATCAATTTTGGTTAAAAAATCCCACTATACACCCACCAGAGTAGTTACAGAGTTATACAATCATTTATGCTACTATTCATCCAAAAACTGGGGCACTATTCGATGTTTGGTGGCTTGCTCAAAAGCATAAGCAATTTCTAATAAAAGCGGTTCGCTCCAAGCTCGACCATAAAAAGACACATTATGAGGAAGGCCATCAATGTTGCCAGCAGGTACTGTCACACTTGGATATCCCGAAATTGCAGCGGGGCTACTTGATGATACACTTCTAAAATTATCTCCATTGGTAAGATCAGTTTTCCATGCCGGCCCTCTAGTAGGAGATATAATAGCATCAAGATTATGCTCATCCATTACTTTGTCAAGCCCTTCTTCTCTACTCAGTCTATGCATTTCCTTAATAGCATCCAAATATTCTTTATCATTAAGATCACCTTTGGCATTGGCATCAACAAGTAATTTGTGATCAAAATATTGCATTTCAATACTATCAGCAAAAGTCTGCTTTATAATGTCATCCATATCCTTCACTGGGCTATTTGGTCCTAGAGAAGCAAAATACTTATTGAGTCCGTCTTTAAATTCGTAGAGCAAAACCTGAAATGATGGTCTGTTAATATTTCCATCGAAAAGATCATCAATCTCTATCACTTCAGCACCTTGTGCTTTGATATCTGCAATGACTTTATCCATGTTTTTTTCTATCCTCCAGAAGTCATCCACATTGAGTTTATAGTAGCCTATTTTTTTACCTTTTAACCCATCTAATTTTAAATATTGAGTATAGTCTATATTACTATATGGGCTGCTGGGTGTGGTTTTGCTATCATTGGGATCTACTCCAGTCATTGCAGCAAGGCAAATAGCAGCATCTTTAACTGTTCGTGCCATTGGGCCAGGAGTATCTTGGGTAAAAGATATTGGCACAATACCCGATCTGCTCAATAGACCTACAGTAGGTTTTATCCCTACGATGCCATTGTTATTGGCCGGGCAGACAATACTACCGTTGGTCTCTGTACCAATGGCTATCATTGTAAAATTAGCCGATGTACTTACACCAGAGCCCGCACTTGATCCACAGGGGTTTCTGCTAAGTACATAAGGGTTTTTTGTTTGCCCTCCTATAGCGCTCCATCCGCTACTCGAATAAGAACTGTGAAAATTAGCCCATTCACTCAAGTTAGCTTTCGCTAAAATAATTGCCCCTGCAGCCCTGAGCTGTTTTACTATATGAGCATCTTGTAATGGCATTGCATTGGCCATAGGGCGCGCCCCAGCAGTACAAGGCATTTTATCATGGGTATCAATATTGTCTTTTAATATTACTGGTATGCCATGCATAGGGCCACGTACTTTGCCATCTGCTCTTTCCTTGTCTAATTCTGCGGCTATTGTCAAAGCATCAGGATTTATCATAATTATAGAATTCAATGCAGGGCCATTTACATCTAAATCTTCGATCCTATTCAGGTAAGCTTGTATTAATTGTGTTGCATTATAAGTCCCTGATTCATATGCTTTTTGAATTTCATCAATAGTTAATTCTTCTAATTCTATGGTGGTCATCATAGAATTTTGAGGTTGTGAACAAGAATAGATAAGGATAATTGATATAAAAAGGAATTTATACATAGTGATATTTCTTTGACATAAAAAAATGAAGATATGGTATTTTTTTAATTGATTATTCAGAATGATAATATTCCTCTCGGAATGTATTCCTTGTACCAAATGTATGATATACTTTATCGAGTCCATTCCGAAAATTCACAAAATCAAAAAGTTGCTTTTGTCGAACTTTATATTTTTCTCAATTCACTGATACTCAGACATCACCGAGTCTCCAAAAATGCAAATTTCATCCAAAATTTCTTGCTTTATTTGTATTCCGATGATCTTTCTATAACCTTTTTTTGTCATTAAATGAGCTTTGGTTGGCAAATAAATCGTGGCTGAGTGGTAGTCATTTTCATATAATTATAAATATTTGGATAATTTCCATTAATTTCAGAATCGTTAAAGAAAAAACATATACCAATGGCAATATTTAATATTAATGTAAATGGCAATCAAAAGTCAGTAGACGTAGATGCCGATACTCCTATATTATGGGTACTCAGAGATGAGCTCAATCTGGTAGGCACAAAATATGGATGTGGTATCGCTCAGTGTGGTGCTTGTACTGTACACATGGATGGTACAGCAGTACGATCATGTCAACTGCGCATATCTGATGTAGAGAATAAAAAAATTACCACAATAGAAGGGCTGTCTGAAAACCTTAAAGATCCTGTACAACAAGCATGGATAGAGCATGATGTACCCCAATGTGGCTATTGTCAAGCAGGGCAAATAATGACCGCATCAGCTTTTTTGAAAACAAATAAAAATCCGAGTGACCAGGATATTAAAGAAGCCATGAATGGTAATATTTGCCGATGTGGTACTTATAATAGAATTAGGGCAGCAGTAAAAACAGCAGCTAAAAACATGTAAACATCTACATGTCACATTCAAATTTTTTTTATATAAAGAAGTACTAATAACATGTCAAAAATAAATACACAATTCAAAAGACGAACTTTTCTAAAAACATCAGCCGCTGCTGGAGGTGGAGTACTCATAGGGTTTTCATGGTTGGCATCATGTAAGCAGGAAAGAGCATACAATTATGCCCAGTTGCCTTCACCCGATATGCCTGAACAATGGGCTAACCTTACCGGTTACATTAAAATAGGTGAAAATGGCACAATAAGTATTGTTAATCCCAACCCTGAGATTGGCCAAAATGTAAAAACATCAATGCCCATGATAGTAGCCGAAGAGCTGGATTGCGATTGGGATCAAGTCATAGTAGAACAAGCTCCTCTCGACACAGAAAAATACAAAAGACAAGTAGCAGGAGGAAGTCAGTCCATCCGTCATGACTGGGAATTACTAAGAAAAACAGGAGCAACAGCTAAAGCAATGTTAGTAACTGCTGCAGCAAAAAGATGGGAGGTAGAGGCTTCTACACTCACAGTGGCTAAAGGGATAATTACTAATGCCAAAGGAGAAACATTGGGATATGGAGATGTCGCCGCTAATATTGTTGATATGCCAGTACCTGAAGAGATATCTCTAAAAGACCCTAAGGATTTTAAAATAATAGGACACAGTAAGACCAATGTGGATATGAAAGGGATTCTTACAGGTCAGCCATTATTTGGTATTGATACCAGAGAAAAAGGAATGGTGTATGCATCAATGATAAGACCTCCTGCTTTTGGTCAAAAATTAGTGTCGTTTGAGGCAGAAAAAGCCAAAGCTGTAAATGGAGTTTCAGATGTCATTCAAATCGGAGATAAAATAGCCATTATAGCGTCGTCAAACTGGCCTGCAATGAAAGCCAAAAAACTTATTAATGCTACTTGGGAGGAAGATACTGCTTTAGAAAGCACAACTGATCATAATACGGCAATGAATAAATTAATGGAAAAAGGAGCCGATGAACCTAGACGCAAAGATGGTGATGTAGAAAAAGCATTTGCAGATGCCGACGAAATATTAGAACGAGTATATGAAGCTCCTTATCTGCCTCATAATTGCCTAGAGCCAATGAATTTTTATGCTGATGTAACAGAAGAAAGAATCTACACCAAGGGCCCAATTCAGACACCTGAATGGACACAGAGTAGAATAGCAGGTGTGACAGGTAGAGATAAAAAAGATGTAACCATTGATATGACTCGTATGGGAGGTGGTTTCGGAAGGAGATTATATGGAGAATTTGCCGAAGAATCTGCCTTAATATCTCAAGCCATAAACAAGCCAGTACAACTCCTCTTTACAAGAGAAGATGATATGACAGCTGGCACTTACAGGCCTGCTAGCAAATACAAAATTGCTGCAAGTATTAAGGATGGAAAAGTAACGGGATATAAACTGACAGAATCTGCAATGAGTTCTAATATGTATGGCTTGATTCCTAATTTCTTTCCTGCAGGAGCAATTCCCAATTATAAAGTGGAGTCAGTAAAAACTGATAGCAATATCACTACAGGAGCATGGAGAGCACCATTCACTAACTTCTTAGGGTTTGCCGAACAAAGCTTTTTTGATGAATTGGCTGATTTGATGAAAACAGATGCCGTAGAGCTCAGATTGGCATTATTAGAAAATGCTAAAGGAGCTGCCGCCGCTGATGAAAGCATACAATATTCCCCTGAGAGAATGCAAGAAACTATCAAACTTGCTGCTGAAAAAGGCGGTTGGGGCAAAGAAGAATCAGGAGTATCCAAAGGGTTTTCGGCGTATTACTCGCATAATACTCATGTAGCAGAAGTCGCTCATGTGGTTATGAAAGATGGAAGCCCTGTAGTAAAAAAAGTGATATGCGCTGTAGATTGCGGTATTGTAGTAAATCCAGAAGCTGCTAAAAATCAAGTGGAAGGAGGCGTTGTAGATGGTGTAGGACATGCCATGTACGGTGATCTTAGTTTTGACAAAGGAGTGCCTTCAGCTGCTAATTTTGATAAATACAGACTTATTAGACATTCCGAAGCTCCAGAGGTAGAAGTTCATTTTGTAGAAAATGGATTAAGCCCCACTGGCCTTGGTGAGCCCTCGCTTCCTCCTGCTGGTGGTGCTGTGGCAAATGCTCTATTTAAAGCAACAGGCAAAAGGTTATACAAACAACCTTTTATTAATCAAAATGAAATATTAGGGTAGAACATTATTAGTAACTTCTCTGGTGGAGCCAATTTATTAAGTCAAAAGCGCCTACCTGAGTAGTTATCATTATTTCTAAATTGTGTGCGAATAATTAAGTTGATTAAAAATATCTTGTCATTAAGCCATGCTAACTTGTCGGAAAGTTTGCAATTGGTTTTTATTGAAATATTCAAAAGTAGTTCGAACAAATTCTTGTTTGCCTCATTTATTATTAACACTAAAGACTAATAGATTTATTAAACTATCACCTATTTGACTATCGACTATCGACTAATTGACTATCGACTATCGACTAATTGACTATCGACTAATTGACTATCGACTATCGACTATCGACTATCCAACTATCGACTATCCGACTATCGACTATCGACTATCGACTATCGACTATCGACTATCGACTATCGACTATCGACTATCGACTATCGACTATCGACTATCAAGGTAAAAAAAGCGGAGAGAGGGGGATTCGAACCCCCGGTACCATCACTGGCACACACGCTTTCCAAGCGTGCTCCTTAAGCCACTCGGACACCTCTCCATCAACGTTTTATGCGATGATTAAATATATTGTAACTACTTACATTTTTTTGATGATCATGAAGTAATTATCCGATTAGAATATTTCCCAATCGCTTAACAAAGGTACAGATAAAAGGTAGGAATTGGTCTGAAATTTCAAGTCAATTATATACACATCAATAAAAGATAAATTAATTTTGAGCCTGCACTGGAGACTAACATTTTTTATAAAAAGAGTTATATTGGATAAAATTTGCATTTTTAGAGATTCGCTGACGCCAAAGTATCAGCGGGTTGAGTAAAATGTAAATTTCCCTAAAAGATTTATGCAGAGCTTGTCGAAGTAAACTTTGTTGGTTTTGTAAGTTTTCGGAATGGACTCAATTTTAATATATTTTACAAAATTAGACGTCTCAGATTTAACGAATAAACATATTATGAAAAAAATACTGTTAGTCGCCTTTTTTTCAACTTTCTTATTTGGTTGTAACTTAAACCCAAATAAAGAAGAAAGATTACAAAAGCTTGAACTTGAAATACAAAAGGCCAATGAAAAAATTAATGAACTTGAAAAGAGGGTTGAAGCATTTGATAAGCAATTGATAAGCAAGTAAAGTAATTTGATTTTTCTGTTCAAATCCAATTATTAAAATTATTGTAACTACTCATATGATGTGCTTTTGAGACAAACAATTGCTATTTTATTGCTAGACACAGGCTATTTTTGTATTAATAGCAGCGCTATTTCTAACTTATTTCATGTGTTAGTGAATCTCGATTATGTTGCCACATCTTCGATTTGAAACATAAATTGCCGAAGTATAGTAATAAAAGAACTTTTTTTAGCCAAAATTGATGCCACCTGAGTAGTCGTGAGCCTGCAATATACTGCTAGGTAGTGACTAAACGAAAACTATCATTTTTTACAAAATGAATTATTTTGATGATGTTTTCATTTTTTAGAAATTCAATGATGCCTGGGTATTTGTGAGTTGAGGGAAATAAAAATATGCCTAAAAGGTTTATACTGAATTCGTCGAAGTAAACATTCTTAATTTTGATGAGTTTCCGGTCAGCCACTTCTGAATAGGAGGAGGTAGGGTCAATAGTTCTGAAAATAGTTAATCGCTTCTTTGTATCCTTTTAATCCTTTGCCTACAATTGAAATGACTGCCATTGGTTTGATATAGGAGTGATGCCGATATTTTTCTCTTGCATATATGTCAGATATATGTACTTCTGCCACTGGGGTAGTGATACCCTTAATAGCATCTGCGATGGCAATAGATGTATGCGTATATCCTCCAGCATTTAGAATGATTGCATCATATGAAAACCCCACTTCATGCAGTTTGTCAATTATGTTGCCTTCATGATTGGTTTGATAATATGAGAGCGCAATATTTTTGTATTCTACCTTTAAGATTTTATAAAATTCTTCAAAAGTTTGATTTCCATAAATTTCAGGCTCACGACTACCCAGAAGATTGAGATTTGGCCCATTGATGATGATGATATTTTGATTCACACTTATAATGCTACTTCAGAGATATATTTGATACGTATCATCATGATTTCTTCACGAGTAATATCTTCTTCTGTGAGTTCTTTTTCGGCATCTTCTATTGATTCTGATTCTGCTTCATCAAAATATTCTGTGATTTCATCAACAATATCTTCATCTATAGCTTCTTCAAGATAGTAATCGATGTTTAGTTTGGTGCCTGAATTGACCATTAAGTTCATTTCTTCTAGAAGTTCGGTCACACTTAATTTAGCAGAATGGGCTATATCATCTAAAGGTATTTTTCTATCAATGCCTTGAATAATAGCTATTTTGTTTTTTGACTTATCTGCTATCTGTTTGATCACTACAAATTCTTGTTTGTCTATCTCATTTTCCTCAACATATCTTTTGATAGTACTGAGAAATGGCGCTCCATATTTTGCTACTTTACCTTTGTTAATAGCGGGAATTTTTAGCATTTCATCTTCAGTAGTTGGGTAGTATGTAGACATTTCCTGTAGGGCGGGATCCATAAAAATAGAGTAGTATTTTACTTTAAACTTTACGGCTTCTTGTTTGCACAAGTCTTTTAATATATGAAATAAATTTTCATCAAGTGCTGCTCCTTGTGATCCACTACCTGTAATAATATTCGCATTGGCTTCATCAGAATAGTCATGGTTCATACTTACTGTGAAACCCTTTGGTACTTGCAAGAACTCATGGCCTTTTTTGGTCACTTTTATCAATCCGTACTGTTCGATATCTTTTTTGAGATAATTATTGAGAACAGCCTGTCTTATAATTGAGTGCCAATAAATGGCTTCTTTTTCTGCACCAAAAGCAAAATCTTTATGAGTATCGTATTTAAATGTTTTAATCTCCTGAGTTTTTACTCCTTTTATAAAGTCAACCAAAAATTTAACACCATAGTTTTCATTTAAAGCCAAAATGGTTTCAATGGTACTTTTTAGTTCATGGCTGGCATCTTTTTTCTCTTTGGGATTGGCACAATTATCACAAAGCTTGTTATCACATTGACCATTGTCTTCTCCAAAATAGTGTAGTAAAAACTTCCTTCTACAGTCTGCCGTTTCGCAATATGCTATCACTTCTTCCATGAGCTGAACACTCATTTCTCTCTCAGATACTGGTTTGTCCTTTAGAAATTTTTCGAGCCTTAAAATATCTTTATGGGCATAAAATGCAAAACATTTACCTAAGAGACCGTCTCTACCAGCTCTACCCGTCTCTTGATAATAGTTTTCTATACTTTTTGGAATATCGTAGTGGATTACAAATCTTACATCAGGTTTATCAATGCCCATTCCAAATGCTATGGTAGCTACAATAACATCTATTTTTTCTGACAAAAACTCGTCTTGTGCTCTAGAACGGGTTTTGGCATCAAGCCCAGCATGATATGGAGCAGCATTGATGCCATTAATACTCAGTACTTCGGCAATTGCCTCAGTAGTCTTTCTGGCTTGCACATATATGATGCCAGATGGCGAGTCATGACCTTTGATAATCTGAACAATTTCTTTTATGGTCTGATCCTTAGTAATTTTAGGTCTTACTTCATAATATAGATTAGCCCTATTAAATGATGACATGAATATATTCACATCATTAAGATGTAGAGTCTTGATTATATCAGATTGTACTTTTGGAGTTGCTGTAGCGGTGAGTGCTATGAGAGGGGTAGTTTCGTCTATGGCATTTACCATTTCTCTGATTTTTCGGTATTCAGGTCTGAAATCGTGACCCCATTCTGAAATACAGTGTGCCTCATCTATAGCCACAAAAGAAATATTAACGGATTTAAAAAACGCAATATTTTCTTCTTTTATCAAAGATTCTGGAGCTACAAAAAGCAGTTTTGTTACTTTGCTTAAGATGTCCTCTTTTACCTTTGTAATCTGTGATTTATTAAGTGAAGAATTTAAGAAATGGGCGATGTCATCATTTTGAGAGTAGCCTCTTATTGAGTCCACTTGGTTTTTCATCAAAGCTATTAGAGGAGATATGATAATAGCAGTACCTGGCTGCATAATAGCTGGTAGCTGGTAGCACAAAGATTTGCCTCCACCAGTAGGCATGATTACCATAGTGTCTTTTTGTAAAAGCACACTTTGTATTATTTCTTCTTGGCGGTCTTTGAAACCATCAAAGCCAAAGAAAGTATTGAGAGCAGAATGTATTTCTGCTGATGAAACTTGCATCCTTAATTTCTAATTAAATAAAAAGTTATACTTTATCGGTATGGATTTTCCATGTTTCTTCTTCGTATGTTTTTGGTTGCCATGTATTTGTAGTTTGTCATAACCAAAATCTCTAATGATGTGGACATATTATGTTAATATATTTTTCTACAAGGGTCATATTGTTTATTTAATAAGTGTCCTCTTAAAGATAATCAAAGCTGACGAATATTACAATTTTATTGCTATCGAGGAAAGTGAAACGTCTATTTTTTCAAAAGACACACGAAAGTATGATCTTATCTATCATAATGTTTGTTAAATATTGTAAGTTATATGCTGTTACATACTGAGGATGGCTAATATCAAGTGCAAATCCAAGCATAGCTATTCCTATTAGTGACTAAACGAGAACTATCATTTTTAATGAATTTTCGTTTAATCCCTATATATATGAGGCAAAAAATCTTGTTTTAATTTATAGCTAAACAAGGCTGTTTTAATCAAGACAAACGTCTGCAATCACTTATTTTTTGTCTACCCTAAAATATCATATTTTTTGATAAAAACATACAGGGTTTATCTACAAAATGAATTATAACAAATTGAATCAGTCATAGATTTAATTTTCCAAGGCTTCTAAAAAACGAGGTTTGAATGACTCCGCACTGGCTTTAGTCATGTCTGCTTGCCACTCGTCAGGCACTGTGTACTCTTCTAGTAAGCAACCTTTTGTGATATATGGGTGTATTTCATCATAGCGTTGTGACATGTTCATTTCTATTCGACGAAATACTTTCGAACGATTTATTTCAATTCGATTTACAATGCCAGCTGCTGCCGTTAATTCCACAAATGATGTGACAGTATTTTTGTGGAAATTTGCTACACGTTGTTTTTTATCACTGACTATAAGTCCGTTGGCAAATTTTGGGTTTTGAGTAGCAACACCCACTGGGCATGTATTTTTATTGCATTCAAGCGCCTGAATACATCCCAATGCGAGCATCATTCCTCTGGCGCTATAGCACACATCGGCACCCAGAGCCAAAGCCTTAAATATATGAAACCCCGTAAGAATTTTACCAGCAGCGATAATGGTAATATCCTTTTTTAGATCAAAACCTATAAGAGCATTAAAAATATAAGCCAATCCTTCTTTATAGGGTGTGCCCACTGAATTTGCAAATTCTAAAGGCGCTGCTCCTGTCCCTCCTTCTGCACCATCTAAAGCTATGAAATCGGGCTTGATGCCAGTCTTAATCATAGCCTTACAAATCGCTAAAAACTCACTCTTTTTGCCAAGACATAGCTTAAACCCTATTGGCTTACCATCAGAAAGTTCTCTCAGTTCTTTAATAAACTCCAACAAACCTTCTGGAGTAGAAAAGGCTTTATGATGTGGTGGAGATATCACATCTTTACCCACGTCTATGTTTCTAATTTTGGCAATTTCGGGAGTAACCTTTTTAGCAGGGAGAATACCTCCATGTCCAGGCTTGGCACCTTGTGAAAGTTTGATTTCTATCATTTTTACACTTTCTGGCGTTATGGTTTCCTTAAATTTCTTAGCACTAAATCCACCATCTTTTGCTCTTGCACCAAAATACCCTGTGCCAATTTGATATATAAGATCTCCTTTGTGTTTCAAATGATAGGACGATATGCCACCTTCTCCTGTATTATGAGCAAAGCCACTTATTTTAGCTCCGCCATTAAGTGATAATATTGCATTTTTACTCAATGACCCAAAACTCATAGCGCTGATATTAAATATACTACATGAATAAGGCTGCTTACAATCGGGGCCACCTATGGTCACTCTAGGGTCATAATCCAAATCACGGTGGTCCAAAGCTGCTATGCTGTGGTTCATCCACTCGTGGCCTTGGTCATATACATTGAGCAAAGTGCCAAATGGAGAAGTATCTAATTCATTTTTAGATCTTTGGTATGCTATTGATCTCAACATTCGTGAAATAGGTGTGCCTTCAGTATCATTTTCTATGAAATACTGATGAATTTTTGGCCGCATCCATTCTGCTATCCATCGAGTACGAGCAATTAAAGGAAAATTTCGCATTAAAGAATGCTCTATTTGGAAAGCATCATAGAACAAGGCAAGTAAAAATGGAGCTATTACTGCTAAAATATATCCAAATGCTACGTGCCAGAAGAAGGCCGCAAAACAAAATACAACTATTGTAA
Source organism: Saprospiraceae bacterium (assembly GCA_036479115.1). Taxonomy (GTDB): domain Bacteria; phylum Bacteroidota; class Bacteroidia; order Chitinophagales; family Saprospiraceae; genus UBA7328. Next base: position 7,862 of record JAZGFD010000155.1, on the reverse strand, counting down.
GTATGGCTCCGTAGAGCAGTCCGTTTCTCATTTTTCTGATAAGCTATGTAGGTCACCAATTTACGAATTTAGATTTGAATTATATGAATTGGGATTACTACGAAAACATACAAAATCAAAAAAGGGTTTTTTTTATCAGTATTTTTATTTTAGCTGGTACTCAGGCGTCACAGGATTTCAGAAAAGGCATAGTAACTAGGCACGGCAAATTTTTAATTAAAAACAATTCTTTTTCCACTACTCTGCGGCTATTTATGTAGCAATAGCGCTGCTATTGCGGCTCAAATGGGTCTTGATAAGAAAAAAATGTAAATCTTTTGATTTCACGGGGTTACACGAAATATTGAGTACTTACAAAATAATAGCCCATTTTTATTCAAAAAGCACTAAGACTGAGAAGTTACAATGAAGATCTCCCTTAAAATAACTTTTGATATGAAAGTTGTCTATTTTCAGAGTAAGCGCTGAATTCTATTTTGAAAATGTTTCACATATCAGTGTATCTGATCTAAGTGTTCTTTGATATAAAGAGTTGATGGTATTAAGGTTTTAGAAAACGCGAAGTCTTTAATCGTTTGGGTATATCAATATATTTTAAATATTTTTACCTTCTATTTCTTAATATTATGGATTGGCATAGTGGTTTAAAAGGGTTCAAAGCATTTCTTCAGCTGGAGAAATCTCTCAGTGAGAATACTGTCATGGCTTATGAACACGATATTGTAAACCTTCACCAATTTGTAATTGAAAATCTTTCCGGAAAATCTCCGCTATTATTAACGTATAGTGACTTAGAAGAATATTTGGTATGGTTGGCTCAATTTGACCTGAGTGATTACTCTAAAGCCCGAATGCTATCAGGGGTTAAGGCATTTTTCAAATACATGCTGATAGAAGACCTCATCACTGATGATCCTTCAGAACTTCTGGAAGGCCCCAAGTTGAGGCGAAAGATACCAGATGTTCTTTCATATGAAGAAGTGGAGAAGATGCTAGATGCAATTGACTTGAGTCACCCTCAAGGGCATAGAAATAGAAGCATCATAGAGACCATTTATGCATGTGGACTTAGAGTCTCAGAAATGGTGAATTTAAAATTATCAAACTACTATCCAGAAATGGGTATAATAAAAATCATAGGAAAAGGAAATAAAGAAAGAATTATCCCGATAGGGGAAGTAGCTATTAAGTATCTCAATTTTTATTTTGAAGGAACCCGGATACATATGACTAAAATTGACAAGGATCATAAAAATTACATATATCTCAATCGTAGAGGTAAAAAACTTAGTAGGGTAATGGTTTTCAATATTATAAAGAAGGCGGTGTCAGATGCAGGAATAAATAAAAACGTAAGTCCTCATACTTTGAGACACTCTTTTGCCACCCATCTTATAGAAGGAGGGGCTGACCTCAAGGTAGTGCAAGATATGTTAGGCCATGAATCTATAACAACTACCGAAATTTATACACATTTAGATACAGATTTTCTCAGAAAAACGGTTATGAAATATCATCCTGCGTACATTCGCAATTCATGATGTTATTAATTTTATAAAAAGTGGATTTAAAATCCGAATATTTATCTTTCTTGTTGTTTTCAATTCTTTTGTTGTCAAGTTGTGCAAATAGGATAAGTTTGACTGGTGGCTCAAAAGACATCACGCCTCCACAGATAAATATCCTAAAATCTACTCCAAATTTTCAACTCAGGTTTGAAGCTCAAGAAATTGTTTTAGAATTTGATGAATTTATCAACTTTAGCGATCCATCTAAAAATATCGTCATTTCGCCACCACTTCTCTATTCCTTAGATATCAAGCAAAGAGGAAAAAAAATTACCATCAAATACGACCCAAAAGAAGTCCTTAAAGCCGATGTTACGTATATCATCAATTTTGGAGAATCTATAGCTGATTTTACTGAAAATAATATTTTGAAAAATTTTTCTTTTGTGTATTCTACAGGAGATTATATAGACTCACTCAGCATAGGAGGCCAGATCAATGATGCCTATACCAAAGAGCCAGTTAAGAATATGACAATTATGCTATATGATAATTTAGAAGATTCTGTGGTTTATAAGCAAAGACCATTCTATTTTACAAAAACAGATGATCAAGGCAAATTCAAGTTAAATAATCTCAGGTCTGATACTTTCAAAATAGTGGCCATCGAAGACCTCAATCTCAACTACTTATATGAAGAAAATGCAGAAAAATTTTCTTTTTTGATGAAAGAGGTCATAGTGAATGATACTACACATGAGAATATTAAAATGTTAGCTTTCAAGGCAAAAACACAACCACTTTACCAAGATGGCGATGTCGTGCATGATGGACTTTTTTCTTTAAAATTTGACCAAAAATTAGATACCAACCCTGTCAAAATATTAGATGACATTAAGTCGTACATGGAGCTAGACGGCAGTCATGTGAAAATATTTGTGCAAGACTTAGAAAGATTTCCTCTTAACTTAGCCATCCAAGGTTTTTCAAAAATGGATACGATATCTATAAGAAGACCACAGACAAAAGACAGGAAAGACCTACCTGCATTGAGAATAGTAAAATCGAATGTAAATAGTAGTGTAGGTTTGCATCCTTTAGATACATTAAGTATCGAATTTAACCTCCCTCTTGATACCCTCAACAGGCAGATGATGAATATGGCAAATGATGCTATATATATAGATGAGAATCATCTTAAAAAATTAGTCGTTATAAGCAGTTGGGAAGAAGGGCAAGATTATAGTTTATCACTAGATTCGAGTGCTATTTTAGATTTTTATGGGAGAGCAATTGATTCTACTGGTTTTAATTTTGAAGTAGGAAGAAGGAATGGCTTTGGGCAAATTGATATCAAGATGACAAATCTTAGCAATGACGAGAATTATATATTTACTCTTTTTGATAATAAAAATGAAACTGTACATATAGAGTATGTAGATAATAAAATAGAATCTTTTATTGTAGATCGCTTAGACCCAGGAGGGTATGTTCTTGAAATAATTAGAGATTCAAATGGTAATAATAAATGGGATTCAGGCGATTATATTGAGAAAAGACAACCAGAAATATTGACTCGTATTGATATCGTATCATTAGAAAGTAACAGAACATTAAGTCAGGAAGTCGATTTTAATGTTGTTTTTTTAAATCAAGATACGGTAAGACATAATGGGTCTGAGCAGAAGCACTGAGGATGTCAATCGCACCTGAATAGTTACGGTAGATAAATTTTTTAAATTAAATAATTTGAGTTATATCGATGAAGCTTCATTCCCAAAAATTGGTTAAAAAATATGGCAATCGCACGGTAGTAAATGAAGTGTCCATTAATGTTAGCCAAGGAGAGATAGTAGGACTGTTGGGGCCAAATGGCGCAGGAAAGACCACCACTTTTTATATGGTAGTTGGGTTTATTAAGCCAAAATCAGGTGATGTTTTTCTTGATGATGAAAACATCACCAAGTTGCCCATGTATCAACGGGCTAGAAAAGGTATTGGTTATCTGCCACAAGAGGACTCCGTATTCAGAAGATTATCAGTAGAAGACAATATCCTTGCCGTACTACAAATGACCAATTTTAATAAGGCAGAACAAAAAGAAAAACAAGAATCACTTATTAAGGAGTTTGGATTGTCAAAAGTGAGAAAGACCTTGGGCAACGCTTTATCAGGAGGAGAGCGAAGAAGAACAGAGATAGCAAGAGCCATAGCCACTGACCCAAAATTTCTCCTTTTGGATGAGCCTTTTGCAAGTATAGACCCTATAGCAGTGGAAGACATCCAAACCATCGTGTATCGACTCAAAGATCGCAATATTGGCATTCTGATAACAGATCACAATGTACAAGAAACCCTTTCTATCACAGATAGAGCTTACCTCATGTTTGAAGGAAGCATTCTCAAGTCAGGGACTTCAGAAGAGCTGGCTGCTGATGAGATGGTACGAAAAGTGTATCTCGGCAATAATTTTGTGTTGAGAAAAAAAATATTGGATGTATAGGCTCTATATTTTTATTTTATTGTTTGTAATAGGTTGTGAAAAAGAGCCAAAACCAGTAGTTGTTACCTATCAATTAAGCCGCATCGCAGATACTACTTTTAATAAACAATATAAAGATTCGTTAAAAGCACAAATGGATACATTCTGTATACAAAATTATAATGCACTTTATATTCAGACAAGAGATTCTCTAATAAAGCTAGAATTAGCAAAAATAGAAGAATTGATTTATGGCAATTAAATTGAGATTATTTTTTTATGTTATAGCTACTTATATTCTCACGCTTTTAAGTTGTGCTGAAAATGATGAATTAGAAAGAAAAGAAGAGTGGATAAAAAAGGAAGTACAAAACCAAATTATAACATATAAAAAGGAAATGCGAAATGAATGTATGGCAGAAATATTATTAAAGGTGGAAGCTGAAGTGGATAGTCTTCTATCTCAGAAAAATTTGTTTGTATTAGATAAAGATATTCCTAACAAACCTGTGAAACCTGAGTTTGTATCATTAGACACCTTAGCCTTAAATAACCATGAAGTCAGAAAAGTTTTGAAATAGAAGAGTAGTTACTCCTACTGTTCCAAATCAATCATATCCTTAATGATATTCAGGGCTTCTTCTAAATAGACATCTTTGTGGAGCGCATTTATCCAGTCTTCATTTCGAGCTTCGGTAGTCTCGTCCATATTAATAAACCCCAAATCTGCCTCCATATTTGACAAATACAGTTCTTCAATATCTTCTTTCATGATGTCTTTAAACCTAGCATCTCCAGCTTTTCTCAAGTCAATAACATTTTGGTATGCTTTTAAACTAAGAGGATATTTACTCATTTCACTTTTCTCTTTTAAATAATGAGCTTGTTCATCAATAAGGTGAAAGGTTATACTCTTTTCCGTTCTTTCTCTGCTCCGACGGGCAAGTTCCTCCTTGTTATCTTCTACTCTTACAGACTGACTAAAAGAAAGTGGGTCTATACTTGTCCATTCTAACGCATAATCATATTCCTTTTCCCCAACGTCCATATAAGTATATCTGTCAGGCAGATAGATATCTGGTTCTACTCCTTTTAGTTGTGTAGACCCACCATTTATCCGATAAAATTTTTGCATCGTTACGAGCAAGTTTCCTAGAGGTTTCAAATCATCAAACCCTCTCACTGCACGATCCAAATCAACAAACCGCTGCACTGTGCCTTTCCCATACGACTTATTGCCTACAATGATTGCTCTATCGTAATCTTGCATGGCTGCTGCTAAAATCTCGGAAGCCGAAGCGCTAAACCCATTGATAAGCACTACAAGAGGCCCTGAATATAATACACTGGTATCATCATCTTTATATACAAAAGGATTTCTTCTCCTCGGTTTTACCTGTACTATTGGTCCATTCTCTATGAATAGCCCACTCATTTCTACCACATCTACTAGAGAACCCCCTCCATTATTTCTTAAATCAAGAATAACTCCATTAACACTATTATCTATTAATTTCTGTAGCTCTATTTTTACATCTTCTGCACAGCTATTACCGTCTTTTCCTTCAAAACTGGAGTAAAACTTAGGCAAATGGATGTATCCAATATTATCCACTTTCTTATCAGATTTTTCAGTTTCTCCAAGGTTTAACAATATAGATCGGGCTAAGGATTCTTGAGTGTTTACAATGTCTCTGGTTAAATCAATATCAACAATAGACCCATCTTTCTTTTTCATCGTAAGATGTACAATTGTTCCTTTTTTGCCTCTTATGTGTTGCACTACATCATCGACTCTCATACCAAAAATATCTAATATTTCATCTTTGCCATCTTGCCTTACCTTTAATATGACATCATTTACCTCAATTCTCTTATCTCTCCATACTGGGCCACCTGGCACTATAGACACCACTTTGGTAAAATCGCCATCTGTTTGCAATCTGGCTCCTATGCCTTCTAGTTTTCCACCCATGCTGATATCAAAATCTTGTTTGTCTTTAGGACTCATATAATCAGAATGGGGATCAAAAATATGGGTCAATGTATTAAGATAGACACTGTAACGATCTGACCGTCTTACTTTATTAAATCTTTTAAACCATTCATTATAATTCTCTTTTACCTCTTTGATGGCCTCTTTTTTAATCTCATCCATCGATTTTTCTTCTTTGAGATCTTTATAATGTTCGATTTTTCTTGCTATTTTTACAACTATCTCGTATTGCAGGCCATTTCTCCAATGCTCTTTTAATTCTAAAGAATTTTTTACAAAAATTCTTTTTTCTGCATCAAGTTCATACATTTTTTGACTTTCAAAATCAAATTCTTCTTGTATAATTTCATCGTAATAAGTACGAACTTCTTTTATTCTTGCATCCAACAGCTCCATTGATTTATTAAAAAAAGTAAGCTCGTTAGCCTTTACTTGATCATCAATGGAAAGGCGATATTCTTCAAGAGAAGCAATATCTTCTTTAGTAAAAAATCTTTTATAAGCATCTATATAGTCGATGTAGTAGTCAAATACCTTTGTGGAATATTCATTGTTAATATCTTGAGGTTTATAATGGGCTTCTTCTAGTACTTTCATTACTGCATTCTGTATCATCACTTCACGTTGCTCTATGTCTACAGGGGGGAATATGGCATTGTAAGAAAAGCCTATTCCTGCAACAATTATCAATAAGAGTAATCTAATCATAATGGTCTTTTTTGATTTTTTCATTTGGTTATCAAAACGTTTAAAATCCTACTAAGTACGTCTAAGAAAAATTGTAGGGCGCTCACTTCATTGAGCACAGTTTTCCAAACTTACCTTCAAGGTAAAAAAAACTATGCCATAAAAACAAGGTACCTGTACTTAGGTATATGCTTTTGAGTTAAAAAATATCTATTATTTTATTAACCGAGGCTTCTTCTAAATTTTATAAATCCCTCGATTTGAGGCGATAATAGTAAAAGAGTAACATAAATAGAGTGTTTCTCAACCAAAATTACTGTATCTGAGTAGTTAGAAAATAAGAGGTTATACCAGTTTTGTTTGGTATAACCTCTCATTTAACGAATAGATAACTCCGTTTAATACGGTAGCTGTCATTTCTTTTACAACATTGGCGCAATTACCAGTGCCACTACTGACATTAATTTCAATAAAATATTAAGCGATGGGCCTGAAGTATCTTTAAACGGATCTCCTACAGTGTCGCCAACCACAGTTGCTTTATGTGGCTCCGATCCTTTGTAATACATCTCTCCATTGATTTCTACTCCTTCTTCAAACATTTTTTTTGCATTATCCCAAGCACCACCAGCATTAGACTGAAAAATGGCCATTAATACACCACATACTGTAACTCCTGCTAGTAAACCTCCCAACATCTGGGCTCCCATGGCACTGCCCAAGCCAAAAATACCTGGTGTAAATCCTACTATTACGGGAGCCAAAACGGCTAAAAGGCCTGGCTTTATCATCTCTCTGATAGAAGCATTGGTACTGATCTCTACACATTTACCATATTCAGGTTTTCCATCTGCTGCGTCAAAAATAGCTCTATCTGTGTCACTCCAGTCACTCTTATCTTTTCCGTCATTTTTCTTCATTACAGCCAAGGCTGCAGTCAATTCTGGAATAGTTTTAAATTGCCTTCTTACTTCTTGGATCATATCCATTGCAGCCTTCCCTACGGCTCCCATAGAAAGAGCTGAAAATAAGAACGGTAGCATACCTCCAACAAAAAGAGCGGCTGTCACAAAAGGATTGGTCAAATCAATACCTGTAAGTTGAGCATCAGGGTGATAAATATTATATGAAGTAATAAATGCTGCAAATAGTGCCAAGGCTGTTAATGCTGCAGAACCTATGGCAAACC
>JAZGFD010000154.1:0-2482 GCA_036479115.1 Saprospiraceae bacterium | reverse complement strand
AAATCGGCTGTCCGACGAAATGTTTACTTTTGTTCAATGCTGTTTTGTTTTGTTTTTCGACTCCAAGATAGCTGTCGAGTCCAGAAATGGACTCGGTTTTTATTTATTTATTCGGACACCATTAGATTATAACTACTTTCACAATTGGTTTCTTTCTTCTATTAATACTTTGTATCTGCATTTCAAAAAAACCTATATTAGCGAAGTATTATAAAGGTGACTACTCAAGTCGTATCAATTCTGGATGAAAAAAGTTCTTTTATCGCTATACTGCTGCTATTAAGATATAAATGAGTCTTGTCTACCAATAAAATAGCAATTTTTCATCTCAAAAGCACACCATCTGAGTAGTCACTAATAAAGAATATAATAATATGGCTAGAATAATAAAATCTGGACTTATCCAACTAAGTCTACCCATGACAGAAGGCGAAGGGAGCATAGAGGAAATTGTCAAGTCAATGACAGAAAAACACATGCCTTATATAGAAGAAGCAGGGAAACAAGGTGTGCAAATTCTTTGTCTGCAAGAAATATTTACTACTCCATATTTCTGTCCCAGTCAAGATGCAAAATGGTATGTGACTGCTGAATCCGTACCGGGACCAACAACAGAATGGGTGTCCGAATATGCTAAGAAATACAACATGGTAATCATTGTACCTATATATGAAAAAGAAAGTGCAGGGGTACTTTACAACACAGCAGCAGTAATAGATGCAGATGGGAAATACCTTGGAAAATACAGAAAAAATCATATCCCTCATACTTCCGGATTTTGGGAAAAATTCTTCTTTAAACCGGGCAATCTTGGCTATCCTGTTTTCCAAACTAAGTATGCCAAAGTGGGTGTCTACATCTGTTATGATCGACATTTTCCTGATGGAGCTAGAGTCTTAGGTCTCAATGGTGCAGAAATAGTATACAATCCTTCTGCTACTGTAGCAGGCTTATCACAATATTTATGGCAATTAGAACAACCTGCACATGCTGCTGCCAATGGATATTTTATGGGGTGTATTAACAGAGTCGGAACAGAAGCACCGTGGAATTTGGGTAAATTTTACGGAAGTTCATATTTTGTGGATCCTCGTGGTCATATTTTCGCACAAGCATCAGAAGACAAAGATGAATTATTAGTTTCAGAATTTGACCTTGATCTAATTGACGAGGTGCGATCTACTTGGCAGTTTTATCGAGATAGAAGACCAGAAACCTATGGAAAAATAGTAGAATTATAAAAGTTATGAGTGATTTGCAAAAGCCAATTAATCAAAACGAAATTGACGAAAACTTCGCACAACTAAAGCCTCTCATGGATGCCAATATGGCTTATTACGAGAGCTCTAGATGTCTGTTCTGCTATGATGCCCCTTGTATAAAAGCATGTCCTACTGGTATTGATATCCCACTTTTTATCAAACAAATCAATACGAATAACATTACAGGTGCTGCTCGAACTATATATGCTAATAATTATTTTGGGAATACATGTGGCAAGGTCTGCCCCACAGAGGTGCTTTGTGAGGGAGCATGTGTGTACAATGAGCAAAATGTAAAAGCAATAGAAATAGGCCGACTTCAAAGCCATGCCACGACTAAAGCTATTATCGAAAACAAATCTCTATTCACTAAAAAGAAAGAGAATGGGCATAAAATTGCGATAATTGGAGCTGGGCCAGCAGGAATATCTTGTGCATGTGAGTTGCGTAAAATGGGATATTCTGTTGATATATTTGAAGCCAAATCTACCCCTGGAGGGCTTGCACTTCATGGTACAGCTCCTTATAAGATTACAAACACTGAAGTAACTGATGAAATAAACTTTTTGAAGAGCCAGTTTGGATTTAATATTCACTATAATAACCCCATTGATACTTCTGATAAGTTAAAAAAAATAGAAAAAAAATATGATGCCATTTTTCTTGGTATAGGTCTGGGCAAAACAAATATGCCTAAAATATCTGGTAAAAATCTCCAAAATTGTAGAGGCGCTACTGAATTTATTGAAGATTTTAAAAGGGATCCTTTGAATACCCGAATGGGAAAAAAAATAGTAATTGTTGGTGGGGGAAACACTGCTATGGATGCAGCTTCAGAAGCAGCAAGAATGGGAGCTGATACAACCTTAGTATATAGGAGATCCAAAAACGAAATGGGTGCATATGATTTTGAATATGATTTAATTAAAAGCGTAGGAGCCAAAGCCCTTTTTAATGTTACAGTAAAAAAAGTATTAGGCGGAACCAAAGTCCAAAAAATTGTTTGTGTTAAAACTCAATCCAAGAATGGCGTGCTAGTAGAAATTGAAGGTTCGGAATTTTCTATCTCCTGTAATTTCCTAATATTAGCTACTGGTCAGGAGAAACAAATTAGCATATTGCGATTAGCAGGAGTAGAATATGACGGCAAAGGAAAGGTTCAAACCAATCCCATCACACTACAATGCAGCAATCCTAAATATTTTTCAGGAGGAGATGCT
>JAZGFD010000153.1:0-23772 GCA_036479115.1 Saprospiraceae bacterium | reverse complement strand
GTATCTAAATACATACCTCCACTCAATACAAAATCAGGGCTGCTTACGAAGGTCATCCCTCCTGGCAGGTAGTCTTTTACTACTACTTCTGTGGCATCTAGGCTCCCTTGGTTGTAGACGACTACTTCGTACATTACGGTATCTCCTGCGGTCAAGCCACTACTCGGGCCACCTATTACTTCCATCTTTAAGGCCAGATCGTAGTCTTGGGTTATTGTAATTGTCTCAGGATCAATATCATCTCGATCCGTATCCTCAGAGATGTCATCATTAGTGCCAGGATCTCCGCCACTATCAGGCGTACTATCAATATCATCTCCATCATCTTCTGCTATTTCAGCAATATTTCTTAATGTATTTCCTTGAAATGTTGGACTGATAATAAGTTCGATAGTGACTGTGTCTACTCCTACTGTGGCAGCAATAAAAGGAATAATTGCGACAACACTATCCCCTGTTACGGAAGTAAAATCTCCTGGAATGAGAAGACTCATGCCAGCAGGAATAGAGTCTTCAACAACCACATTATGAGCATCTACATTACCCTGATTAAATACATAAATGTTATATGATACTGTATCGCCAGGCTTGAAAGGCCCAGCATCTCCCAACACTTTGATTAGAGCAAGGTCATAATTTAACAAAGGATAAACTTGAGCTGTGTCCTGATCATTTTCAGGTAAAATATTATTATTTGGTGTACTGTTAATATCAAATTGGTCAGAAGCAGTTATTTCGGCTGGATTAATATAATTGCCTCCTGAAGTCACTTCTGCCGCTATCATTAAAGTATCAGATTCTCCAATTGTTAAAGTTCCTACCATCCAATCAATTACATCCATTGATTGTGAAGTAGACCCCTGTGTGCCATTATCATCAGATACATAGTCATAACCTGTGGGTAAGCTGTCAGTGACAACTACATTCGTTGCAATACCAGGGCCATTATTAGTAATTACTATTTCAAAATTTACGGTGTCTCCTATATTCACAAATGTTGAGTCTACACTTTTTACTAGTTCTAATTCTGAACATCCCGTTAGTTGAACAGTAAATTCATTGGTGCTAAAGCATCCAGTTAAAATTTCTGTTTCTATTACACTCACTCTATAAAATCCGGAAAAAATACTCATATCCACTGTCACAATTGCAGAAGAATCACTACCGATGATAGAGCCGCCACCATCTGGTAAAAACCAAGAATAAGTATGGGTAAGGCTTCTGTCCATTGCAACTGTATATACTTGGCCTAAAGTACCTACACACATGGAGTCAGGGCCTGAAACTGCATTAAAACTTGGTAAAAGATGTACAGTTATAGGGATTGTACTGGTACTGATACAACCGTTAACATCTGTTACTTCTACTGTGAATATTTCATTATCAGAAAAATTAGTAACTGAAGGATTCCTGATTGTACTATCAGAGAAGACCGAGCTACCATTACTAATCCATACCCATGCTACTGCTTCTCCACCAGTCTCTGCAAGGCCCAATACTTGATCAGCACAAATGGGTGTAGTGGCTGTAGCAGTTGCCAGAGGCAGATTATAAACTCGAGCTAAAATTGAACATGTATCTGTGCATCCTGTTCCGTCAGTAATCAAGACAGTAAATCTATCACCATCAGCGACATTGGTAATGAATGGGTTTTTAATATCTGTATCTGAAATAATTGCCAGTCCGTCTGTTGACCAAGCCCATGAAGTTGAGAAACCACCTGTCTCGTTTAAATACATGGTATCTCCCAAGCATCCTGGGCCTGAAATACTGACAATGCAATCAGGTGGATTTACTGTAGCTGAAGAAGAGAAATCTGTGTCTTGACAACCATTAGAATCTGTTATTAGAATTTGAAATATCTCACCATCATCTGCGCTATAAATTTCTGTAGTTTGTAAACTTGAGTCTTGAAAGGTGGCACCTCCATTGGTTGTCCACAACCATTCTACTGCCAACCCACTACTTTCATTAATTGAAAGTGTATCGCCTTGACAAATATCTGGCATTGGGTCTATGATTGCTACTGGTAGGTCGTTTACATTTGCAATATATGTGCAACTGTCAATACAAAGTGCTAGGTTAGTAATGATTACTGTAAAAACTTCATTGTGTACTGCACCCAATACTTTAGGATTAGTAACATTTGCATTTGGAAAAAAAGTAGCACTACCATTGCTAGACCAAGACCAACTGTTGGCATCGCCACCATTTTCACTTAAAGCCAATGTGTCACCTAGGCAAATTGGAATACCAACAATATTACATACAGGTAATGGATTTACGGAAGCTGTAACAAAACAAGTGTTTCTACAACCTTTATTATCTGTTATGACAACAGTGAAAATCTCATCATTAATTACATTGGCTGCTTTTGGATTTTTGAGAATTGAGTTATTGAATACAGCACTACCATTACTAGACCAAAGCCAAGAGATTGCGTCTCCTCCAGTTTCATCAAGTTGAAGAGAATCTCCTACACACATGACTCCACCTGTAATGGCGTTGCAAATAGGCAATGGATTAACTGTTGCAATTATAATACAACTATCTACACAGCCCAACGCACTTGTAATAATAACAGTAAACTCCTCATTGTTTGTAACATTCGTTGCTTTTGGTGATGAAGATGAAGGGTTGATAATATTAGCAGAGCCATTAGTTTTCCATTCCCAAAAAATAGCGTCTCCTCCTGTTTCAAATAATTCAAGAGTATCTCCAAAACAAATCTCTCCTCCTGAAGATGCATTGCATGATGGCAATGGACTTACTGTAACGACAATTGTTGCACTATCCAAGCATCCATTGATATTAGATACCACTACTTTAAATATTTCTCCGTTTACAGCTCCTGAAAATGTTGGATTTTGTCCATTAGGAGGAGTAATAACAGCAGAACCATTGCTTGTCCATGCCCAACTTGCTGCCGTTCCGAGAGTATCTTGAAGGGTACCCATTTCACCTTCGCAAATAGAAGAAATCTTTGGCCCTACCTCTGGCAAATCAAATACAACAGCGGATACATTGCAACTGTCTATACAACCTTTGCTATCAGTTGTTATTACTTTGAATATTTCTGCATCTGCCACTCCTGCAGCCTTGGGGTTTTGTGCTGTCGGGTCTGAAAAAGTAGCTGATCCATTACTCGACCACTGCCAGGTTATAGCATCTCCACCAGTCTCCTGTAATTCTAATGAGTCTCCTGGGCAAATGGAACTTAAAGTAGAAGCGTTACAAATAGGCAAAGGATTGACAACTATAGTAGATGTGCAACTGTCAACGCAGCCATTAGAATCAGTAATAACAACTTTAAAAATTTCGCCATCTACAACTCCTGCGACTTTTGGTCTTTTAATATTGGCATCAGTAAATGAAGCGCTTCCATCACTGCTCCAAATCCATGAGGTCGCATCTCCTCCTATTTCATCTAACTGTAAAGAATCATCTAAGCAAATCTCAAAAGGCATAGAAATATTGCATACTGGTAATGGATTGACAATAACTGTGATCATAGCCGTATCAACACAACCTGTAGCCAATACACTATCTCTTACAAAATAGGTAGTAGTTGACATAGGAGAGATCACACTCATAGAAGAGTAGTTTCCGAATGTTGTGCCATATCCCAGAACGTCCAAAGGTGTGCCAGCAATGAGTGAAGCCAAATCAACAGTAACACCCACACAAATCGTTGTATCCCTACCTGTAATATCTGGTTGAGGGTTAATTATTAGGCTTAATGGAGTACGTGTAGAACTGACGCAGCCACTTAAAATAACCCTTGCTTCGGCATAATAAGTACCAGTCGTTGTGGGTGTGAAGGAGGTATTGCCTGCTAACAATAAAGTACCATTTGTCATGGCATTATACCAATCCACTGTTTCTCCCGCATTTACGGTTACTGTAAGTGTAGGAATGACCTCTCCAAAACATATGCTAGTATCCGCACTTGACCCTGGACCAATCAATGGGGCATCTACGGTAGGGCACGCACAATTAGGGGCATTTACTACTATGCTATCAATACATCCAAAGGCTGAAGTCACATACACTGTAACATTGTCAGCAGTATCTATTCCACTAATTTCATAAAGGCCTCCCATTGGCAACCCTACGGTGCCAGATGAAGCGGTAACCGTTCCTCCGGAAGCAGCTGCTAAAACTGAATATGTATTGAGACCTCCAGAACAATAAGAACTGTCAAAAGTAATACTTGGATTAGGGTTTATTACTGTAGTAAAAGTGCAACTGTCTAGACAACCATTTATATCAGTTATAATTACTTTAAATATTTCTCCATTTGTCACCCCTGTGGCTGTAGGGTTTTGGGTGCCAGTGCCGGTAATGGAGGCTGACCCATCACTTGACCATAACCACATTGTGGCTGATCCTCCTGACTCATTTAATGTTAATATTTCGCTTTCGCAAATAGGGCTATTTGCTGTAATGTTACAGATTGGTAGAGGGTTGACAACTGCTAAAACCGTACAAGTGTCTAAGCATCCAGTACCGTTTCCTACTATTACTTGAAATAATTCCCCATTCGAAACATTGGCGGCTTTGGGGTTTTTAGCTGAGGCGTCAGAAAATACCGCTGAGCCATTACTACTCCATAACCATGATGTAGCATCTCCACCAGTTTCATCAAGACTTAAAGAATCTCCTAAGCACATAGGGCCACCTGTAGTAGCATTGCAGACAGGTATGTCATTTATAACGGCAGTAGTCATACAAGATGATTCACAACCATTGCTATCGGTAACAACAACTGTAAATATTTCATTATTAACTGCATTAGCAACTTTTGGGTTTTGAGAATTTGAGTTAGAAAAGATTGCTAAGCCATTGCTACTCCATGACCATAATATGGCATCTCCTCCTGATTCATTAAGTTGAAGCGAATCACCTGCACAAATGGCTCCACCTGTAGTGGCATTGCAAGAGGGAAGCGGATTAACAGTAGCTATAATAGTATCAGCAGTAATACATCCAAAATCATCTTGACCAGTGACAACAAAGAGCTCTCCATTAGCCACACCGGTTGCTCGAGCATTTTGTACAGAAGAATTGACAAAAGAAGCCGAGCTATTACTGGTCCATGACCAACTGGTAGCGTCGCCTCCAGTCTCAAGTAAAAACAGAGTATCGTCCATGCAAATGGCACTTATTGTATCAGCTATTACAATAGGCAATGGATTGACAGTGGCCGTAGTAGTTGTAGCGTTTGAACATGATCCATTTGAAATAAAAACAGTGAATATTTCACCATTGCTCACATTTGTAGCCGTAATGTTTTGTGCACTAGTAGATGAAAAAATCGCGCTCCCATTAGAAGTCCACATCCATATAATAGCATCTCCCCCTGTCTCATTTAGATGAAGAGTATCTCCCATGCAAATAGGGCCATTATTAGAAGCTGATACAGAAGGTATTGCATCTACTGTAGCGGTGACAGTACAACTATCGATACATCCATCAGCACTGGTGGTTATTACTTTAAAAATTTCATTATCAACAACATTCCCTGCTTTTGGATTTTTTAAATTAGGATCATTAAATACTGCACTTCCATTGCTACTCCATACCCAACTGATACCGTCGATACCTGTAGCGTCCAGTTGTAAAGAGTCACCAAGACAAATATCTCCACTGGTGATTGCATTACATATTGGCAAAGGATTGACATGAGCAGAAATAGTATCAGAAGATTGACATCCAAAACTATCCTCAATTACAACTGTGAATAATTCATCATTTGCAACACCAAGTGCATAAGGGTTTTGGATTAAACTATTGGATATAGAGGCAGATCCATTACTAGACCAAGTCCAGGTATCAGCGTCACCACCTATTTCATTTAAGAATAGTGTATCACCTAGACAGATAGTAGCCGAGCCAATAGTAATGGCATCAATTGTGGGTAAAGATCTTACCAATGCTGTTGTAGTAGCAGTATTGGTACAGCTGTTACCATCGGTCACTGTAACTGTAAACAATTCTCCATTGGTTACATTTGTCACTTTGGGATTTTGGGATGTAACATTAATGATATTTGCTGATCCATCTGAACTCCATGACCACCCCGTTGCATCCATTGCATTTTCATTGAGCTGCATGGTATCACCAAAACAGATGGCCGTTGAGGAAACACTTGCAGCAGGGAGGGGCTGGACGGTGACTGTAGTAGTGCAAGAGGACGTACAGCCGTTAGCATCTGTGACAACTATTGTAAATATCTCACCGGTAGTAACATTAGAAGCAGAAGGGTTCTGAGCACTGTCATCAGAAAATATTGCGGAGACATCGCTACTCCATGACCATGACACTATTCCTCCTCCTGAAGAAGACAAATTTAATGTTTGACCGAAACATATAGGCCCGTTATTGCTTACAGAACAGATAGGTGGAGTATTGGGAGATACTGTAGAAGAGGTAGTACATTTAGTATCAAATACATCAGTAAATGTCAAATCAATAGATCCTCCTGTTACAGGCACCTTCAATATAGTATCTAGCACACCGTAGGTAAATGGCCCATAGGCATTTAGGCTATCTCTAACAAAATATATTGTACCACATGCATTGGGCTGAATTACTAATATTTGTATATCAATTGAATCTTGATTGTCGCAACCTAATACTACTGGTGTTGCTGTCATAGTGCACGTAGAACAACCGCTAAAGATTTCTACATCACCACCTATTCCTTTGGGATCAGTAGGAACACCATATGAAAAAGAACCCATAGGATCCAAAGGAGAATTAGTAGTTGTAGAATTCCAATAAGCAATACCGTGAGGGCCAGTTTCATTCAGTATATCTGAGGCACTGGAAGCATAATTCACTATACATGTAGCACCATTGTCATTGTATACAGCTACCCCACCATATGTATCCTCGTTAGCTGCTAGTCCAGTTGCAGTTATATCTACTTCTGTAGGAGCATCATAGAGATCAGTTGCTGCATTATAAGCAACTAGATCTACTTCAGAATAATGATTGTAAGAACTTTGAAAAGTGCCATAACATCCTACTCTTACTCCAACCAACATATCTCCTGTAGGTGAAAAATCTATATCAGAAATAAAATAGGTGGTATGCTGAGTGAAAGAATTACCAGAACCAGTGGGTATTTGTACATGAAGGGTCTCTGTCCCTATATAATTGTTTGGTACTCCAAAAGGAAGAATAGTATTATCAATAGTACCTACAAAACTTCCATTTGAATTGAGATCAATAGAATAAATATCAGGGCTACCAGGGTTGGCAGTACCACCTCCAGCGCCGCCTCCAGAAGTATTTAACCCACCATCATCCACAAGGCCAAAAAATAATCTTTTCCCTCCAGGTTCTACTGCTATACCATAAGGCGTTTCTTCTAATATATGTAATCCTGCAACACCATCATCTTCGGTAAAAGGATCATAAGAATCTAAAATTGTGCCTGAGGAATCTAATCTATATATTCTACCATCTTCAATATTAGTAACAAAGTACTGACGGTGAGCATCGTCATAATCAATATTTCCGAGACCTACACCTGTATTGTTTCTTGTTATCTCAATGCCTTCTTCTTCACAATCGTAATGACTCAAGGTAACTGATTGCTGAGGCAAGTGGCTAAAAATAGTTGCCTCTCCCGTAAGAGGGTCTATCCTGTACACTGTCCCAGCAGCTACTACATCGTTGGCAGGAGATCCCAATGTGCCATACTTAAGAACAGAAGGATTATTGTTGAGGCCAAAACCAGCTCCATAATTAGACGAAGAAGTAATAAATATTTCTCTTGTTGCTTGATTGCTTGTGACCCCAAAAACATTACCAATTGAATCAATTAACCAGGTGGGGTGATGAAATACACTATCACTATTGGTATTATCAATTCTTCCACTTGCAGGAATTACATCATTGAGACTCAAAAGGGCAAAAGTCCATTGCTGATTAGTAGGAATATCATTGGTCACACCACATGTCACAGCTGCAATACCAGGATGCACAATAGATTCTCCTAAGCAAGATGACAATGGCCATGGTACAAAAGTCTTAATGCATATACCTCCTATTCCTCCTTCACCATCAAGATCAAATGTGATCTTATTAAATGATGAAATACCCATTCTTTGGGCAGTTAAGTTTATTATTCTATTTCCATGTCGGTTATCAAAATCTACATTTTCAATTTCAAATGTATTCCCAGACCCCTCTTCTAAATCAGAAAAGTCAATTTGATTAGATTCCCCTGTAACAGTATTCTCAAATAGAATAAATGAATTGGCGACTCTCCCTGCATTGAGATCAACAAAATCAAAAGAAATACTTCTAAGCTGCAAATCAGATATCAGTATTATTTGACCTCCACTTCCCTTATCATCAGGATCGGAAATATTGGTATCTTCATTTATTATTAAAAGGTTATCAAGAACATGGTCAGTTAAATTTCCACCATCCCAAAGGCCAGAACCTGTGGAGTTTCTTTCTAAATCGGGGTCATTGGTGCTACTTCCTTCTGAGTTATACAAATTTAAAGGAAAACTTGCATGATTATCAGTTGTCAAAGTAATACCATCACCTCCTCCAAAAAGATTGTCATAAGGCTGAGATGCGTTTATATTAATGGAACCTGCAGTTAAAGTTCCTCCAGAATCATCTGTTTCAAAATTCATAACATACTCACCGTCACAGAGATTACAATTGGCTGTTATATCTACATTGTCAATAAAAAAATATTCGCCTCCATCAAAACCATATTGATCTATAATAAATCTAATACGAGTATTCTCAGTAGCAAATGAAGTAATATTATATTTTTTCGTTCCACTTTCACTGTCCCCTAAAAATCGGGCTACTGTAGACCATGATGATCCACCATCATTAGAAGCTTGAACTTCTAACACATCAATATTCCCTGTTTCCTCTAGATTACCTGAAGTAGAAAGGTCAAAAGTCAGTATGGCAGAAGAAGCCCCTGCCAGATCAACTTCTCTATAGAGATAAGGATCATTTCCAGTAACACCTTCAAATCGCAACTGACCGGACTCTATTCGTATAAGGCCAGCATCATCTCCATCGGGATCCGATGCAGAACTACCATTTTTTACTTCTATCCAATTACTGGCCCATGTACCTGTACCACTGGTGTAATTATCCGATGAAAAATCGTCAGAAACATTAGTCTGACAAGTAGCAAGTAGCTGAAAAGGTTGAAATGTGGCCAGAAAAAGAAAAATTATTGAAATAAAGTTCATAATCTTCTTTGTCGAAACTAGCCCATTTGCAGCTCGATTTTGAGTACAGTTCAGTTCTTTTTTGTCCAATCTATTCATTAAGATCCATTCATTTGAAGCGATCATCCGAAGCAATTATTTTATATACACTGATAGCCGTAATTCATTGAATTACAGCTATTTATCAAAATAAACATAGATATAGAAAAGGCAATAAACCAAGTCGATAATAGATGTTTAAACAATAAATTATGGGAGAATTAAGCCCACATAGCTAGGTACTATGATCAGAAAAGATTGGCATGTGCCTGAAAAAAAGTCAGCTACACATTACGCAAATATATAATATGAAAATGAATTATTAGTCCTTTTTCCCAATATTAATCTTTTTATTGATCAAGAATTGTTTTAATCCTACTGTCACAAGTTTCATCGAATGATGAATCACTTCATGATTTAGCAAATAGAATTGTTCTTTCTTGAATTAGACTGTGAATAAGACACCAATTCAGGAGTCGACCCTGTCGGTGTTTCAAAAAGATGCACTTCAGCTTGTCGTAAATTGTCAAAAAGGTCAGGATGCCTTTTGCTCAAAAACCTTGGTTTTATAAATTTCACTACGAAGGTAGATTGGCCTTCCACGACATTTAGAAATACACCTTTGTAAGGCTCAACCTAAGATTTAAGAGCTTCTGGATTAACTCCCATCATACTATATCCACCATCATGAAAGAGGTTTTGCATAGTAACCATTTTGCTTAAATCAGAGAACATAAGCACGCAGTAATCAGCACATTGTTCAGCATTTGCATTGCCCAAGGGTGATGTTTGGTCAGCAAAATCAACAAAAGTCCCAAATCCTTTGATTCCTTCACCAGCAGTAGTTTTTGTAGGAGATTGAGATATGGTATTAACTCTTACTTTATTTTTTTTTCCAAAGTGATAACCAAAGCTTCGAGCATAAGACTCAAGCAATGCTTTCGACTCTGCCATTTCGCCATAAAAGGAGAATGTTCGCTGTGATGCTATATATGTCAGAGCTAATATTGACCCCCAATCAGACATTGCATCTTTGTTATAAGCAATCTGCATCACCCTATGAAAAGACATCGCTGATATATCAAATGTCTTCAACATCCACTGGTGATTGAGATCGGTATAAGTTTTCCCTTTTCTTACATTAATGGACATACCTATTGAGTGTAAAATGAAATCAATCTTTCCACCCAGAACTTCCATAGATTTTTCAATAAGGTGAGCTATATCTTCATCGTTAGTTGCATCAGCTGGGATGATCTCCGCCCCATGCTTTTCGCCCAGTTCTTTTAATTGTCCAAATCTCAATGCAGCAGGTGTATTGGTAAGTGTAATTTTAGCGCCTTCTTCAATACACCGTTCTGCAACTTTCCACGCAATTGACTTTTCATCAAGAGCACCGAATATGATTCCTCTTTTACCAGCTAATAGATTGTTGGCCATAACTTTTTTTATTTATTGAGATTGTTTGAAATAGTATTTTACTTACTCAAATTTGTAACTACTCTGGTGGTGTGCTTTTGAGATAAAAAATTGCTATTTTATTGTTAGACACAGGCTATTTTTATATTAATAGCAGCACTATTACTAACTTATTTTATGCCTTAGTGAATCTCGATTATGTTGCCACATCTTCGATTTGAGATATAAATTACCAAAGTAAAGTAATAAAAGAGCTTTTTTTAGCCAAAATTGATAATACCCGATTAGTTACTCAAATATTAATTGATCAAAGATGAGTAATGATATGAACTTAGAGAAGAAAATCAGGGACAAATAAAAAGATCATATCAGCCAAATATATATAATCATCTTAAAGAACTAAAAATTTAGCATACCTTCGACTTGTGCCTGAGTCATCGCGTCTTTTCAATAAGATGAGGAAAGTCCGGACAACGTAGAACACCATACCAGCTAACGGCTGGTCGCGTCATTAGCGCGGAGAAAGTGTCGCAGAAAATAACTTCCTATTAGAGAGGCCAAAGATGGGTTTTCCCTTCAGTGGCTTCAGAAGGTAGGTAAAGGTGAAAATGTGCGGTAAGAGCGCACATATGCATGCAGTAATGTATGTGTAGGATAAACCTTATGGGTTGCAATGTCATGTACACCATAACTCCTGCTAGAATGCAGGGTAAAGTTGTTCGCTTTATTTTCTCACTTTATTGTGGGCAAGTTGTGGGGGGTAGACAGCTTAGATAAATGATGACATTCTGACAGCGCTTTTTTTGCTACAGAAAACAGAATCTGGCTTATGATGGCACATTTTTTTAGAAAAAAAGAGGAGGCGAAATTTACATTTGCCTCCTCTTTTGTAATTATATTTTCTATAATCTCCTGGTAATTATTCCTGAATTCAAGTCTTCCTCATTTAAATACAGATATTTTAGTTGTTTCCACTATTATCTGCTTCTCCTACATTGAATCTAAATGTGAACCTCAACGTATTGTCAAGAGGGCTTCTTCTGGTGTTAGTGGGTGCCAGATAAGAAATATCTAATCCAAATACATTGTATTTAAGGCCAACGCCTAGGGTAATAAATTGTCTATCTCCTTTTAATGGGTGCTCATAGTAATATCCTGCTCTTACAGCAAACTGATTGGCATACCAATACTCAAATCCCAGTGAAGTAGAAAATTCTTGTATTTCCTCAGAAAACCCTCCTGGCGCATCAGCAAACGATCCAAATATACCTCCAAAAGTGCTCTTCTCTCTATAATCAGGTACATCAGGATCTCCCCCTGTTTCATAATCAGGATGATCTACAGGTATTGGAGTAGGCACTAACAGTTTATTAATATCTAATGCCACGGTGAAAGTATTGAACTCATCAAATTCCATCTTAAAAGCTGCTCCGAAAGTCAGGCTGCCTGGAAGAAACTCTCTTGTGCTACTACTCGTATAGGAAATTCTGGAGCCAAGATTAGTCAATGAAAGAGCAGCCGACAGATTACCTCCATCAAACCCAAAATGTTCATTAGAAGTATAAGTAAAAGATATATCAGCAGCAAATGCGTTACCGGGCTTAATAGGGATTCCATTTACTTCTTGGCCTGAGGCTAAATTAGAATTGATAAATTTTCCTGCAATACCAGCTGAAAGATTGGGTGAAAGTTTTCTGGCGTAACCTAGGGTAAGTTCTAATTCTCTGGGTTTTCCAGTACCTGTAGGAGCACCATTTATATCAGTAAAGTTAATATCACCCAGAGAGAAGAATCTCAATGCTCCTGCTACTGTTGAGATATCATCAATTTTTTTATACCCTCCCAAATATGCCATATATACATCTGAAAGACCTAAATTTCTCAACCATGGAGTATATGTCACAGACAGCTCAGTCTCCTGATTAACAAATGCTAGTTTTGAGATGTTAAAATGTAAAGAATTCGCATCTGGAGTGATGGCCACCCCAGCGTCTCCCATACCTCCAGATCTGGCATCAGGCACTATAGTGAGAAAAGGAGTAGCAGTTAATAAGGTATTGGGTATACATTCAAAGTTGGCATCAACCACACATCCCTTGTTTGGTTCCCAAAATGCTCCTTGAGCAAAAGTATTATTCTGAATAAGGAAATATGTGAACAGTAAAAAAGCAGTAAATCTTACAATCTTCATCGTGCATCTATATTTTGATTCACTTAGAACAGACTAAACGTTAGGTTTATTTTAACACAATGATCTTTTTAAGACCACTTTTTAGGAATTTTTCATTGGTTACTGAATTAAGTAGTACTTCATACATATATATTCCTCCTGAAACAGGGCCATATACACTTTCTCCATTCCATTTTATTCTACTTATTAAACCAGAATTAGTAATTCCATTTCTAATTATAGAATGGATCAATTGGCCTTGTAGATTGTAGACATTGAGCTCCATATTCACAGCTTCTCCAAGTTCATTTTCTACACTAAACATCACCTCATCCTGAAAAGGATTAGGATAAGCCAAAACCGATGTTAAAAATTCATCAAAATTTTCCACTACTTCAAATTCCATGGTTTTTGTCCCTGGATTATTCAATACATCAAATGCTCTGATGGTAAGAGTATGGAGGCCAAGAGTGAGATCATTTAGCCTGAAAGACAAACTTCCTTTTTGAAAGTCATCTATTTCACTTATATATTTTTGATTTAGCACTTTTGTACTTCGAGTATCACCATCAAGAATACTAACTATCTCATGGCCTATACTTACATTGCTCACATTGATGCCTGATATATCAAAGAAATCTACAATTACCTTAGGGTTCAATGATGAGATCTCATTTTCTTTTGTAATGTTCTTGGTATTTAAAAAGATGTCGATTTGTGGCCCTTCTTTATCTTGAACTGCATTTTTAGATGTTCCTCCTATCACGAATTGATTAAAATAACCTGCAGCATCGAGTCCATTATCGCTCACAGCATAGTAACTCAATCTTCCTTTTCCCAGTTCATAATCAATATCTAAGGGGATAATAAAATTGAGTTCCATTTCTCCATTTATCACACTCACTCTTCCGCTATAAAGCACATTTTTTTGCACTTTAAATAGCTTTTGAAAGCTACCTGGGTCGTTTCTCAATGTCCTTACCTCTGATGCTTTATCAAAAAGAGTAATCACGGCTTCTCCATTGAATGAAATGTCTTTTTTTCCCGATAAAGTAATAATTTGAGCCTTCACTGTTACTTTTTGCAATGCGCCTATTGTATCTATACCATTTCTCACTGCCTTTCCATTAAAAACCGTAGTTAGTATTTGTTGTCTTGGAATTGCTAATTTCATAGCTGGGTCTCCAATAAGAAAGAATTTACGAGCATTTACAACATCATTTATTCGTGTATTTTTAGCACTTTGCATCACTTCTCCGATGGTCATATAATCTCCATCCACCTTAGTAAAAATAGTATCGAATACCGCAGAGGTAAGTCTAAAATTTTGGCTCGCATATACAGAGCGCACAGTAGTAAACAAGGCAATTGCACCACCTGTAGGGTTGTGAATGACAGCTTCTCCAGCCGTAGTCAGATTAGGGTCATCAAAACCCGTAAAAGAACATGTAGCAGTGATCACAAGAGGTAATCTTTCCAAATTAGACCATGAAGTAATATCATCCAGATTGAGTACTCTTTCTTGCGACCATCCTTTTGGCCCTCCGTGACCCAGATAATTCATGACAAGTAAGCCGTCTTCTATATCTGTATTGAGTTGTTCATTTGCCCCTGGGTATCTGTTTCCTCCTGGAGTAGACTCTTGTCTAAAAGCATCCCAGTAGATTTTTTTTTGGTTAAAAAGAGGGTGCGCCATTGACACTTTTGTGGCAATTATATCAGCATCATTGAGGTGAAGATTGCTGTCTTCATCATCGGCTAAAAATGCTATACGCGACCTCCAATTGCCAAAAGATTCTTTATTGAGATCGTAGGCGATGAGTTTGTTTACAAAATTCTCAGCTTCTTCATTAGTACGAGCAGGTAGCCTTCCTATTGCAATATCTAAATCTCCTCTTAGTCTATTGCCTTCATTCTCATCCAGTTGAGCAAAATAGTCGTCACTTGGAAATGCTTGAAGTGGATCGAGAGATTCATAAGTCTCGTATGTAGGTACAAAACTTTGATATGGACTGGTAGCATCTATCCCTCTAAAGTCATATGAACCATCGCCAAAGAGCAAGAGATACCGAAAATTTTCGCTTCTATTATTGAGCATTTTAGCAAAATCTCTGATTGCTGTAGGGTCTTGTCTACCAGAAGAAAACTCATTGTAAATATTGTCAATATCTATTATTTCTACTAATAACTCGGAATAATCTGCTCTGTGATCACCCAATCTCTTTGCTGCATTTTTCCATGCTTTATGATAGACGATAACCATATCAGCATCCACAATACCATGAAGATTTTGATTGCCAATAGGAATTACGTCAGTTTCTGGGGTGGGAATTTTTTCAGTATCAAATACTATAAAATATTTTAATTCATCGTCAGTTTTATAGCTCCATCTATCATTAGAAATCACAGTTCTTTCAGGATATTCTGGATTAGTGATATCCCATGCTACTGTCGTATTTGTGATAGGTTGGCTGAATGTAAAAGCAGCCACACCATAATTTATACTCTCAGAATCTCGCACAACAATAGGGCGCTCATTTAGAATTAGTTTTCTTCTAAATTTTAATTCAATGTAATCTAACCACCCTTTAGAATCTCCAGTTACCCTCGGATAATTAATGGATACCTTAGGATTTGTAGCGTTCAAAATTACTACTTCGTCAATGATGGCTTTTCTGGCGTGGATCGCTTCAACATCACCTGTTCTTACGCTGCCTATATTATCTGATAGTTTGTTGTTATCTATCATCAATTCAAAAGTAGTTACTGATGAACTCCTACCGACAAATTCAGCTTTGACACGTATTGAACTATTAAGATCCACATCTCTAAAGTCAAAAAAAGAAGAATATTCCTTGCTCCTCAAATTTGAAAATTCATCACCATACCATTCTTGCCCTGAGCCATGTGTGGTAGGAAAAAGTCCTAAAGGATTTGCCTTGTCTTCTTCATATCTCTGGATTTCTTCATAGGTGTCAGAAATGTACTCAGGGTTATCAAAATCTGGTAAATATTCAATTTTTTTTGTTTCTGATAATGATATGTTTATAAACACATAATTAAAATTATCATATATATTTTTATGATATCCAGTATTTTGGTTATTAATATTCAAACCATCTGCACCCTCTGCATAAAAATAAACAGCCGCATCGGGTTCTAATGATCCTTGGGTCACATTTTCTTCATACAATGGAAACTCAACCAAATCATGAGTCCTCATGTCAACGACCTTTTCAGGCAGCATTCCACCTCTTTGGCCATAGATGTGAAGCTTTTTTCCCTCTTCTATTGTTATGTTTTGACTGGATAAATAAGCAGCATCTATTTTATAGACTCCAGATTTGCCTATTGGTAATTTGTACCATATGCCTTTGGCTAGAACAGATTCTGATACCTGACCATTGCAAAGAGTAGTAAGAATGAGTAATGCTAAAGACAATTGTACTCTAATCATTTTCATAAACTGTAAATAATATTTGAACTAAAACAAATTTATATGCAATTTGAACCGTTATCAAAAAGCATTTGGTTTTATAACGTAGAAAACTCTGCAATCGGACATTTAAGTAAATATCTTTTTTCCTTTGTTATTATCCTTCTGAGTTTGGCGATGAGTCAAGCCCAAGACCCTATTTATAGCCAATTTTACAATGCTCCTTTGCAACTTAATCCTGCATTTGCTGGCAACAGTACCAATGCCTTAGTAGCTATAAATTATCGAAACCAATGGCCAAATTGGGGCCCTAAAGCATATGCCACTTATTCCGTCTCTTATGATCAGTTTTTTGATCTCATCAACAGTGGTTTTGGCATAAACGTCAATTCTGATAATTCTGGAGATGGTATTTTTGTTACCAATAGAATAAGCGGTATATATTCCTATAGGTTAAAATTTAATGATGATTTTCAAGCTAAAATTGGATTGGAAGCATCTGCCACTCAAAATAGATTGGATTGGAACAAACTAATTTTTTTGGACCAAATAAATCCAAGCCGCTTCGAAACTGGAGGAGGCTCTTTACTGCTTACTGATGAAATACAGCCTGATAATCTAAACAGTACCAACTTTGACTTTTCATTTGGTATTCTTCTTTATAGTCCAAAAGTATATGGGGGACTTACTATCAAACATCTCAATGCACCTAGTAACAAATTACTAAGCGATAATGCCAATGTATACAGCGGTCTGCCTATCCGGCTTTCAGCACATGCTGGATACACTATTTCGATCAAATCAGGCAATAATGGCGGTTTCGGCACGTTTTTAGCTCCTAGTATAATGTTGGTTCAGCAATCTGACTTTTTTCAGATAAATGCTGGAGCACTGTTCAACAAAGAAAACTTTTTTGGCGGTGCTTACCTCAGATACACTATTTCCAACATTGATGCCGTTATTGTTTCGTTAGGATGGAGAACAGAATTGTTTAAGATGAGTTATGGCTTTGATTTTACAATATCAGATGCCTCAGTACTCAACAGTGGTGGTGCCCATGAGCTGGGAATAGTTATAAATTTTGGTGCTGATAAGAAAGGAACCGATTACAACGATTGTTTTAAAATATTTAGATAATTATTACTTCAAATTCTAAGGTTAATGAGAAATATCTTTGTTTTTGTCGCTCTAGTATCCCTTTTCGCATCATGTGGAATAATAGGGAAAGGTAAAAAAGGCGGGAAAGCTGGCAGATCAGCTGCAACAGGTTGGAAATACAATGACACCGAATGGGGTGGATTTGAAAAACAAGACTACGAGGGACAAATAAATGCTCCGAACATGGTACTCATCGAAGGTGGTACTTTTAACATGGGTCAAACTGATGAAAGCCCTTTAGGCGAATGGAATAACCTCACTCGACGTGTTACTGTTTCTTCATTTTATATGGATGAGACAGAAGTAGATAATATTACATGGAGAGAATATGTATACTGGTTAAAGACCCGTTATCCTACATTTCCAGAAGTGGTGACAGAAGCGCTTCCTGACCAAAAAGTATGGTATGAAGAGTTGTCATACAATGATCCATTTGTAGAAAATTATTATAGGCATCCTGCTTATGATGACTACCCTGTAGTAGGAATTACTTGGAATCAAGTGCAAAAATTTTGTCAATGGAGAACCGATCGTGTAAATGAAATGGTACTCATTGAAAGAGGAGTGCTAAATCCAACTCCTGACCAAAAAGATCAAGATGTATTCACAACAGAAACATATCTGGACGGGCAATATCAAGGAAACGTAAGAAAAAATGTGCCAGATCTTAGAACTGGGGGAGAAAGACCAGTAAGATATGAAGATGGTATTATGATGCCTTCATTCAGGCTGCCTACAGAAGCAGAATGGGAGTATGCAGCTCTTGCACTTCAGGGCAACTTAGAAAACCCAAAAGATGAACTTATCACAGATAGACGATTCTACCCTTGGGATAATAAAACAGCTAGATACGATAGGGGTAAAAATCAAGGGGCTATGTTGGCTAATTTCAAAAGAGGAAGAGGAGACTACATGGGAGTAGCAGGCAATCTAAACGACAATGCACACATCCCTGGTCCAGTGAGGGCATATTTTCCAAATGATTTTGGGCTTTATAATATGGCCGGAAATGTGAATGAATGGGTAGCTGATGTATATAGACCCCTGACATCACTAACACTTAGAGATGCTGAAAATCAGGATTTAAATCCTTTTAGAGGTAATGTCTACAAAGAGAAACTAAAGGATGAGTATGGCAATATAGTAGAAAAAGACAGCCTCGGCAGAACAAAATATAGATATGTAACAAATGAGGAACTGGAAGGAAGAGAAAACTATAGAAGAGGTGATGCTAGAAATTATAAAGATGGCGACGATGAATATATAAATTACGAATATGGTAAGTCCACCCTCATCAGTGACAAATCTAGAGTTATAAAAGGTGGATCATGGGCAGATAGATTGTACTGGTTGTCTCCAGGCACAAGAAGATTTAAAGATGAGGACAAAGCGGACAGATCACTTGGATTCAGATGTGCTATGACACGAGTAGGCAGTCCTGCTGGTAATGATGATGCTGGAGGAATTATGTTCTCCAAAGGAAAGAAAAGCAAATCCAAAAAGAACAGATATAAATAAAATAAAAGTAACTACTCTGGCAGTATCAATTTTAGATAAAAAAAGCGCATTACCTGAGTAGTTACAAAAATAATTATAAAATCCTCACAGCTTCTGTTGTGGGGATTTTTTTATATAGACGTTGTTGTAACTACACAGGTGGTATCAATTATAGATAAAAAAGTTCTTTTTCCATCGAATTTCAGCTATTATAAATGCAATAGTTCTGCTAATCCATCTCAAATGAGCTTCATCTGGTAAAAATAATATCAAATTTTTACCGCAAAAGTGCCCCCCTTAATAGTTACCTTTATTCTTTTGCCATAACTTCACTTTTGCCACATGATGGATGTAATAAAAGATAAATTATACCCTGCTTTCCTGCTATCTAAAGGCATATCTACCGATACAAGAAATATCGCAGAAGGGAATCTATTTTTTGCTCTGAAAGGGCCAAATTTCAATGGCAATGAGTTTGCTGAAAAGGCAATAAAAGCAGGAGCAAGTTGGGCTGTCCTAGATGAAAAGCAAGTTCATATTTCTGATCAAAAAAAAGTAATCTATGTGGTTTCTGTGCCCAAGGCTTTACAACAATTAAGCACTTTTCATAGATCGCAGTTAAAGGCAAAATTAATAGCAATAACAGGCTCAAACGGCAAAACCACTACCAAAGAATTACTTTATCACATATTGAAGAGCTACGATAAAAACACCTTTTGTACCAAAGGCAATCTCAACAATCATATAGGAGTGCCACTTACATTATTGAGCATTCCCATGAGTGCTAAATATGCTATTGTAGAAATGGGGTCTAATCAGCCTGGAGACATTGTCGAACTGTGTGAAATAACTCATCCTGATGTTGGTTTGATTACTAATATTGGAAAGACACATTTAGAAAAACTTAAAACACAACAAGGTGTATTCAAAGAAAAATCAAGTCTATACAGGAATATATTGAAGCACAATGGTACATTTTTTTTAAATAAAGGAGATTCATTTTTACTAAATCTGGAATCTAAAATTACAATAGGGTACTCTTCTAATCACACTCAAAAAACACAAATTATAACTGACCCAAACAAACTAGCCCTCACCTTCACATTAGTAAATGACAACCAAACTAAAAAAGTACATACAAAGTTATTTGGCAAATATAATATCGAAAATATCGCAGCAGCTCTTGCAATTTCTGAATTTTATAATGTTCCGATGAATATAAGCACACAAGCTATAGAAAACTATATTCCTTCCAATATGCGATCACAGATAATACATACTGAGCAAAACACTATAGTACTCGATGCGTACAACTCCAACCCTCACAGTTTAAATGAATCCCTTGGGCATTTCACAGAAGCTGATGTGGGGCGCAAAATTGCCATTCTTGGTGACATGCTAGAGTTAGGACAATCAAGTAAGGATGAGCATCAAAAAGTAATCAAGTGGGCCAATTACCTTGGCGATATTACATTTATGTTTGTTGGAATGGAATTTTATGAAAATTTTGTGTCTAGCACCAATTGTCAATTTTTTAAAACTACTGAGGATTGTTTAAAACAAATAAAAAAAGTACCAATAATTAATTCCAACATACTTTTAAAAGGGTCAAGGGGAATAGCCCTTGAGAAGCTACTCCCCCATCTAGAATAATTTATATTTCTGTTTCCAAAGCTTTTTTAATGCGTAGTGATATTTCATTATTACAGGCCATTTCGTAGTCTCGTTTAGAACAGGCCATATACATATAGCTTTCTTCTGTAGGCACTTTTACCCACCATCTACCCGACTCAGAACTATTTACAAATTGAAGTTCATGATCTAAAGGACTAGCCATTACGGAGAACACCAAATTTTCAGAATCAGCAATATATTGGTCTATTTTGCGCAAATTAGCCCCTTCGCTTAAATACCACAGCATATTTGCTAAATTAATAGACATCATATCATAGGCATCATTATTTTGATTGAGGCCTATAAAATATACCTCATTAATGAGGTCTGATGCACCAATAAATTTTGCAATTTGGCAAGACTCCTCAATTGTAATACCCGTAGTGTTTGATCTGAGGGATCCACATTGGTCACTTTTTCTAATGGCATTCATATTAAAGATAGCAACGTCAGATGTACGCAATACTATTTCACTTATGTCACTATTCTCTCTTATCTCCTTGAGTCTAAATATTCTTTCAGGATCAAGAGCATCAAGCGTGCCTTGATAGATATGCGATTGTATTCCTAATACCCTGGTTATCAATGTATTATTTTCTAATAATGGTTTCAATTTAGCAGTACTTCCATTATCAATTATCGTTATTGCTTTAGAATTTTGGAGCCCATTGATTGCATCTAAAAATTGATCTACTGCATCCAAATTAATTATTCCAACAGCTAAGAGACCATCTCTATTTTCATCTAATAGACCTCCTGTCGATAAGGTATTGAGGTTAATCTTAGCGGTATTGGAATTTTCTAAATTTTGGAAGGCTTCAGTAAGTTTATGCACTACAGATAAAGAAGCAAATACATCGATCATTATTTTAATTTAGAATTATTGAATCAATCAAGTTGCATTATAACGCATCACAAATTTATAGAATATCAATCATATTGTTTATTTTATCTTAAATATTATTATAATATGTAAAGAGTTTATACTTTTGGGTTTATATATTAAGATTATCAACCATCCAATATAATAGAAACTGCTTATTCTTAAGTTGATTTTAGGGTCTTTATCGATAGACCTACTTTTAACAAATAATCAGATATGATTAATTTTAAGTTATTGCTTGCTCTTGTATTTACTTTTTTATCCATCTCTGTTTTTTCTCAGAGTGAAGATACTGATAATGAAATAGTAAGCCAAAAAGATACATGGATCACTCCTGTCATAGCTGACGAGATGACAATAAATCCAGAGCAGACACGACAATGGAGGCAAGGACAAAACAAATTTCCATCAAGACCAAAAGACACATGGGAATTGGGTATACACGGTGGTCATTTCTTTATTGATGGCGATGTAGATAGAAAATTACCAGCTGGTTATGGTACTGGAATATCTTTCAGAAAAGCCATCAATTATATAGCATCCTTAAGGTTCGACTTCTTTTATGGAAGAGCCAAAGGATTGGAACCTCAGCCCTGGAGGCACAGAAACAGTGGTGGTGGACTAGTGGAAAATACCTTTAATGGATATGGTAATGGTTCTGCAGAAGATAGGTATTGGTTTCCTTCACATGATACCCGATATGTCTATGGTGCTATGCAGTGTGTTTTTAATTTAACAAATATTCTATTTCACAAAGAAAGAAACAAGTGGAATTCGTATTTGGCAATAGGCGCAGGATTAGACAATCACAAAACCATGCTTGATTTGTTGGATGGTAATGGGCAGCCATATACCGATCTTGTAAGTAGATCGGGATTTACACCTGAATTGTTTAATTCCCGCTCTGGAAGAAGTGAAATAAAATCAAATCTCGAAGCCATATACGACGGAACTTTCGAAACAGAAGGATTTAAAAAAGCAGGAATATTCAGACTTGGAGATAAAACCAATATTCATGTTGTATTTACAGCTTCAGCAGGA
The DNA here is from genome assembly GCA_036479115.1 of Saprospiraceae bacterium. Taxonomy (GTDB): domain Bacteria; phylum Bacteroidota; class Bacteroidia; order Chitinophagales; family Saprospiraceae; genus UBA7328. Next base: position 1,231 of record JAZGFD010000153.1, on the reverse strand, counting down.
TTCAGCAGAAAGATATCCAAAAGACTTAATATAGGCTTAGAACATCAAATAATGGCCTCAGACAACGACTATCTTGATGGTATTAAATTCAGAACTGCAGGTGACCAGACTAACAATGTGGACATAGGTCATTATACTAGCATTAGACTTGGCATAAACATGGGTAACTTCTCTAAAAGAACAGAGCCTCTCTATTGGTTAAATCCAATGAGTACGCTCTATGGAGATATGGCTGTTGTAAAATCAAGGGGGGCTATAGACCTCACGGATAGCGACAATGATGGCGTGATAGATATGTTGGATCAACAAGCCGATTCAGAAGAAGGATGCCTAGTGGATACAAGGGGGATTACGTTAGATAGCGATGGAGATGGGATTGCAGATTGTAAAGATATTGAGCCTTATTCTCCGCCAGGTCACAGCATATCAGAAGATGGTGCTGCCCTCATTTCTGAATCTGAAAAAGGTCTTACAGAGGCAGATGTGGTCAGGATTATCGAATCCACGTGTGAAGGATGTCATAATCAAGCTTTAAGCCAAACTACTACGCCTGATGGAAGGACGGTATATGGCACTTCTGGTAATACAACTAACGGCAATACAGTAATATCTACTTGTGGAAATTGGTTTTTACCAATGGTCCATTTTGATTTGGATAAATATCGCATTAAGCCAGAATCATATTCTGCAATGCATCAAGTAGCTGATGTGCTTAAAAAATGCCCTACTATGTGCATAACTGTACATGGCCATACAGATGCTAGAAATACAAATGACTATAACCGAGTATTATCTTATAAAAGAGCCAAAGAAGTAATAGATTACTTGTCCCTCAATTATGGCATTGATAGATCAAGATTTAAGCTGATGTATGGAGGTGAAGAAAGCCCTCTTATACCTAATTTACCTGATCACCATTTTACATCTAAGGAACAGGAAGTAATGCAATTTATGAACAGAAGAGTAGAATTTAGAGTTTGTACTCCTACAGATTATGAAATGGCAACTCCTGCTGGCCCAGCTGCAGGATCATCTTCAGGAGGCTCGTCAAGACCCGGGTCAAAATACAGTGGTAATAAAAATTCAAAATACTAATTACAAAGGTTGAGTCCACTCCGGAAACAGACATTTTTCACAAAATGAGTTGTTTTGGATGAGATTTACATTTATTGAGATTCGGTGATGCCTGAGTATCAGCTAATTGAAAAAAATATAAAGATCGCCAAAAGAA
>JAZGFD010000152.1:0-4684 GCA_036479115.1 Saprospiraceae bacterium | reverse complement strand
AAATCGGCTGTCCGACGAAATGTTTACTTTTGTTCAATGCTGTTTTGTTTTGTTTTTCGACTCCAAGATAGCTGTCGAGTCCAGAAATGGACTCGGTTTTTATTTATTTATTCGGACACCATTAGTTTTTAAGGATAACGGAGCAATCATTTCTAATATTACATTGTTAGTATAAGTACTGGCTAGATGAAAACTTATCAATTTTGAGAATGAGCCTTTAAACGATATTATTATTAACATAGTGATGCTCAAGAATTCTTGAATTGTAACAACTCTTTTATGTTCAGACAACTCAGTAAAATGCAAACTCAAAATAGAAATATGATTATTCCGATTCTTTTAAGTGTATTACAAATCTGTATATCTTGTAATTTTCAGAGTCAAAATCCAGAACAGATTGTTGAAACTATGGAAAAGAAAGTTGTCATGAAAAAGGATATTGAAATCACCTTAGGTCAAGATACTCAAAAATCCAATCCAAATAAAGTTGGGCAGAATATCAAAGAGATAAACACTCATGTAAAGGTTATAAAAGATGAACTAGCCGATGAGGAATTATCAAATACTAAACATAAGACAACTGAAATGATTACATCTGATAAGCAGGCTGATGTAATAGATCATGTAATAGCTGATGTAATAAAAAATGAAGAAATGATCATCGTCAATACAGAGAAAAAAACTCAACCTAGGAAACACAGCAGTTTGGACAACGACCCATTAGTGGGTAATGATAGAATAGCGGGAAATAAAAGAGATAAAATCATCAAAATAGATTTAACTCTTAAAATGGATCACAGTCTTTTTAATACCCTTTGTAAAAAATACATTGACGACCATGGCTTAGTAAATTATTCTGGCTTAAAGAAAGTAGAAAGTCAATTGGGTTCATATTTGGATCTATTATCTAATAATGTACCCACATCGTTGTGGGGGAGAGATGAAAGTTTAGCATACTGGATCAATGCTTACAATGCATTTACAATTAAGCTAATATTAAAGAATTTTCCAGTAAAAAGTATTATGGATTTAGAAAAAGGCGAACCTTGGAAAGTACAATGGATTGAACTCGGCAATAAAACGTATAGTCTTAATAATATAGAACATGATATCATCCGACCTACTTTCAAAGAACCAAGAATTCACTTTGCTGTAAACTGTGCAGCCAAATCATGTCCGCCTATGCAAAATGAAGCATATACTGCTCAAAATTTAGAAAATCTTTTGCAGAAAGCGACCACCTCTTTTATCAACAATAAAAAATACAATAAGATAATGATAGGACAAGCTCAAATTTCCCCAATATTTGAGTGGTATGGTGTAGATTTTGGTAATTTGAAATCATATTTAAATAAATACAGTAGTATAAAATTGGGAGATTCAGCAACAATCACATATATGGAATATGACTGGTTGTTAAATGGTGAGTAGCTTACAGATACACATTTTATCTTTTTAGTAACTGCTCTGATAGCTATCGGGACCAACTCAATGAACGAGCTTTGTTTTGGTAGAAGCAGTTCATTACAGCTCCTCACGCGGCTGCTACTCTGCCTGTGGTGCTTTTAAAGCTGTTACTGATCGCAAGAGGCTTTGTGCTCAGTCTCGATTGGCTAAACCTCAGCCCCATCACATCCAGTACCACAGCGTTACAGCACTATACACGAGTAGTTGCGACAACTATAAACCCTCACAAGTCTGACAATTTCATCATCTTAATTCAGGCCACTTAAACTTGATGCCTGATATCTTATCAGAAAATATATTTGTGGCATCCAGCTTTTATTCAAGAGTAGCACTTTTAAGGAAATTTTCATTTTTCTCAATTCACTTGTGTTCTGATATCTTGAATGTTAAAAAATAAGTAACTACTTAGGTGGAACCAATTTTGGATAAAAACACTTTTTTATCGCTACACTTCATCTATTTCCCTTTCAAATCGAAGATGTGGTAACATAATCGAGATGTAAGTACTCAATATTAAGCCTACTCTGGTAACTAACATTTTTCATAAAAAGAGTGATTTTGGATGAAATTTGAATTTTTGAGATTCGGTAATGCCGGAGTATCAGCGAGTTGAAAAAAATTAAAATATCGCCAAAAAAACTATTTCCAATTTTGATGAGTTTTGGTTCAGACACTACATAGATATTTACTAATGTATAAAATATGTTAGTGATAGCACTGCTGTTAAGAGGAAAATAGCTTCGGTTAACAAAAAAAAACAACTTTTTTATTCACAAGTAGATCACTTGAGTAGATACCAAATTTTTATCTCAAAAACGCCCACTTGAGTAGTTAAAAACTAAAAATGTCATGATAAATAGTTCATTTTGAAAAAATGATACTCCTTGTTCAACCACTAATCAACAAACTATGTAAGATACACCTAATAATAAACAGCATACCTTCGTTTGCCTAATTTAGAATTTTAGTATGGATTTGAACCATTTAATAGAAAAAGTAAAAGGAGCAGCGATTGATGCAGGCATTGCCATACTTAATGTGTATCAGAACGAATCAAATTTTCGAATTACAGAAAAGAAAGATAAAAGTCCGTTGACAATAGCTGATAAAAAAGCCAACGATGTTATTTGTAAAATACTAAAGGAAGTCTCCCCCGAGATTCCAATAATTTCAGAAGAGAACAAACAAATTCCATATTCTGAAAGAAAAAATTTTAAATATGCATGGCTTGTAGATCCATTAGATGGTACTAAAGAATTTATTAAAAAAAATGGAGAATTTACCGTTAATATAGCATTGATATATAAGGAACATATAGTGTTAGGAGTGGTATATGTACCAGTCACTGACGAGTTGTATTGGGCAATAAAAGGGCAAGGAGCATTTTTTTTGCATAAGAAGACTAAGTCGCAAAGGCTAAGAGCTCCTCAGTTTAAAATGGATGATGTGGGACTGAATGTCGTCTGTTCTCGTTCTCACTTAAATGAGAAAACGGCTACATTTATTGGGAAGTTAAATGAGCCTAACAAAGTTTCAAAAGGAAGTTCATTAAAATTTTTGATTTTGGCTCAAGGTAAAGCACATTTATATCCTAGATTGGCTCCAACAATGGAGTGGGATACAGGAGCCGCACAGATCATATTGGAAGAATCTGGAGGTAGTGTGATCAATGAAGAAACGGGTTTGCCAGTGATATATAATAAAAAAAAATTGCTTAATCCATTCTTCATTGCATATGGAAATCTCAAATAATTACCGCTTTTATCTAGTTATTAGGTTGTCCTAAATAATAGATTACAAGTTCATCAATGTGTATTCATAAAACTATTCCTTAGTGATTCTAGATTGTGTTGCCACATCTACGATTTGATCCTGAATACTTCATCTGTAACTACTCAAGTGGGCGCTATATTTATCCAAAATTGGCCCCACATGAGTAGTTACCTTCATCTTTATATAGAGAGCCTTAGTGCAGGCCTTTAAGCTGAATAGCCAAAGGCAACGTCCTTGGTAGCGTGGCGAATGTTGTGATTAGCGAGATTTTTGACCAAAAATGATAACAAATCTTTCTGGTACATAAGATATTGAGTACTGACATCCTACTTTGTTTTCTGTCAGAGACGAATTAAGGAAAATTTCATATTGGATATTATTAAAAAAATGATTCAAAACAAAGTTATATTTTTGCATTTTTTTATTGATTATGTCAACTAATATTCATCCTATATTTAATCGACTCCTTCAAAGGGAGGACAGAGAGAGTCTACTTCATCAAAGAAGTGTGGTACTATGGCTTACGGGATTGTCAGGATCAGGAAAGAGTACAATAGCGCTAGAACTTGAAAGAAAGTTGTTTAATGAAGGATTCATGGCCCAAGTTCTCGATGGGGATAATATTAGAAGTGGTATCAATAAAAATTTGGGTTTTAGTTTAGAAGATAGAGAGGAGAATATTAGAAGGATAGCGGAAGTGTCTAAACTTTATGTAAATAGTGGCATTATTACTATTAATTCTTTTGTCAGTCCTACTCTTGCTATAAGAGCAAAAGCTAGGGAAATAATAGGAAAAGATTTTGTAGAAGTGTATGTTAATGCACCTTTAGAAATATGTGAAAAGAGGGATGTAAAGGGATTATATAAAAAGGCGAGAAGTGGTAAAATAATTGGATTTACAGGTATAGATTCTCCTTATGAGCCGCCACAATATGCTGATGTTGAGGTGTTTACAGAGAATCAATCGGTATCACAATCAGTTCTTAAAATTTACAATTTTATTTTGCCAATGATACAAATATCTTAAAAAATATAGTTGCCCTTATTGAATAATATACCTATCTAGTGAAATGCCTAAAATTGTAAAAAAACAAATAGAAAACGCACATGAATTATCAATTAAGCCATCAGAATGAACTCGAGGCTGAGTCCATCTATATAATGAGAGAAGTTGCTGCACAATTTGAAAATCCTGTGTTGATGTTTTCAGGTGGGAAAGACTCTATTTTAATGGTTCATTTAGCCGCCAAGGCCTTCTATCCAGCTCGTATCCCATACCCATTATTGCATATAGATACGGGTCATAATTTTCCTGAGACAATTAAGTTTAGAGATGATTTGATAAAAAAAATTGGGGCTAAATTAATTATAGGCTCTGTAGATGAAGCTATTAAAAGTGGAATGGTGAGAGAAGAGAAAGGTGTTAATGCGAGTAGAAATACTT
>JAZGFD010000151.1:0-2415 GCA_036479115.1 Saprospiraceae bacterium | reverse complement strand
GCCCACTCCAGAAACACACAAAATCAAAAAAGTTTCTTTTGGCGATCTTTATATTTTTTTCAATTAGCTGATACTCAGGCATCACCGAATCTCAATAAATGTAAATCTCATCCAAAACAACTCATTTCGTAAAAAATGTCTGTTTCCGGAGTGGACTCAAATATAGAGAAGTGAAAAGGAAAGTTATTAATTTCAAAATAGGTTTTCGTAAATTTTTAAAATTTACTCCTGCATTTCTCGTAATTTCTAGAGATCGTCAAGCAAAATGTGGAGTTTGAATAGGGATGTTTATTTGATAAAGAAAATCATTTGATGGTACAAAAAAAAGAGGCTCTTCTCACGAAGAATCCCTTTTTTTCAAAACACCACCATTTCATAAATCTATCGTAATTACTCAGGTGAGCGCTTTTGAGACCTGTCTACCAAACAGGCAGGAAAAAAATTATTATTTTTTTACCAAACAAAACTCATTTTTTGAGGCATAGCAGAGTTAAGGCGAAAAAGATAGTTGAAATATGGTAGAAAAAGAACTTTCTTTATCCGACATTGGCTCCGCCTCAGTAGTTACAATCTATCATTGTTAAAAGGCAATTAAGCAGGGCCTCTATTTTCTAAATTTAATCTATTGACAGCATCAGATATTTCATAACCCAATCTATATCCTTCAGTGCAATCCATTCTTACATGGACTCCTAATGGAATGCGAGAAAAAGCTCCCTCTCTAGCCATTTCACTTAAAGAATTATACGATCGTGCTTCGCCTCTAAATTCCGTTCTTCCTTCATGTGATCTATCTGTGAATCTCATGTTGTCTCCAAACTGATTGATAAATATTCCTGCTGCAGCCGAAGCAAAACATGAATGACCAGAAGGATAACCAGGAAAGGAAGGGTTGGGCCAATAGATCAATCTATACAGGTTTGTTTGATAACCTGTGTCTATAAATTTATGAATGAATACACTAGGTCTCATCACCATGTACTCATATTTATCATCCCATGTGGATACAGCAGCATCATTTAGAGAGAACCCCAATTTTAGCATCATCACCAAACTCTGCTCAAGGTTTAACTCATTTTGAATGATTAATTGCTTTGCGATTGAAACTTGTCTTCCCGGAGGGCTCATCATCAATCCTTCTACATCATCACTCCAAAATTCAGCAATCCATAGGTCGTCATTTTTCTCTGATTTAGCTGTGTTATTCACATTATATACTTCTCGCATCTGAGCATAATAATCACTCTCTGGGTTAGAATTATATGAAATAGGTGGCGTACTAGATGTTTCATTTGAAGATATAACAAAAGTCCTAACAGATTTCCAATATGGGAAAAGAGCTCTTTCTGGATCAGCGCTATACGTCCAATATCCATCACCTGTAGGAGGCTCATATGACAGAGGTTGAGGCTCTTGTATTTGCTGCTCTGCTGCTCTATCAGTACGACTGTAGGCGATGACTTGTGCAGCCACATAATTACCCCATTGCTTTGACTCCTGAATTTCCTGAGGCGATAAATTTTTTCCTAAAATATTGATGTTAACATCTTTTGCAATGCCAATTTTACTTTTTACATCAGAAGTAACGTTTATCATAAAGTGGTCAAGTACCTTGGCATAAGAGCTATTTAAAGCAACTATCAGCTTTGCCCTCCTTCCTTTTTCATTGGCATTAATGCTAAGTCCTCTGAGTCGATTACTGTTAGATCTATACTTATCCATAAATGGAACAGCTACCTCATAAGCGGCCAGATTAATATAAGCAATAGCCCTGGCTGTGGCATTGGGTCGCATACCAGTAGCATATCTGTCCAGTTCTAAAAAAACATCACTCCATTGAATTACAATAGTACTGGTTATGGCGTTTACAATGGTTTGATTGGGATCTTCATTCCCAAGCCCATTAGCCCCTTTTCCTCCGTTTTGCCCATTTCCCCCATTTTGGCCTCTCCCTCTGGCATCAGCAATTAAAAAATCTTCAGTACTAAGATCAGTCATGCTGCTTTCTTCAGCACATGATGGTAAAAGAGATAAGAAACCTATGGACATCACTATCCAAACCAATTTTGGAAATTGCATTTTTTTATTTTTTTATTGAATGATAAAAATTTGTTCACTTTCTTGGCCAAGAGTGAAAATTATGAGTAAACTTTAGTCAAATACAAAGTTTTTATGTGTAGGATGTATTAATTAAGAATAATTAATTTCTTTATTCTGATTCTATAAGATTGTTACTTCTATGTTGTACTCATAATTTTGTATTTTTTATAAACGTGACTACTCTTAACCACAATTCATCTGGTATAATTTCGAAAAATGTCTGGTGCTCTGTCAGGTGTTGAATGACTAGTAAGATTTGATAAAAATGTTGTTTCAGAACAAGGCGTAAAACTTACGATTTTAGCGAGCTAAATG
>JAZGFD010000150.1:0-2307 GCA_036479115.1 Saprospiraceae bacterium | reverse complement strand
CAAGAGCAGATCACTCTTCATTTAAAAAATTACATAAGAAAATAAAAGAATTGGGCCTTTATCACATTCGTAGTAGAGGAACCCTTATTATTGCAATTAGAAAAATGAAACATTCATCATGAAAATAAAAATAATTGATGGAAATTTATTAAATGAAATTTCAGAAGAGAAAACATCGGAAGTAATGAAAAAAATAACTGAAAGACTTCCGGGAAAAAGAATAAAAAATATTTTTGAAGAAATGAATATATTGGTTGCACATTGGGGAAATGGCGAAGGCTTGACAACATATTTATTGGAAATCAGGAGATATAATTATATATGAAAGTAGTATGCATTGATGTCAACATCGATTCAACGAATGACAAAAAAGAAACCTTAGACGAAATAAAACGCAGACTTCAGGAATGCCTGAAAGACATGAAGGGAGCCAAATTAATTAAGCGATATAAAAATGTTTATATCAGTATGTGGGAAATGATATGACGAAAGTAATATTCGTAGAAGGAAATTTATTAGATGGTGTTTCAGCAAAAAGAATAGAAGAAGTAGCAGAAGAAATGAATCGCAGACCTAATGTAAAAGTAAGGATTATTTTGAATGAGATGGGTTTAGTATTTCCTTATATGGCTCGAACTATGAGCATGTCGCTTAAAGAATTATTAGAAATTAGGAGGGTTGGCAGAGTCCGGTAATGCACCCGGTTTGAACCCGGAGGTCGTCCTTTGGATGCGAGCGTTCGAATCGTTCACCCTCTTCAATGAAAGTAAAGATAAATAAAGCACAGTACCTAATAGGTAAAATACCATTAGTAAAAATAATTAGTGATTATCCACTAAAAATACTTTTGAAAAAAAGAAAAAATGGTATTGGTTGGATTAACATGAGTCATCTAATAGGACAAGGTAAAGAAATTATTTTAACAGAAGGGAATAAATGAAAGCAACTGGATACCAGTTAAGAGAAGCACTACGCCACTGGCGTAGTGTATTAGAAGGTCTTGCCGTTGACCTGAAAGGATCATTGTACTATTTTGAACCAAAAGAGAGAATAAATCCTTTAACAGTAGCAAAAGATTACAGAGCGGCAGAAGATGCTGTATCAAGGATTGAAGAAGCACAACAGCAATATAATTTGCGTATACCGGTAACAATTTCCGATGAGCCATACTCGCTTACTTATGCGATTAAAGCATTAGGAATGGCCGGCCGCTATGCTGCAATTTGGAAAGCAGTAGCAAGCGATAAACAAAGTACTCGTGGATGGGGCGGCGATACATACGATCGTGTAAGAAATAAAGATGACGTTCACGCAAAAAGGTCTATCAGTAAAGAAGCAGCATCGAAGATGCGTACTGCTGCAAATAAACATGCATCTGATTTAAGACAAGAAATCGCGTTGGCAAACGCAGTAGCATTAGAAATAGACATTTCTGAAAACCTGATTAATTTCGGGCGATAGGGAATGCCGAAGAGGCGGTGACCGTATCTGTTTGGTATTACAACCTGGCAGGGGAACTATGAAGTGGAAATAGCTAGAAGCTTAAAGCCTGTACCAATACTAACCATAGGCAAGTACTCAAATCCACTTCAAGTATAACCATAGCTATTAGCTGTATACTGCCTCTTTTTTTTTCAATTTGATTAACGCTGGCATAAACGTAAACCGTGGTGAAGCTTCCTGAGGCGGGGTGTAGTGAACCCCTCCAAGAGACCGTCGAGGGTAAAATCCGGAATCTACACAGTCTCCGGCTAAGGCCCCTAAAGTATTTTATATTCTAGAGGTGAGAGCTGTCTATAATGAATATAAAAAAATATCGGAAAAAGGAATACTCCGGCGTTAATCATTTATGGGGATATGGTGAAATGGCAGACACGACAGGTTTAAGACTTGTTGGGGCACAACCCCGTGTAGGTTCGACTCCTACTATCCCTACTATGAAAAAAGTGAAATTTGTAACACAAGCAGTTCTTGTAAAAAAGAATGTAATAGAAGATGCTATGAATACAATATCAAATGAAATAAAAAAAGATTTTAGTTATAGACATGCATGGTTGGCGAATATATCATGCAAAATATATGATAGTAAGCATAATAAGCTATCAATGAAAAAAACAAACGAGATCGCAGAAGACATAATAAAGATGTTATTTGATCGAAAATAAGGGCAAGTGGCGAAATGGCAGACGCGCTAGTTTCAAGAATTAGTCCTACAAAATAGGGTGTAGGTTCAAGTCCTACCTTGCCTACTATGAAGAAAAGAACAGTCAACATATCAGAAGAAGTTGTGTTTGATGACATAACAGA
>JAZGFD010000149.1:0-3803 GCA_036479115.1 Saprospiraceae bacterium | reverse complement strand
TTGAATATTTTGCTAGTAGAATAATGGGAAAACCCGTTAATCGAGCTATGGATACTATTTCTAGCCTTAGCTCAGGCATGACTAATACTCTAAAAGACATGCTGGGACTATCTGTTGTAATAATAAGCTATGCCTGGGTAGTAGAAAATTTTGCTTTTTTTGATATTCCTACTAGTGGATGGCTCTTTGCATTGGCTTTTGTCATGATAGATTTTGCGGCATACTGGGGGCACAGGTGGAGCCATGAGATCAATGTTTTTTGGAATCGTCATATTGTACATCACAGCAGTGAAGAGTTTAACCTAGCTTGTGCCCTACGGCAAAGCATATCAAGCATCGTAGGTGTATTTTTCTTTCTTTATATTCCAATGGCATTGGTAGGAATACCATTGAAGATAATTGCTATAGTTACACCTATCCATTTGTTTGCTCAGTTTTGGTACCATACCAGATTGATTAATAAAATGGGCTTCTTAGAGCACATCATTGTTACTCCATCTCACCATAGAGTGCATCATGCTATAAATGAACAATATCTTGATAAAAACTACGCTGCTATATTCATTGTTTGGGACAAATTATTTGGTACTTTTCAAAAAGAATTAGCTGACGAAGCTGCCGTATATGGTGTAAAACGACAAGTTAAGACATGGAACCCTATACTAATTAATTGGCAGCACATGTGGCTATTAATTCAAGATTCGTGGAGAGCGCAAAGCTGGTGGGATAAGATTAGGTTATGGTTTATGCCCACAGGATGGAGACCAGAAGATGTAGCTAAATCTTATCCTGTAGAAATAGTAAATAATCCACATAAAATGGTGAAGTATGAAAAACCAATGAGTGTAGGCCTCAAAACATGGGCTTGGTTTCAGATGGTTTTAATAAATCTTTTGATGTACTTCATGTTGATCGATATTGCAAATTTAAGCGTGGGCCAAATTTCTCTTTATTCTACATTTCTCTTTATTTCTATATTCTCATATACCAGCCTAATGGACAGACATCCAGTAGCGGTACTATCAGAGATTACTAAAGTGATATTGGGAATTTATATCTTAACTCAAATGGGGGGGTGGTTTGGATTAGAGAAGTGGGTGCCAGCAGCAGGATTAATCATGGGCACGTATATAGCTTTATCAATGGCGATTACCGTTTATTATTCGTTTTTTAATTTAAAAAAAGAAGAAGTTACTGTTGTGACTTATTAGTTTAGAAGAAGGCGCCTAAAGCTCTAACTTATTAGCATATTGACTAAGTAGGTACTCAATATCATGTGTAACCAGAAAGATTTGTCATCATTTTTAATCAAAAATGTCGCCAAATCACAACAGTCGCTATTCTACCAAGAGCGTTTCTCTTGGCGATTCAGCTCAAAGGCTTTCAGCCTTTCTATGATGATTACAATATTGAGTAGTTCCCTTTTTAGCAGGGATTTTGTTTCAATGAAAATCCATTGTTCTTGAGTCCACTCCAGAAACAGACATTTTTCACAAAATGAGTTGTTTTGGATGAGATTTACATTTATTGAGATTCGGTGATGCCTGAGTATCAGCTAATTGAAAAAAATATAAAGATCGCCAAAAGAAACTTTTTTTGATTTTGTGTGTTTCCGGAGTGGGCTCATTCTTAATAGTTACAAATCATCGTTGTTAAACAACCAACTAATAATTGCCCAACTCGAACCTTATACCTTTCTTTACATCATATTTATATAAATTATATGCGAGCATTAGTCATATCTGGAGGCGGAAGTAAAGGAGCATTTGCTGGAGGCGTAGCTGAATACCTTATCAATGAACTTAAACTAAAATACGATATCCTTATAGGCACTTCTACGGGAAGCCTATTGGTGCCACAATTGGCAATAGGAGAAGTAGATGCTATAAAATATGCATTTTCTAATGTCACTAATAATGATATTTACAGCGTTTGTCCATTTAGAGTAATGCGCACCAAAGATGGCCTATTTCGTACTCGTATGAACCACTCTAATATTTTGAGAATGTTTTTAAGAGGTAAAAAGACTTTTGGTGAACATAAATCTTTACTTAAAACCATCAAGAAAACTATTCCAAGAGCCCATTACGAGAGAATACAACAAAGTGGAAAAAAAGTAATCACGACAGTCTCTAATCTTACACGGAACATCGTGGAATATAAATATGCAACGGATTGTAGCTATGAAGACTACATGGAGTGGATGTGGACCAGTGCCAGCTTTGTGCCATTCATGGGCATAGTAGAAAAAAATGGTTATGAATATGCTGATGGAGGATTTGGTAGCCTAGTGCCAGTAGAAGAAGCCATCAATGCTGGAGCTACAGAAGTGGACGTAATTGTATTGAACCCAAAATACAGCATACCTGAACCAAGAAGTACAAAAAACGCCTTTGATGTGATCATGAGAACACTAGAATTTATGCATTATCGTATAGGAAGGCACGATGTGTATATAGGTCACCTTCAGAGTGTATATGATGATACTGTGCATGTTAATTTTATTTATACTCCTCGACTGCTTACTGAATATTCATTTTTATTTGACCCGCCTCAAATGAAACAGTGGTGGCAAGAAGGATTTGATCATGCCCATAGACTCTATGAAGATGGGGATTTATTTACGAAATATTAGCGCTACATCGATCAGAATCTTATAACTTGAGTACGATTAATATTTTTTTCAAAAAGTTGAACCTATTCTGGAATTAACATTTTTCAAAAAAGAGTTGTTTTGCATGAAAGTTCGCCAAAAGATTTATGCAGAGCTTGTCGAAGTAAATTTTTTTTGATTTTGCAAGTTTTCAGAGCGAACTCAATGTTGCATTTTTAAGAAAGCACAGGTTAGTAATTACTCCATAATTTAAGATGCATTCTCAAATCATATATTTAGCCAATAGGTAAGTTTAGCCACAATGGCTCTATTCTTCACGTCAAATGCAAACCTATCAGAGGGGTCGTCTAAATGCCCTGTGGCATAGTTGTCAGTATATACTAAAAAGAAATCAGAAACTGGTGCAAACCTCCATTGGAATCTTCCATTGATATTGGTATTTTGTGATTGTGTATTGTATTGCACAAACAATGTCAAGAAAAGGTCTTTTGATACAGTATAATCTATTCTTGGTCCAGCAAGGAAAGTCTCTCTTTTACCATCCAAGTGTGGCATATCAAAATAATTATAAGAATAATTTAAGCTAATAAAACCTTTGGGTTGGAATCTCAAATTTAACGACCCCCTTAATCCTGTTCTAATTCCATTATAATATTCTCCAAAATAAGGATTGAAACTAAAACTGATATCATTGCGTCTGTCTGACGAATAAAAGCCATTAAGAGCAAGGAAATTGTAATCTGTATCAGCTAGTAATTTAGTAGAAGATGTACCTGTAGGGTCAAAATCACGTGTGAGCTTCACATAGGTGGTACTTAAATTTAGGTTTAGCCTTGAAGTGTTTCGAAATTGTAAATTGAAAGAAAAACGTGAAGATTGGTCAGTACGCCCAATTCCTAATTTGGTATAAAGGGTAGTAGATAATCTATATTGTGCTTTGGAGATTCCTCCATTTGAAGGATATGAAGAATATTCAATTTCAGGGCTAATTTTCGTGAAATTTGTTCTTCTTACAAACCCCACTTGAGCATTAAAGTCATCTTGCACTATTTCGTGTTCCCATTCTAGATTCCATCTCCTATTGCTGTACCTTAAATTAGTGCCGTGTGAAAGCTTTGGACCATCAGAATTAGGAGAAAAACTAGAGTGGAGGTATGTTTTTCCAAGCCAAGAATTGTCCGTATTGGAA
>JAZGFD010000148.1:0-4148 GCA_036479115.1 Saprospiraceae bacterium | reverse complement strand
GCCAAAAATGACGAAAATAAATTGAAGGTATTAGAGCCTGTTTAAGAAAGATATTCACGCTTTTGACTTACAAAACACTATCCACTCCGCATGATTTATTAATTTCTGCAACCTATTATATAATATGTCTTTTGTATACTTTTAAGAATAAAAACAAAGCGAATGTTGGTTTACTCGGTTTATATGTTTACTTTAAAGTGATTTATTCTGCCATTGAAAGCTGATTATCACCTTATTTTTTTGCAAATTATTGATTAAAACTTTCGTTCTTAATAAAAGTTATGTCGGCGATTTTTGTTGGCCTTTTAATGCAATCTCATCGTGTATTCAGTTGATTAACTAACATAAATCACTTTACTTAAGTACTATTTTTATAACTACTCAAGTGGTATCAATTTTGGAAAAAAAAGCTCTTTTATTAATATTCTTAAGCATTTTATATCTCAAAGCAAAAATGTGACAACATAATCGAAATGCACTAACTCATAAATTAAGTTAGGAATGCCGTTGTTATTAACACAAAAATAGTCTACATCTAGAAATAAAATAGCAATTTTTTACCTGCCTGTTTGGCAGAAAGGTCTCAAAAGCACACCACCTGTAGTTACTTATTTTTTAATATCAAAACAAAAATATTATGAATCCAAAAATCACAATGGGTATTCGTATTCTCTTCGGCTTACTTTGCCTTGTTTTCGGACTGAATAAATTTCTAGGATTTTTAGAGATGCCTCCTATTTCAGGAGATGGAGGTGAGCTTATGAAGATTTATTTTACTTCAGGTTTTTTTAAAATATTAGGCGTATTAGAAATATTAGGCGGACTGGCTTTAATAGCAGGTAAGTATGTGCCTCTGGCTTTAACTATCCTACTTGCTATTATGGTGAATGCTTTTATTTTCCATGTATTGCACAATATTGGAGGAATTGGAGCTGCAGCCTTAGGATTGGTTCTAGGCTTGGTTTTAGTTTATGCTTATAGAGACAGATTTTCAAGTTTGCTTTCAGCCTAAAGGAAGGGATAATTAAAAAAAAAGGATTAATGTATTTGACACTAATCCTTTTTACTTTCAGTACATATTATATAATAATGACTGATATAACCTGCAATTCAGAGCGAGATCAATTTAAAATTGGGCAAAACGTGTAGTTATATCCTAGGCATAAGAGTGTCAGGCTAGGTGAAGGCAGGTCATTTTACTTTTAAAATATCTGTATAATGAATATTTTATAGGATTCTTGACACTATTGTCACAGGTTCCATTATCATATGTCTCAGTATCTCAGGTTATATTTTTTTATCAAAGGAGGGGGGCTGATAGCCTGTCATTATTCTAAGCAGAGAGCAAAATGTTAGCCACATATGTTTAATTCCAAGGACTCAAAAGATTTAGAGATTGAGTTTTTTGCTAATGTTAGCAACTGACTGAATAGATGAGCTATTTGAAGACAGATATAATAATTTTGTATAGCATTAAAGTTATTACGGTTCATTTTGTGGTGGAGTTCATACCCTTGACGCTTTTGAGCATTGAATCCTTCATTTTCAATTTTCCGTCGCAGCCTACCCCTTCAAATATTTGTAGATAGGTTTTATCATTGGTGGGAGGCCTGGCCATGAAATGGGATTTGGTTTGTTGTGGCTCCTGATCGCTGTTGAGGTGATGATCGGTCTAATATCCTGTGACATAATATATCTCTATGCCTTTATGGTCCAGAGGGGTTTCACAATATTCGTATTCATACTCACTGCGACTTTTGGTGCTATGCACTTCTGTTGGTACTTTAAGGGCACTCACATACAAAAAATGGATATCAAATTGTGGCGTTGTCACAATTTTTGTTGGCAATAATTTCGCCAATACTCGCTGTATTTCATTATATTGTGTTGTCTCTCTGAGGTAATAATTAGGGACAATCTGAAATGCCCCCGATACAAATCACACAGGAAAATTTGTGTGTCTCTTTTTTCCTTACCTTTAATAAGTAGCATCAGAAAAAATATAATTACTTCCTTCTTGTACGTATTCTAAACCAATTGACCTTGTGAGAATACTCAAGGCTATCTGCAAATCGTCACGTGGTATAAAACCACTAAATACTTTATTGATATTGGCATCAGCTTTATCAAAAGTGACGCCATATTGAGCTGTGAGTGATTCTAAAATAAAAAGAATACTAGCTGAGGTAAAAACCCAATACTTATCATTGGTCATCTGCTCTACTTTCTTTTTATCAAAATGTGCTAAATTTTTACCGTTATAAATAGCAAACATGCCATCTGTTAATTCTTTCTTAGCCGTGCCATCAATATTAGTAGAAATTGCCTTCCCATTTAAAACAAAAACATTCAGAGAAGTACGTCTGCTGTGAATTCTATAATTACCTGATTGAGCATTAACAATACCATTAGGTGTGGTTACATTGAGTTCTTTATCCGGAGCAACTTCAAGAATAGCCTCACCTGTAAGGTTTATTTCGTTTGACGATAAATGATAATATGCTTTGGATTGTGGACCTAATTTTACAATGGTACCATTTTTATACTCGATATGTTGATAACCTCCACTAGGAGATATCAGTTCTTGTTCTTTTTCACCACAAAAGGTTAAAAGGAAAGAAAAGAGACAAATCAACATGCTAAATCTTAAGTTTTCTGGAGTCATACCTCGAATATCTTAAATGACTACCTAATATTATATAAAAACAAAGGTTTTTATTTTATTTGTAACTACTCATTTGAACGCTTTTGCAGTCTGTAGACCTGTTCAGGCAGAAAAAAAAATGTTACTATTACCTAATAAAGCACATTTGAGGTGGTTTGCCCAAAATTGGCTCCTCCTGAGAAGCTACTTTTATTCAAATTTCTCAAGCACACAATTTAAGTCATGTCAATCGAGTGTTGTTAGAGAGATTATCACTATATGACTTATATCAACAACATCCTCCTCCTGGTTCACAAATTTGCGACTCTGAGATCATATTTTTTTCTGTCCTATTTTTATTGCCAGATTTACAACCGAATACGGTAATACTAAATATGCCAGTGTTCCCATTTTGAAATGATTTTATATCCGTATCTGACAAATAATCACCTAAAATATCATGAGGAATTTCTATTGTTTTTTCCTTTTGGATCACAATGTCCTCAAATCCAGCTTTTGTAATTAAATTTAGATAATCTGTTTTTTGAATAGCTCCCGATACACATCCAGCATACATTTCAGCGGCATCTGTAAGTTCTTTTGGCAGTTCGCCTACGAGTACAATGTCTGATATGCTGAAATGGCCACCAGGTTTCAAGACCCTATCTATTTCATTAAATATTTTGTCCTTATTAGGAAGTAAATTGAGCACACAATTACTTACAACTACATCAATAGAACCATCCAAAACAGGCATGTCATCAATATCTCCTTGCCTAAATTCTACATTATTGTATCCCAGATTTACTACATTTTTTCTAGCAACAGAAATCATCTCAGGTGTGAAGTCAATTCCTATAACTTTACCTTCAACACCTACTTCATGCCTTGCAATAAAGCAATCATTACCTGCTCCCGAACCAAGATCCAATACAGTATTTCCTTTCTTAATCATGGCATATTGTGTAGGAAGTCCACATCCTAGCCCTAGGTCAGCATCTGCATTATAGCCTTCCATCTCATATTCTTCCGACATGATATTGTATACTTCTTTACTCGATTCTGTAGCACCGCAACAAGAGGCTTGTATAGCTTTTTTATCTCCTTTTGCTATTGTGGCGTATTTTAATCTTACCATACCTTTGATATCATCAGGCGTATTATTTTTATTCATATTTTAATTTTTATAACCACTCAGGTGGTGTCATTTTAGGATAAAAAAAAGCTCTATTTCTCCCATAATTTCATCTATTTTTTTCTTATAGTTCTGCTATAACTCAAAAAATGTGCTTTATCTGGCAAAATAGTAACAATTTTTGATCTCAAAAGCGCTCATTTAAGTTACTAATTTTTAATAGTGGTAAATGCATATTTTAATTCAAACTAAATATTGTGTAAAATTACAAATATATCAACCCAACCTACATAAAATTGTTTCAGTTTTCTGAAAAATGTATCTTACACGATATAACAAATGTATAATATGGAAGACAATAAAATAATT
>JAZGFD010000147.1:0-12029 GCA_036479115.1 Saprospiraceae bacterium | reverse complement strand
CTAGTCCAGTAGCCGTTCCTGTAGGCTTTGTAGTAAAAAACGGTTGGAAAATCTTGTCTCTTATATCATCTGGTATTCCTTTTCCATTGTCACTGACTATTATTAGCACACTTTGTTTTCTCGCATTGGAGAGGTTTGTTGGGATGTTTTTTGTGGTGACTGTCACTGTTGGCTTATAAGTGTTGTCAGAAGATTTAGATCTTTCTTGAACGGCCTGAAAAGCATTAGTAATCAGATTAAGAATTACCCTGCCAATATCTTGAGGAATTACATTAATCTTCCCAATGGATTCATCAAAATTAGTCTTCATTGTAGCATTAAACGAACTATCCTTTGCTCGTAATCCATGATATGCTAATCTGAGATACTCTTCTGCTAATGCGTTAATATCTGTAGGCATTTTTTCTCCTCTACTGGTGCGACTATGTTGCAACATGCCTTTGACTATTGAGTCGGCACGTTTGCCATGATGCGTTATCTTTTCCAGATTATCAATTACATCATCGGCTATTTCTATAGCTTCTTGCATGTCTTCATTGATTCTGTCACCCTGAGCCAGTCCAAGGGCGTCCTTCATTTCACATAATAATTCAGAACTTACTTCGGAGAAGTTATTGACAAAATTTAAGGGGTTTTGGATCTCATGGGCGATGCCTGCCGTGAGTTCTCCGAGGGAGGCCATTTTTTCGGATTGGATGAGTTGGGATTGGGTAGCAAGCAGTTCTTCAAGAGAAAGGCTAAGTTTTTTATTTGTTCTATTTAAATCAGTAGTCCTTTCTTCTACTTCTGATTCTAGTGCTTCACTTATTTTTCGAGCAGCACTTGTTCTCCATTTGACTATACCCCAAATGAGGAATGATAAAGCCATCACAGAAAGAAGACGGAACCATAGAGTATCATAAAAGAAAGGCGAAATGTGGAATGAATAACTATCACCAATAGTATTCCAGACACCATCATTATTGCTGGCTATAACTTTGAAAGTATAATTTCCTGAAGAAATATTGGTATAATAGGCCTTACGATCGCCTTTAGCGGATATCCATTCATCATCATATCCATCCAATTTAAACTTGAATTGTACTTTCTTTGGAGCCACTAGGCTCAATCCACTATAGCTAAAAATATAGCGATGATTGCCGGGTTCAAAAGTCGAATTCTGATTGTTCTCTTGTTCTACATCGTCTCTTAATACTTTGTGTATTACTACAGACGGAGGAACTTCATTCTTTTCCAATTTATGGGGATCTACTTCCAGTAACCCTCCAAAAGTTGGAACCAAGAGTCTTCCATCAGGAGTATAAGTGGAATGTCTCGCCCCAACGCACCGCCTATTCAGCATTCCATCTCCATCATCATAAAGCCGCCAATTGATCTTTTCGATTTGACCATCAAGATAGTCGTTTAATTCTTTCTTTTTAGCTCTAATCAGTCCGATATTGGTAGGTAGCCAAACGTGGTTTTGATTATCTACCAAAAATTGGAATATAGCATTTCCCGGTATTCCCGAGGTAAAACCCAAGTTATCAATCGCCCCATTTTTCATGCGAGTGATACCATTTGATGATGTCAGCCATACGGTTCCATCTTCATCTTCGTGGCTATTAAAAAATCCTAAAGAGTTCAATCCATTCTTATCATCGTAATAGGTTGGATTGCCTTTCTCATCAATCTCAATAACGCCACTATTGTGCGTAGTAACTATCCAATGCTTATTTTTAAGTTTTCGAATAGAACTAATGAGTCGTCCATCAAAATCAACTTTGGGTAATTCCAATAACTCCATTTCCTCCTTATCATTAATAAAACCAATTCCTGCATATGCTAAACCAAACCAGATTTTATTACTTCTATCTTCAAAAACATATCTCACTTGATATCTACCGACACGTGAATATAGCTTCTCATCTGTGGGGGATATTTTCATTACTTTACCTGTCGCATAGCTGATCCAGATATTATTTCTGGAATCTTTGATTATATGAACAGGGTCATCTTTTAAGTCTGCATTGCGACGATATTTGAATTTGTAAGGGCTTACTGTTCCATTCTCAATTATGTATAATTGACTTTTTGCAGCTACTAAATACTTCTCATCTTCCAAAGCACATACTGCTTCGATTCTATTAGCGGCAAGACCGTCTTTTTGGGAGTAGGTTTTAAATTTGCTCTGACTGAATTTGATCAACCCATGTGAAGAAGAAAACCAAAGATTCCCTTCCCTGTCTTCCATATTACTGCTCACAGCTTGAGTAAGTGGATCATCATTGTGAGGGTAAAAAATAAATTTATCTGAGTCAGCAGCTAAGTAAGCCAATCCAATGCCTGTAGCGGCCCAAATACCTCCACGTCTATCTTCAAGCATATTATATGTGCTTCGGCCTCCCTTAAACTGGATATTTCCCATTTCAGGATAGGTTTCAAATTGTTGCCCATTCCAAGTATATAGACCACGACGAGTAGCAAGCCAAACACGACCTTGAGAGTCAGATAAAATATTTAATAATAAGAGGTCTGAAGGAATACCCTGTTCTGATCCAATTGGGTTGAGTTCACCATTATATACTCGGTATAACACTCCATTAGAATAGAGCCATCGGTTACCAGACTTATCTTCAATATTATTATTTTTGTACGTTATTATCCCATTTAAGAAAAGCTCTAATCCTTCGGATTCACTAAGTGATGAATGGCTAGCAGAGTGACTATCAAAAAGCAAATAACGGTCTTCACCTGTAACTGTCTGAATTAGCATCTCATCTTCTGCTGTTATGCCACGAAAAACTAGACCTGAATAGTCCGATAGGTAGACTTTAAACACACCATTCTTATAAGACAACAAACCACTATTTGGGGTAGGTATCCATAAAGTACTATCTTTAGTCTCAACGAGGAGCGTTGTAATCGGATCTGCTTTAAATTCTGGCGTATTTCTAGAATTAAAAGAAGTGAAACTGATGCCATCAAATCGTAAAAGACCTGAATAGCTAGTTGTCCAGATAAAGCCATCATGTGTTTGATAGATGTTATTTATTTGTTCATTGGGCATTCCATTTTTTGAATCCCAATATTCCATTTTGAATTGCTGAAAGGCCTTTTGAGTAAAGCTAGAATCACACCTAATAAAAATTAAAACAAATAGTAGTAAAATACTCTTCCTCATAAGCAAATCCAAAGGGATAATTGTATCATTTAGCAACCGAAATCGAGTAAAAACATATTGATACCGACAAAAGGCAAGCAGATAACTCTGATCCCCTTACCTTTTTACCTCTAGTTCACCTCCATGTGCTTTCACAATCATAATTGAGTGACAATTCAAGTCTCCTTCCTCTGAGGGTGCCTGAGATTTAGTATGATAAAAAAAAGCAGGCTCGTCAGGCAACACAAACGTATTAATAAATTGGCTCCACCTGAGTAGTGTCTGAACGAAAACTTATCCAAATTAGAAATAGTTCTTTTGACGATATTTTAATTTTTTTCAACTCGCTGATACACAGGCATCACCGAATATCAAAAAATTAAATTCTCATCCAAAATATTCTATTTAATAAAATTCGACAGTTTCCGTTCAGATACTAAGTAGTTACAAAAAATGCAATACCCTGTTGAACTGGGCATTTCTCTGTTTTCATTTTTTTGGTTTTGTAATGTACTAAAGATAGAAGGAAAAATTGGAATGAACGAATATTCACATAATCTTCGTTTCTGATGATTTTCGGCGGCTAATAGCCAAAAACCCTCATACCTAAGTGGGTGGTAACCAATGCGCCGAATTAGGCAATTAAATAATAACATAAAAATGTGGTAACTACTCAGGTGATGTGCTTTGAGCGAAAAAAAGTTCCATTTTTTTCTAAACGAAGCAATTTTCATCTTAGTAGCAGAGCTAAAACTTATTTTATACATTAGTGAACCCCGATTGTGTTGCCACATCTTCGATTTGAGAGAGAAATATTTAATATGTGGCGGAAAAAGAGTCTTTTTTATCCAAAATTTGTTCTAACTGAGTAAATCCAAAATTTGTTTAAAATATTATTTAATCCACTGATTATCAGAATTTTGTAGAATAATTTTTTAAAATTATACACACAAAAATATAGAAAAATGATACGAAAGCCTCACTTTTTTTTCAAAAAAAACTCCCTGACAAGCACAGTTGCCTATTGCATTTGGTAAGTATAAAATGGGCCAATGGGTATTCATGCGAGAAATGTAGTAATACCAAGTACTGTAGAGGCAATGCTGAACTTACTAGACAATGCACTAAATGTCATCATCAATTTAGCCCTACAAGTAGGACGTCGTTCCACAAGGTAAAATTTTAGATTCTCAAGGCATTTTTCATCGTTTGTTACATGAGCACCAATAAAAAAAGGATCACTTCCACAGAATTAAGTTGCAAATTGGAGTTGAGAATATTTGGACGTTTATTGCTATAGATACAATGGAGCAAGAATCTAGAGGGATTAAATTAACAGAAAGATTCAAAACACAATCACCTTGTCACAAGAGGAAGCTGATCTTGAAAAACAGTTAAAACAACTTCGCGAAAAGAAAAAACTTATGGTGGAGGAAGCTGAATTAGAAAAAAAATTGGATGAAATCAAAAGAAAAAAAATAAGGAATGACATAAGGATTTAGACGTAAACCCTACCTTACGTTCATCAATTTCATATTTTACTATATAATTCAAATCAGTAGGTGAGAGCAATCAATATATATATTATACTTTTTTCAATCACCTTTTCAGCATTTAGTCAGCAAGCTATAATTGACAGCCTAAATAAAGAATTATCAAATAGTAAGAATGACATTACTTCAGGGATATTGCATATAGAGCTTGCTCGAGCTTACCAAAAAACAGATTTATTAAAAACGAGATTAAATGCACTGACAGCCCTTTCCCTGATAGGGAGATTTGATACACTAAGCGTAGATGCTTACGACCAGTTAGGCAGATATTATTTTTATTCGAGTAAGTTAGATTCGGCCTTATTCTATTTTGGAAAGGCTAGATATATTCTGTTTGCAAATAATAAAATTGGCAAGGTTTCCTCAATAGATATCAGCATAGGATCGGTGCTTCTTCGTCAGGGTGAATATAAAAAATCATCCGAAGTATTCTTCTCCAGTGCTTCCTATTTCGAACAAAATAATGACGAAGGTGGTGCCGCTAAATGCTATGTCAATTTGGCTACGGTATTTGCAGAATTGCATGATTATAATACGTCAATAGCATACAGCCATAAAGCCCTCAGTATTCTCCGCCCACTTAATATGACACAAATTGAGATGATCGTCCTTCCAAACCTTGCAACTCAATATGCCCGAAACAATGACAAAATAAATGCCTTTAAATATTATAAGGAAGCCGAGGAATTAGCTCTTACCCACGATAACACGAGGTCTTTAGCGATCATCTATAATAATCTGGGTGATCTTTATCTTTCAGAAAAGTCATACGATGAAGCAGAAAAATATATAATGGAGGCAATAAATCTCAAAAAAGCACTCAAACAACAAAAGGGATTGGAGGAATCATACTTCAACATGGGGTTTATTAAATACAAGAATAAGAAGTATTCGGAAGCCTTAGAGTACTATAAGTGGGTCCAAACACGAACACAGGGTATAGGAAAAATCCAAGTTTTAAGAGCTCTCAAAGAATTGCATCAAGATATGGGAGACTTAGAAAAAGCCATATACTATGCTGATCAAGCTCAGGTTCTTTCTGATAGTGTGAAGCAGGAAGAAAGTAAAAAGATTATTTCAGAGCTTTCCACAAAATATAATACGACTCAACGGGAAAATAATATTTTACAACTTACACAAGAGAATCAGTCTTTGGAATTGGCTAAATTTAGAAACCAAATTTGGTTGGTGCTTTTGTGGGTGGCATTAATAGCTACCTCGTTATTCAGCTACCTCCTATATAAAAATGTTAAGAAAAAAAGATTGATTGTATCACAAAAACACCAATTGGAACAGCAAAAGATGTTAGAACAATTTAATAAATTTGAAAATGAAACTATTGAAAAAATGATTCTCGGACAGGAAGAGGAACGGATGAGAATTGCGAGAGATCTTCACGATAGTCTGGGTAGTAAGTTATCCACTCTAAAGCGATATATTGAGAATATATCTACAAAATCTGACAAGGAATCAAACACTGTACAAGCTGCTTTGACACTGGCTGATAGTAGTTATACAGAGGTTAGAAATATTGCCCACGAAATAAATTCGGGAGTTCTACTTGACCAAGGCTTTATTCCTGCTCTTAAAAATATGGTGAATAATATATCACTTGTAAACCAACTAAAGATCAATGTGATCACTACAGATTTAACAGACAGATTGGCAAATAATGTAGAAATTCAACTTTTTAGAATAGTTCAAGAACTGATTACCAATGTAATAAAACACGCATCAGCAACGGAGATAAATCTACAAGTTACTAGTTACGAAGATCACCTAAACCTCATTGTAGAAGACAACGGAGATGGCTTTGATATAAAAAAAGTAAAAATGGGCTTTGGTTTAAAAAACATTGAAAAAAGATTGGGGTTACTCGGTGGGCAATATGAAATCGACTCATCACCTGTAGCAGGCACCACAGTAATCTTGAATCTCCCAATATGAGACATCATCAATCAAAATTATTTTATAAAATAAATTTATGAATATTAAGGTAGGCATAGTAGATGACCACCAACTGATAATAGATGGAATAAAGTCTATACTTAGCTCTGAAATCGACATTGAAGTTGTTATTCAAGCCAATGAAGGGATAGAGTTTTTAGCTAAAATAAAGCATCAAAAAGTAGACGTAGTTTTAACGGATATTAGAATGCATCGTATGGATGGAATTGCATTAACCAAAAACCTGCTGTCTCTTTATCCCAAGTTACCCATCCTTGTGATCAGTATGTTTGACCAACCTGCTGATATTAGAGAAGTAGCCAAGGCAGGAGCCAAAGGACATATTCCTAAAAATGTGAATAGAAAAGAACTCATAAAGGCCATAAGGTCTGTGTATAATGGGTATAATTATTTCCCTTTTAACTATGATGATGTAATATCAAAAGAACCAAATAAATCAACAAAACTTACCAAAAGAGAAAGCCAAATCGTAGCGCTCATAGCAAATGGCCGAACTTCTTTTGAAATCTCTCAGGAACTACACATTAGTAAATTTACAGTAGATACTCACCGGAAAAATGTGCATAAAAAGCTCGCTATTGACAATCAAGCAGGTCTTATTAAGTTTGCCCTAGAGCAAAATTTTAACAAGAAAATTTGACGAGAATTAACATATTCACCGCCCTATTCTCCTATGGACTAGTGGTGTAAGAATAAAAATGAAAAGTGAGCCCATTTCTGGTTTCAACAGCTATATTGAAGCCGTAAAACAAACCTTTTTTATTATAGTCATGGCAATAGGTCTTACCTTATTCTAGACCCTAGTGGAAACACAGCTACATCCAATGGGCACTTGCAACATCAGCACTATTAGAAACAACACCCCCAATCCAGAAAATATCATTTCCATCATAGATACAGGCATAGATACCTCATTATTTGACTCTTCTCATTTATGGGTTACTGACCAAGATGCCTTTTTACAATCACGCAATATTCGACAAGAGATATATGGGGGTATTTCATTGATACCAGAGGGGGAGACTTTTCCATATTTTGCCGATAGCTATCTAGAATTTTACGAGGCACCTACAGAAGTAAGAAGTACAGAATATCATGGTACTAGAATAGCTTCAGTTATTAACCATTATACCAAAGAGAACAACAGGAACAATCAGAATATCGACTATACTTTTATGGTTATACGTGCATTTGATTAAAATGGGAATTCTACCTTATTTCACACCTTGTGTGCATTATATTATTCTCTTGAAAATGGTGCAGAGTACATTAATGCCAGTTGGAGATTCTATAGTAAATTGCCACTTATGGACTCCCTTTTCAGAAAATATGGCAGAAGAGCCAATAATGAGCAAGTAAAGACATTCACATCACTGGGGAATGCTGGTGTAAATGTAAACCACGTATACCACTATCCTTCTCAGGTCAAGACGTCAAGACCTAGAGATAATAATTTTATGCATGCCGTGGCTGCATATGATAGCTCATTGTTGAAGATTGATGATTTTTACCTTATGCAGAATCTCTCCAAAGCATCCTATTCTAATTATACAAAACGGCGTAACAACAGACTCCCTGCTTATCCAGGGACGATACGATTCTGTAACCTTGATCCTGTCCAAGGCATAATTGGAGGCACTTCATATACGGCACCTCATCATCTGGCCATCATCAATAGAGAGGATCATATAGCAGGAGAATCGTATACAAGAGGCCAAAATTCTGGAGCCAATGAAAAAACAAGATACCTGAGGCGTAATTGATAGCCACAGCTTTGGGTATCCTACAATTAACATTCTAGGCTGCTTTAGCTGACGGAAAAAGATATAACTAATTTAGGCTTTAGTCGCATTTTTTAGTAAGTACTTCTTGAGCTTGTACAAAAGACTAATTTGTTATCATTTTAGGTTAAAAATGTGGCCAAATCAAGGTGGTGAATCCATGTAACCAATAGTTTTTCCATTTGCTAATCGGCTTCAAGGCCTTCAGCCTTTCCAGATTATTTGTACTATTGAGTACCTACTATTTATCGACAAAAATGTTGATGTGCTTTATTGCCAAATCTAAAATTGCGGCAAAAATCACTTACAATTGTTAACCTGTGCAACTATTTAGTGCCTGAACGGAAACTGACGAATTTTATAAAATAGAATATTTTGGATGAGAATTTAGTTTTTGAAATTCGGTGATGCCTGAGTATCAGCGGGTTGAAAAAAATAATATATCGCCAAAAGAACTATTTCTAATTTTGACGAGTTTTCGTGCAGACACGACTTAGCTTAGATAATGATTGGCTCTGAATCGTTGCAAATTATTCTATTGTAAATTATCCATGAACATATTTAATTATGTTCATTATTTCAAATGACGGCGTAAAACACTATTTTGTAATTCTTTTTAGATAAAAAAAGATATTGTAACTATTCAGGTGGGTGCTTTGAGATAAAGAGATGTTAGTTTTTTTGCCAAACAAAGCTCATCATTTGAGGCATAGCAGAGTTACGGCGAAAGAAATAGCTGAAATATGGTAGAAAAAGAAGTTTTTTTATTCAAAATTGACTCCATATGAGTAGTGACATATATTTTATTAGGCTGTGACTCTGGGTTATGTCGCTACATCTTTGATTTGAAGCGATAAAAGCCGCAAGATATCGGGCAAAGAACATTTTTTAAACAAAATTGACCCTTCCTGTGTAGCTACAAAATATTTAAATTCTATGCTAAATGCAAAATGAGAAAATTATTGAGGTATTTAAAAAAATAAAATATCCTGGTACGGATAAAGACATCTTCTCAATGCATATGGTAGATCGAATTACCATTGAAGGGAATCAAATAAATATTCAAATATCAATACCTCATACAGATAACCCATATAAAGGAGATATTAACCTGTCTGCAATGACAGAAATTAAGAAAGTATATCCTGATGCAGTCGTAAATATCCACTTCAAAGGAGGGCACGAATTTGATACAAACAATACCCCCACCACTTCCAAAATAAAAAACATCATAGCCATAGCCTCGGGAAAAGGAGGTGTGGGAAAATCAACAGTAGCCGCCAATCTTGCATTGTGCCTAAAAAAACAAGGAGCGAAAGTAGGCTTAGTTGATACAGATTTATATGGCCCTTCTATACCTATTATGTTTGGATTACAAGGTAAGCGACCCGAAATTAAAGAAATTAACAACGTACAGAACATAGTGCCAATAATGGCTTTTGGAATACCTATTATGTCAATAGGTTTTATTATAGAAGCAAATAAGGCAATGGTGATGAGAGGGCCTCGATTAGGAGCTATAATAAAACAATTTTTCAATCAAGTACTATGGCCTACACTTGATTACCTTATTGTTGATCTGCCACCAGGAACAGGAGATATCCAATTGAGCCTTGTGCAATCTGTACCTGTGACAGGAGCAATAATTGTGACTACACCGCAGCGTGTAGCTGTAGCTGATGCTATTAAAGCTGCTAATATGTTTACCACAGACCCTGTAAATGTACCTCTCATCGGAGTAGTAGAAAACATGTCATGGTTTACTCCCGAAGAACTTCCAAATAATAAATATCGACTCTTTGGTAAGGGAGGAGGACAACAATTGGCAAGACTTTACCAAACAAAATTACTCGGGCAAATCCCAATAGTGCAAAATATCATGGAAGGAGGTGATAGTGGAAAACCTGTCAGCCTTGACGAAGAGTCTATAACAGCTCAATATTTTAATGATCTGACGACAAATGTGATAGATCAAGTGGCCAAAAGAAATAATAATAAAGCACCAACTGACATGTTGAATATTACTGTACATTAATCATATTAAGTAACGAAAAATAATAATTATGATGAGATTACAATACAAAAAGTTCTTTTTATTAATGTTCTTCACCACTCTTTTTTGTTCATTCTTGTATGGTCAAAAAATGAAGCCTTATACAGTAGGAGCTTACACCACAGGCACGATGACTGAAGTTGCAAATAATGTTGAAAATAAATTGTTAGCAAATGGATTTGAGGTTCTTGGATCGTATATGCCTGTCAAAGATAATAATAGGTGGGTTATAGTCTATACATCTCAAGACATCACCGATGCTGTAAAAAAAGTAGGAGGGTTAACTGGACTTGCCGCTGCCTGGAGGCTCGGAATTACAGATTCTAATGGCAAGAAAATGATAAGCTATGCCACACCAGAATACTGGGGAAATGCCTATTTTAGAGAGGATTTTACCAAAGTCAATGACCTTTACAATGCTTACAGCTCCAAAATAAAAAGTGTTTTAGCTGAATGTGGAGAAGGTGGAGGAGCAGAATTCGGTTCAAAAGATGGACATGATGTTAAAAAACTTCAGAGATATAAATATATGTTTGGTATGCCAAAATTCCTTGATACTAAGAAAATTGGTGAGTTTAAGTCTTTTGAAGAAGCTGTATCAAAAATAGATGACAACTTAGCTAAAGGAGTAGAAAATTTGGAAAAAGTCTATTCGATAGAATTGAAAGATCAAAAAATAAAACTTTATGGAATCGGACTAAGCGGAGAAAATGGAGAAACTTCTTTTATGCCAAAAATAGACACTGGTGACCCCAAGCATACCGCATTTTTACCATACGAATTTCTTGTATTGAATAATGAAGTCCATATGCTTCACGGTCGATATAGAATTGCTTTATCTTTTCCTGATCTTAAAATGGGACAATTTATGAAAATAGTATCAACGCCCCCTAATATTAAAAAGATGCTAGAAAAGGCAACTAAATGATTCTTGCACTTTATAGAATGCCCGGATCCATTGCGAGGATATAAGCACATTGGTCACGAAACAAGAAAAGCCTTGTAATGAAAATGTTACAGGGCTTTATTTTGTGATCCATCTTCAACTTCTCTGACTATCTTGACTGGAATCTGCCTTTGGCTCATTCTTTTGGACATAATAATTAACTTTTCTTGACCCTTACCTAATTATGGTTTGTTGAAAAAGTTCAGCTATTCAATATTTTTGATTGCTTTTTGTGACTATACATTGGTTTGGCCTTGATTGTGACTACTCAGATGACATCAAATTTGGCTAAAAAAAGTTCTTTTATCACTATACTTTGGAATTTATGTCTCAAATTGAAGATGTGGTAGCATAATCTAAATTCACTAATAAATAAAATAAGTTGGTAATAGCGTTGCTACTAATACAAAAAAAGCCTGTGTCTATAATATAATGGCAACTTTTTATCTCAAAAGCACACCACCAGAGTAGTTACCCTTGATTTTATAGTTTTCTTAATAGAAAGTAATCTTGAGTCCACTCCGGAAACAGACATTTTTCACAAAATGAGTTGTTTTGGATGAGATTTACATTTATTGAGATTCGG
>JAZGFD010000146.1:0-7864 GCA_036479115.1 Saprospiraceae bacterium | reverse complement strand
TGAAATTCAGATTCCTCTTGAAGGTTCTATTTTTTAATGATAGTTCTGGTTTAGCCGTTATTTAAACCAAAACATTGAATGTCATTACATTTTATTGTTTAATAAACTTAGCCACTTTCCCTTCTGTGCTTCGTAGGAAGTAAGTGCCTTCTATGAGTTGTGAAACATTAAGGGTTGAAACTGTGTTGTTGCTTATTACCACTCTTCCATCTATGCTATAAATATCAAATGATTCATCATCCGATAAACCATTAATATGAATCCTGTCAACAGCAGGGTTAGGAAAAACACTTAACTCTATAGGACTAATCACGTCAATTTCTTTTGACTTTCCGATAGATGATTCACTATTATCTCCTTTAGCATCATTATATGCACATGAAGAAATTTTCACATCATCAAGGTAAATGTGATGACTGTGGCTAGATGTATAAGATCTAAATCTAAGTCTCGTCTTCTTGCCAAAAGTAGAATTAAATGATATCGATTCTTGGTACATTTTATTATTGTTAAAGTGGCTTCCTTTATACCATTTCTTAGCACTGTACCAAGTGTGCCCATCATTAGGAGAATATTCTAGAGCAAAAGCTTCATTGTGTGATAATCCCGTTGTCATGTAAACAAAGTCTACTTTTACAGACTTATGAGTGTGCATATTCATTGCCACAGAATAGGTGCTCGAAGCCCAACCATTATTGGCTCTAAGTTGCACTGAGTACTTTCCATGCATGGGGCCATGACTAGAATAATGGCGGCTACAATGAGCGCCTCCATCATACCAATTTCCCCATCCTGATTCGTATGTGTCGTAGCTCATTTCACAATCATCAGTCGCATTTTTTTGAGTACCTGCACATGTACAGCCATCTTCTTGAACTACGTCATTCTCTGTATTAGAGTCATAGTCATCACAGCTTGTATCAGGCTCTTGTTTTTTACTGCCATCACTGCAAAGTTCATCACATCCTCCATAATTCAGGCTCAGATTGATATCGTCACAATGTGAAACAGTCCAGTATTTCATAGTCACATCACCATGTTTAATCACCCACTGATGCCCTTGTTTTGTACGTACTCTCCAATACCCATTGTGTACCAGGTCTTTATAATGGACAAGTTTATGTCCATCTTTCCAATAAATACTGAGCTTCTTACAATTTTTGTTAAAGAATCCGACATTTACATTACAAGCATTGTGATCATTGTGACAATTACCGAAAGAAAGGTTTACAAGGTGCTGAGAGCACGTTGTTACTTTATGCCTTTTCATGACTTGACTTCCTTCTTTTATTACCCATTGATGCCCTTTTTTTGTACTGGTCCACCATTCAGCCTTGGGTGCAAGATTTTTATAATGCACATGGTGACCGTTGTTATCCCAATATATACTCAGAGATTTACAATGTTTATTTTTAAAACCTACTTTAGAATAGCATGATGACTGTCCATTGTGTTCACTACATCCAGCAAAATTTAAGTTTACATTGTGACTACCGCAAGAAGGTACGTGCCATCTTTTCTTTATTGTGTGCCCATCTTTTATTATCCATTCGTGCCCTTTTTTAGTATTGGTACTCCAGTAACCATTGGATGGTAAATTTTTATAATGAGTATGATGTCCATTGTTATTGTAATAAATACCAAGTGTACCACAATTATTATTTTTGAATCCTACTTTAGCAGAACAATTGCTTGTAGTGGTGCTACACCCCCCAAAATCTAGTGTGATACTGTGATTGCCACAAGAGGAAACATGCCATCTCTTTTTAACCGTATGTCCATGTTTAATAATCCATTCTTCCCCTTTTTTACTGTTGACGCTCCACGATTGGTTAGGAGCTATGTTAGTATATAGCTTATGATGGCCATTTTTATTATAATAAATTCCTAATGAATGGCAAAAATGATTGTTGAATCGAACCTTTGCACTACAAGTAGAATGTCCGCCATCTCCATAGTTACATCCATTAAAATTTAAATCCACATATTGATTTCCACACGAAGCGACTGTCCATCTTTTCTTAACA
Source organism: Saprospiraceae bacterium (assembly GCA_036479115.1). GTDB lineage: Bacteria > Bacteroidota > Bacteroidia > Chitinophagales > Saprospiraceae > UBA7328. Next base: position 5,837 of record JAZGFD010000146.1, on the reverse strand, counting down.
GTATGCTGGTGTTTGATGATCCATTTTTGTCCTTTTTTAGTAGAAACATTCCAGTGGGCTTTAGGTGCTATGTCTTTGTAATGTGTATGATGTCCATTGTCATCATGATACACACTTAGAGTATGACAAAAACTGTTTTTAAAACTGACATTTGCGCCACAATATGTATCATGGCTGTTGTGACAACCACCAAGGTCAATTTTTACGCTCTGTTCAGAGCAATGGGATACCCACCACCGTTTTTTTACATTGTAGCCTTTTGTAATGGCCCATTCGCTGCCTTTTTGAGCAGTGACTTTATAACTTTCATGTTTTTTAAGGGTGGCATAATACACGTAATTTCCATTCCTATTTTCATAAATACCAGCAGTAGTACAGCCTTCATTTTTAAACCATACTGGAACCCAACATGATTCCAATGATTCATTTATAGATTCATAGTTTTCATGTGCAGAGGCGATATTCTCCGTAGATATAATTGAGAATGAAAAAAAAAATAAAATGAGCAAAGTGCATTTCTTTTTAAGTCTTTCACTTGAATTTTCTAGAATTTGTTCGTTGAGATTCATTAGCAATTTCATAATTATCAAATATTGTCTTAATAATAGCCACATAGATTTCACATAGATTGAATAGTAATTACAACCTACTTTTATCGTGTCAAATAAATCATTTGAAGTAGTTGTAAAAGCCAAAACATGAGAAATGATAGAAGTATTTTTTAAAAAAAATACTCTTAATCTTATATCAAATAATTTTCCAAGTTAAAGCAGGATACCCCTTTTATTTAATTGATAATGCTTTTTGTCAAGTATTTGTCTAATTCCTTATACGGGTTTTCTCTTCAAAACAAACTTTATTTTCTATGGATTAGATACATTTAAGGTCATTTTTACTACTATAGATAATGTTGTTAATAGAGTCACATATTTTGCCACCTATTTCAGTTTTCATTTCTGCAATAAAAGCAAATGGGCTGTGTTTAGAAGCCCATGAAAATTATCAAAAAAAATCGTTAAGGAATCGTTTTTTTATTGCGTCACAAAATGGCAAATTTCAATTTTCTATCCCTTTGAAAAGAGGTAAATCCAACCAAACGATAATAACAGAAGTCAACATTGCTTATGAAGAGAAATGGAGGCATCAATTTAAACACATGATGATGACTAATTATGGTAGTGGAGCTTATTATGAGCATTATATTGAAGAATTATATAACATATTTGAAAAAAGGTACAAAACCTTGTGGTTGCTTAACAATCACCTATTAGAATGGGTTATTAAAATAGGCCAGATCGATATTACAGTAGAATATACTGATCAGTACAAAAAACAAATAGAACTACCTACAATAGATAATAGAAGCCTTCCACTATCCCATTATTACCCACTTTTGTCTAACAATCTGCCAGAGTATGACCAAATATTTATGATTGAGCAAGGATTTATACTTAATTTGAGTATTCTTGATTTAATTATGAATAGAGGACCCGAAACTGGAGTTTTGTTAAAATCATGGTCAGAAACGAGTTCTTAACATCAAAATGATATAACTGCATGTCAATTGTAGATAAGCAAATACTTGGTATTCAACTGAAGTTAGTTGATACTTCTCACCAGCTCAAAACATTAGTGGATCAAGTCCAAAATGAAGAAATTAAAAAGTTGCTGGCAGATGTGTTGTTACAAATTGATGAACCTTTTTTATTTGTAATTGTAGGCGAAGTAAAAGCAGGGAAAAGCAGCTTTATTAATGCTTTGCTGAGTACAGGCAAAGATATCTGTAAGGTGGCTGCTTCGCCTATGACTGATACAATACAGCAAATAGTATATGGAGAAATAGAAAGTGAGGTTATTATCAATCAATATCTAAAAAAAATCTATCAACCTGTTGATATTCTCAAAGAAGTAACTATAGTGGACACACCAGGGACAAATACCATCATAGCCCACCACCAAGAAATTACAGAAAAATTTATCCCAAGTGCAGACCTAATCGTATTTGTATTTGAAGCAAAGAATCCATACCGTGAATCTTCTTGGAAATTTTTTAATTATATAAAAGAAGGATGGTGGAAAAAAGTAATTTTTGTACTTCAACAAAAAGATTTAGTAGAATCTAATGACCTCAAAGTTAACGTACAGGGTGTTAGAGATTATGCAATAAAAAAGGGAATTGCGAAGCCCAATGTTTTTGCTGTTAGTGCCAAATTAGAAAAAGAGAAGGACACAATTAATAGTGGTTTTTTACCTTTACGAGAATACATTGATGATGAAATTTTAGGAGGAAAAGCACCATTACTCAAGATTGAGAACAATAGGTCTACCCTTCTTAATATTAAAAATAGAATAGAAAGAGGCATAGACGTACGTCAAGCACAATACGAGACGGATATACAATTTAGAAATGATATAGCTAAGACCCTCCAAAAACATGGGGGGAAATCAGGCAGACAAGTAGACAACCTTATTGATAGTCTAATCATAGAATATGACAAGATTACCAAACCCAAACTGGTAGAGATACGAGATGGACTTACTTTTGGCCAGATGCTGAGTAAGTCATTCAAATCTGCATTCGGTATGAATGAGGGGCCTAAATTGTGGTTAACCAATCTTTTAGCCGGTATGGAAAACGAGTTAAATCTCAAGTTAAAAGATAGATTGAACACTGGAGTAGTAGATATTGCTGACAGTATTCAAGAGATGGGTAATGTCGTAGATCTCAAGATTAGAAATAGTAAAACTATTCTAAAAAATGATAATGAATTTTTCGGGCAGATCGCTACCAGAAGGATAAATATTTTAAAGGATTTACAATCTTCATTTTCAAAATTTTTAAATCAAACGGACAACTTTTACGACGAATCCATTGCTCGAGAATCAGGGAGAATAGGAGGCCACATTGCAGCCGCATCAGGTATTACTGCTGTAGGTGTAATTCTGGCAGCAGTAACCAATGGAATGTTGTTTGATATCACTGGAGGTGTATTGACAGCTCTTGGCTTCGTAGTAGCGGGGGTAACTTTAGGCCTGAGAAGGAAAAAGATTATTTCTGGTTTTGAGTCAGAGATAGAGAAAGGGAGAAATCTATTTGAAAAAGAAATCAGTGAAAAATTAAAATTGTATATCACTTCTATCAAGGAGAAAATCAACGCTAATTTTAAAAATTTTGATTCTCATCTTAGTAAAGAAAATGAAGATTTGACCCATTTTACAAGTTCGATAAAAAATATTGATAGCTCCCTTACAGCTATAAAATCTGAAATAGAAGCACTGTAAAAATCGATTTTAAACCAAAAAATAATATGTGATGAATATAACACAACTATCAATTTTTTATCTCAAAAGCATACCACTTGATTAGTTACCTGTATCTTAAATGCCACTATGGAACCACTATTTACAAATGATGCCATTGTCTTTGGTTTATTGATGATAATTCTGGGATTTGTATTTTACACTTCTCATTTAGACAGTCCTTTTTGGAAAAAATTTTATCGTTTTGTCCCTGCCCTTTTGGTATGTTATTTTGCCCCTGCCTTTTTACACTGGCCATTAGGGTGGATAGATCCTACTGGATCCAATCTATATTATATGGCTTCACGATATTTACTTCCTGCCAGTTTGGTTTTGCTGTGCTTAGGTATTGATATTCAAGCTATAAGAAACCTAGGTTCGAAGGCCTTGATCATGTTTGTTGCTGCATCTGCAGGTATAATTATAGGCGGCCCTATTGCTGTTATGATCATTGTGAATCTCGCCCCTGATCTCATTTCCGCTGATCCCGACCAGCTGTGGAGAGGACTGAGTACAATTGCTGGCAGCTGGATTGGAGGAGGTGCTAACCAGACGGCAATGAAAGAGATATTTGAGGTAAGCGATAATCTTTTTGGCACCATGCTCATTGTAGATCTTCTCATTGGTAATATTTGGATTGGCTTATTACTGTATGGTGCGGGAGTAACTGATAAAATTGATAAATGGTTAAAAGCTGATGTTTCAGCTATTGATTCATTAAAAAAGAAAGTAGAAGATTACAGAGCCAGTATTGAGCGTATTCCTACTACCACCGACCTATTTGTATTAGCCGCTGTGGCATTTGGATCTGTGTCACTGTCACACTTAGCGGCAGAACTGTTGGTACCTCTATTTTCTGGCATGAAAGACACTATTGAATCTCTTAGACTTAATTCTTTATTGTCTGGGTTCTTTTGGTTAATAGTAGTATCCACTACTATTGGTTTTTTACTGAGTTTTACAAGGGCTAAGAAACTAGAAGGTGTGGGAGCATCGAGATGGGGCACTGTATTCATTTATATACTTGTAGCCACTATTGGAATGAAAATGAACATCAGAGAAGTCTTTGATAATCTTGGACTTTTTGCTATTGGGGCAATTTGGATGTTGGTGCATATGACCATTCTTTTTGTTACTGCCAAGGTAATAAAAGCCCCATTTTTCTTTGTCGCGGTCGGAAGTACAGCCAATGTAGGAGGAGCTGCTTCAGCACCCGTTGTCGCATCGGCTTTTAGTCCTGCCTTAGCTCCTGTAGGTGCGCTATTGGCAGTTTTAGGCTATGCTGTGGGGACTTATGGAGCTATTATTTGTGCTTATTTGATGCAGGCTGTAGCAATCTGAAAATATTCGTGTAATCTATAAAACTAAAGTGACTACTCAGGTGGAGCCAATTTTTCTTTATGTCGTTTTACGGTAATTTAATATGGCCCAACAATTAAATACTATAGCAAAAGCTAACATTATAACTATGTGATTTTTTATATGAGGCAATCCACTCCCTTTAAGTACTACCATCCTCATCACTTCAATAAAGTAAGTGACTGGATTAAAATGAGCAACTACTTTAGCCCATTCTGGCATAGACTCAATAGGAGTAAACAAACCACTCATTAAGATAAATATCATAATAAAAAAGAATGCAATGGACATGGCTTGTTGCTGATTATCAGAATAGGTAGAAACCAATAATCCAAACCCCAAAAGAGCTATTAAAAATAATGCCAAATAGCAATATAATAATGCTATGCTGCCCAAAGGAACTATGCCATAAACCATCCATGATACACCAAAAAACCCTATTGAAAAAATAACAATACCAATGATCCAAAAAGGAATTAGTTTGCCCAAAATATAGTGATGCTTTTTAATAGGTGAGACATTGATCTGCTCAATGGTACCTTCCTCTTTTTCTTTTACAATATTTAGAGAACACATATAAGCTCCTACCATGGTGACTAAAATAACCAGAATCCCAGGCACCATAAATACCTTATAATTAAGATAAGGATTAAACCAATTTAAATTATTCAGATCAATTTTTATAGCTCCTTGATTTGCTCCTGCATTTATCAAATCAAGTTGTAAATCAGCGTTGTATTGTTTTATTATTGTATTCAAATATGTAGCTCCCAGATTTGCCTTTGTGCCGTTAATAGCATTGACAGCAATAAATAATTTTTGTAACCCATCTCTGACCATTCCTTTTTCAAAATTCAGAGGAATTTCTAATATCAAATCAGCAGTATTCGATTCGACATAGCTGAATGCTTCATCAAAAGAGTGCCCGTAATCCACCAGTCTAAAGTAACCTGAAGCAGTAATATCAGATATTAAGTCTCTAGAATAAGAGGATCGATCATGATCTACAATTGAGATATTTATTTTTTTAACTTCATAATCTGCCGCCAAAGGCATAATGAGTAATTGGATGATAGGCATGATAAAAATCATGGGTAATAATGCCTTATTCCTAAATATTTGTTTAAACTCTTTAATCAGTAAAAATCCAAGTATCCTCATTCTAATCTGATTTTAAA
>JAZGFD010000145.1:0-2705 GCA_036479115.1 Saprospiraceae bacterium | reverse complement strand
CAAAAGTATTTATCTCAAACATAAATAGTCAGAGTAATTTATACCTGAAAAATAGGGGTTTGTCCAGAAGTAATTGTATTTATTTGATTTGTAACATTAACTTATATAGAAACGTTTCGCCGTGATTGGCATTTCTTGGAGTAATTGCCAAAGATCACCCTGAGCGCTTTCATTATTAGTGGTCCTTGCACGGTAGTTTTAATGGGAGCCGCTCTATTCTGCGAAGCTTGGGTTCTAACTGGGCTTCCATCTATTGCTATGAGACTCCCATCATATGTAGGAATAGATGTACTTTCCCAGCCAATATATTCATGGATTTGTTCATTATTTAGTTTTGAGTATTTCATTACTCTTCAGCACTGGTATTGGGTTGTCGGAATATTGTTTTTTTCACATGTGTTGATAACTATGATTAGCTATAAAAAAACTGAAAACGAAGAATAAAAATAGGAATGACTACCCAATGGTTGAAGCAGTCATTATGTAAGGGCAACTTGTATTGTGGAAAATAAACCTTTTTCCAAAAACAATAATTACTGGAGAGAAGTAATTATGAATAAAAGCACTGAAATTCAATACCAAGACATTCGCTCAAACATAAAAGATGCTGATATTTTACTTTATAAAGGTACAGGGTTGTTTTCATACTTGATTAAAAAAATTACTCGTTCGGAATATTCACATGCAGGTCTTGCAGTTAGATGGAATGATCGATTAATGGTGATGGAGGCTGTAGGAAGAGGTGTTATTGTAACTCCATTATCAACTAATGTTAGAAAGTATCATGGTGATGTAGAGTGGTTTCAATGTAAAGAGAAGATCAGTGATGAAAAGCGTTTACTAATAATTCAATTCGCTCAAAAAGAGCTGGGAAAGAAGTATTCTATCTTAGGTGTATTGTGGATCGCTTATCATATATTACTGAAGAAACCGTTTACTGAAAGTGAATCGGATATTACATCAAAACGATTATTTTGTTCACTTTATGTCGCCTCTTCTTACAATCAAGCTTCGTTGAATCTGGATTTAGCAAGAGGTAAGCCTGATTATTTGACCACCCCTGATGATATTAGACTTTCACCTCTATTGGAAATTGGTGGTATTCTAAAAAACAATAAGAATATCTAGATGCATTTTATAAATATTAAATTAAAAGCACATAACAAAAAAATCCAGCCGACCGTTGGCAGCGCAGTTCGTTTCCAAAGGTCATTTTATATCAAAGGACAGTGCTTTGTCATAGTTCATCGAACACCTGCCAACGGCCGCTGATTTGGCGTTATGCAGTATGGAGTTAAGTTTCAAATTAATGTGAGAATTTATGAGTAAAAAAGATTTTGAAGATTTGTTAAAGAAACATGATGAGCAATCTGAAGAAAAAGAAATTGACTGGGAATCTCAAAAACATGAATGGCTAGAATTTATTAATCAGTTTTACCTATCATTAGAAAATTGGCTAGCTCCATATAAGGAAAAAGGTACAGTTTCTTATAGTTACAACAACTTAAATTTAACAGAAGAGTATATTGGAACATACAATGTAAGAACTATGACTGTTGATTTTGCTGGTCAACAATTGACCTTAGAGCCTATTGGAACCTTGTTAATTGGAAGTAAAGGACGAATTGATATGGAAGGGGCTAAGGGCAGAGTTCAATTTGTTCTTGCCGATAGAAATAGCAAAGGAATAAAAATAAGCGTTACTATTTCTACTGATGGTGAAAAAAAAAAAAAGAAGAACCTTATCAAAAACCTGAGTGGGTGTGGAAAATTGTACTTAGAGAATCACGCAAAATTTCATTTGCTGAGTTCAATGAGAAAAACTTTTTTGATGCATTAATGGAAGTGGTAAATGGCTAGGAGGAAAAAGACATCATTTACAAAATTTCATTCAGCTATTGAGGATATTGAAGGGTACTATGTTGATAGTGAGGACTCTCTAAATTCATTTTATGATGTAGATCTTAACTCAGGTGAAATATCTGCAAAGTTTTTCGGCTACTCAAAAGAGGAGTTGTTTGATGAGTTAAAGGAAAGAAAGGAAACTTTAGATCGAATGTGTTCACTTGAGATTCTTGCTGCAATTGAGGCAAGGATTAAGATTGATTATATTGTACGTGGACAGGACAAGCTAAAAGATCAGCTTTCTAAGAAAATCAGAGTAGTTTACGATAGCAAAGAAAATAGAGCATCTCTTAAAGAGGATATTATTTCTGTCTGGCGTTCCGAATTTCCAGAGCATAAAACAAGGTTGGATAATTTTTGTTTAGCTCTTGATTATCGAAATTGGTTGGCACACGGAAGATATTGGCAGCCGAAGAAAGCACCCCATGTACATAGGTATGATTACTTGTCTATTTATTCATTGGCAGAGGATATTTTAGATAATATAAATCTGATAGAAAGTGCATAACAATCAAATCCACTTGACCGTAAAAAGCGTCACAAAATTTGCTAACGCAAATTTTCCGCCCCTTTTTACGTCAAGTGATTTGGGCGTTAGTACTACAAAACGGTAGAGCCATTTTGTTAAGAATTCACCTCAAATTGAACAGTTATCATGCTTTTCTTCTTAAGTTTACCTGATTAGCAAGAATCTTCCGCCAGCCGCAACCAAGCCTCAGTTCTGGGTTCCGTACCTACTGCAGCGATCAGCAAACGCTCAGGCAATGTCTTGAGAATAAACCGCCGATTGAATCGATAGG
>JAZGFD010000144.1:0-2531 GCA_036479115.1 Saprospiraceae bacterium | reverse complement strand
TCGACCGAACTTAAGAGATGAAAATGATAACTTATTTGCTGAGTGTGCATTTGCAAGTAATAGTAACTATCTAATCACCTCAAATATACGTGATTTTAAAGGTGGAGAGTTAAGAGGGTTTGAATTCGAGGCATTAACTCCAAAAGACTTCTACCAAATGTGGAGGAAAAAACATGAGTAAGACACAAGTAGTTACTTTAAGGATTCCCGTTGATTTGAAGGCGCGGTTAGAAAATGAAACACAAATTCAAGGTGTTTCAATGAATAATCTTGCTAATTATATGCTTACAACACAAATCAGCCAAATAGAAGTACTTTCAGCTATCGAATCAAGAATTTCCAGAAAAAGTATTTTTTCTTTAAAAACCAAGGTTAATAAAGTACTCGATTCAGTACAAAAAAATAATGATGTACCTGAATGGGATAAAGTACATTAAACATATAAAATCATGTCTAAAAAGACATATAGACTATGGTATTTTCAAATAAAAAAATATAACAATTGCATCCAGCTGACCGTAAAAAGCGTCACTTTTTTTGCTGAGGCAAAAAATGCGCCTCTTTTTACGTCAGCTGATGCAGGCGTTATATTTTTAAACCTGGGCTATTTTAAATGTGGCAAATAGTTCTTTTTCAAATTTGTTTGGCGACATTCTTAAAGTTTTTTAGTCTAGCATTGGCCAACTCTACATATTCATCAGATACTTCAATACCTATCCATTTTTTATTTTTTTTCTCAGCGGCTATGGCAGTTGTCCCACTTCCCATAAACGGGTCCAAAACAACCTCACCTAAACAAGCATTGATACATCTTTCGGCTAAATCGACGGGGTAAGGAGCTGGATGAGGATTGTTCCGTTCTTGAGCTATCTTCCAAACATCTCCAATTCCACCAGCTTTAGGAGCTAATCGAAATTTAGGCTTTGCAATTAAATAGATAACTTCATAAGTAGGTAAGAAGTAGCCAGGGTTATGGTTAAAACCACCATTTCTTTGCCAAATAATTATTTGCCTTACAGGAAAACCAGAAACTATATCTTGCCTATCTTGCAAAAGTCCTCCTTGAACACGCCATTTATGGTTATAAAAAATAGCACCATCTGGTGCTAATACACGCATCATGGCATCCAAACAATTACGTTGCCAAGTAACATATTCATCATGCGGCATAGCATCATCATGATTTTTATAACCGTTGAGTAACTCGGCTCTTGACCATTTTCCACCTCTACCATCTTTAAGACCATTTCCTGTGCTGTTTTTAATGTTGTAAGGTGGTGAGGTTACGATAATATCAACATTTTGAGATGGCATCGAATCCATAATTTCAATACAATCACCTAGATGAATTTTACTAGTCCACTTATTTTCAAAAGGTTTGGATTTTATCAAAATTCAAAATATAACAATCAAATCAACTCTGACGCATACTGCGTCCTCTTTTCACCCAATCGCTTATTTGGCGCAGGTTATTTGGGCGTTATATTTTGAGGAAAATTTATGTATTTAGCGTATTTTGATGAAAATAAATACTCTGAAGATAATCCATATTTTTTCATTGGAGGCTTTCTTGTACCCGAAGAAAAGGCTTTAGACCTAGAAAGTACGCTTACTCAAATTCAGTATAATTTTTTTGGTTCGAGTTCCTTACGAAAAGATACAGAGTTTCACGGCAAAGAAATGTTTCATGGCAAAGGACAATTCAAGAAAAGAAAGCTAAATGAAAGAGTCCAGCTATTTGAGCATATATCTACCTTCATTATAAATAACAAACTTCCAATACGGATGGTTTGTATTGATGTTATGGAGCATAGGGATAAATATGTATACCCAACTCCTGAATATCGTTTGGGGTTAACACTTATTTTAGAAAGATTTTGTGACTATTTAGAGAAGGTTGATGCACTAGGGGTGGTATTTGGAGACTATGAGAAAGATGAGATTACGAGAGCAATTATAGACTTTTCAGAGTTCAAGGTTTCAGGGTCAACTCCTATGCATTTTGGAAGGTCAGTCAGTCGTTTAATAGATACAGTCTATTTTACCCATTCACATCACAGTCGTTTCCTTCAAGTAGCAGATGTATTGGTTTATATGGCTGGTCGTTACGAGAACATGCCAAATGCTCCAGATAAGTGGCACGATAAGCAAATCTATGATTTATGGGAAAAAATAAAGGCCAACACTGATGTTAAAATTCAGCGATGGCCTTAAAATTATTCGGTACGACCAGTCTCAAAAGAGAAGCTCGCTTTTGGGAACGTGCATCTAGTCGCGCTTTCAATATAGGGTAGTTAGAACTAAAATGCAACAAAAATATAACAATTGCATGCAGCTGACCGTAAAAAGCGTCACTTTTTTTGCTAAGGCAAAAAATGCGCCCCTTTTTACGTCAGCTGATGCAGGCGTTATCAGAACCCTTCCGCTATCGCTCCAGGGTCCTGATAACGCGGCGTTGACAGGAAACCTGCCGAACATCCTGTTATCAGGCCTCTTCCGCTCTGCTACAGAGCCTGATAACAAGACGTTCG
>JAZGFD010000143.1:0-6814 GCA_036479115.1 Saprospiraceae bacterium | reverse complement strand
GTGTTATCACATTGATTTTGCTCGAACAAATGTTCTGTTCTTAACGTAAAAATGCATCGAAATCACTAAAATCTATAAAGGTCGAAAAACTTAAATTCAACATTCTGCATCATTTCATTTTTTCGCTTATCCATGGTTTCTCGAGTGATATGATCATCAGAGAAAATAAAAAATATGTAAAATTCTAAAAATGTGCAGTTTTCTGTCAGACACTACTTAGTATCTGAACGGAAACTGTCGAATTTTATGAAATAGAATATTTTGGATAAGAATTTAATTTTTTGATATTCGGTGATGCCTGAGTATCAGCGAGTTGAAAAAAATTAAAATATCGCCAAAAGAACTATTTCTAATTTTGATGAGTTTTCGTTCAGAAATTAGTTATAGGAAAGTATCAACTTTTCTGTCAAGGAAAAGAAAAAATGGCAAGATCGGGTAAGGAGATATTAAATGATTATCATTGAGCTCACTGTGAAAACAGATAATTTTCACAAAATGAATTATTTTAGATAATATTATCATTTTATTATATTTGTTGATGCCCGAGTATCAACAGATTGAATAAGAGGATAAGGCCAATAAAAGAATAATTTTAGATTTTTATGTTTTCGGAGTGGACTCATCATTTACCAATTAGTTTTAAATAGAAGCCTACCTTTGTTGTTTGTTGTTCAATAGAAATCATGTGATCTGCGTAAGCGATATACCATATAAATAGAGATTTCGGGTATGATATCTTATAAAAGATATAAAAATCAAGAGCAGCATACAAAGAAGAAATATAGAAAGTGTGATGGGTATAGTTATGTTTTTATATCATTTCAATTTTAGTAACTACTCAGGTGGTGTGCTTTTTTTTGCCAAAATTGATGCCACTTGAATAGTAACCAATTTTACTGTATCTAAATTTAGTTTATTGTGAGCAATGTTACAGTCACCTCCTTTTCTTCTATAGATAGGCAACAACATATGAATGTATTGCAATCTGAATATTTTGACCTTATTGTAATAGGAGGAGGAGCTACAGGATGTGGTATTGCTTTAGATGCTGCGGCCAGAGGAATGAAAACAGCTTTGGTAGAAAAAGAAGATTTTGCCTCAGGCACCAGCAGTAAGTCAACTAAACTGATACATGGAGGATTGAGATATTTAAAGCAACTCGAGATTGGATTAGTGAATGAGACAGGGACTGAGCGAGCTATTGTTCACCGATTGGCACCCCACCTTGTAGTGCCCGAAAAGATGCTAATGCCTATAGTAGAAGGTGGCACTTATGGTAAGTGGGCTGCGTCATTTGGAGTGATGGTTTATGATATACTAGCAGGAGTAAAAGGTGATGATAAGCGAAAAATGTTAAACAAAAAAGAGACTCTAAAAAAAGAGCCTCTTCTTAATGCCGATTCACTCAAAGGTGGGTGTTATTATGCAGAATACCGCACAGATGATTCAAGGCTATGTATAGAGTTAGCGAAGACTTCTGTAAGTCATGGCTGTATTGCTATCAATTACTGTGAAGTTGCAGATTTTATTTATCAAAATGGGCAAGTAAAAGGAATAAAATGCAAAGACTTACTGGGTAATAAAGAAGTGGTTATTAATGCACAACAAGTGGTTTCAGCTACAGGGCCATGGGTGGATGAATTGAGAAAGGTAGACCAATCTTTACAAGGAAAAAGACTACACCTCACAAAAGGAGTCCATATCGTTTTATCTCACGACAAATTACCATTAAAGCAATCCATTTATTTTGATGTGCCCGATGGACGTATGATTTTTGCTATACCCCGAGGAAGAGCTACTTATGTAGGCACTACAGATACCAATTATAAAGGAAATAAGGATAGAGTAGTGGCCACAAAGGAAGATGCTGATTATCTTCTCAAGGCGCTTAATCATATATTTCCATCTGTTCCGTTGACTATAGATGACATAGAATCCAATTGGGCCGGGTTACGTCCACTTATTCATGAGGAGGGTAAGTCACCTTCTGAATTGTCAAGAAGAGATGAAATATTTGAGTCAAAATCTGGACTGATATCAATAGCAGGTGGAAAACTCACAGGATATCGCAAAATGGCTCAGCGTATTGTAGATATAGTGGATGAAAGATTGGACAAGAACCATAGACCATGTACAACAAAAACAATATCATTAGGCCAAAAGCCTATGAAAACGGCCCAACAAGTACAGCAGTATATCAAATTACTGGAAGGTAAAATGGCTAATATAGGCCTCACTTACTATCATGCTTGGTATCTGGCTACTACTTATGGCAAACAAGCTGATATTCTTATTGATAAAATGATGATTGAGAAATTCGAAGGAAGCATTGGCCTTGCCAGAGCAGAGGTTTGGTACGGAGTACATCATGAAATGGTAAATAGCATGGAGGATTTTTTTGTGAGACGCACGGGTCGGTTATTTTTTTATATCAATAGCATCCACACTGTACGAGATGATGTAACTTCTGATATTGCTAAATATTTGAACTGGGATAAAAAAAAGACTAATTCAGAAATAAAAAGACTAAATGAGCACCTCCACGATGCTACTTTTTATTATGAAAAAGAATTGACTTGAGGGATATGATTTGAAATGCTCTGTGATCAAAAAAACATAACATTTAATAACCAGAACAGAGGTGCCTCACAATCCCATTAGCAGCCATTGGAGTGATGTAATAAAAAAAATCGGATTATGTGGATTTTATGCAAATACTAGTTCGCATAATAAGTTGATATTCAATTACTTATCTTATTAATATTTCAATTCCTTCCGATAATGATAGTCTTCTTAATTACGCTCTTAAATTTTTTATAATTCTTAATTTTAAGCAACCTTTGCTTCATAGGTGACTGCTTTGTTTTTGTGCTTTTTTTAGACAAAATTAATACGTACCGAGTAGTTATTTCTATAGAACTTCTAGGATTTGTCATCTTAATGGATGGCCTAGTGCTCTGTCAAGGATAAATTGACGGGTAACTTTGGCATCTTTTGAACCTGCTCTTTGTTAAAAATACTCGCCATATCTACTGCTATGACTACGTTTTTTGCCTCCTTCAGGATCAAATTATGCGCAAAGCCAACCCGTCATTTAACACTTGACAGAGCACTAGATATATTTATTGGCAAGACAAAAAAAAATAGAGATTTAAGTCAGGAGGTGGTTGATCTTGGGATTAAGTATATCAACAGACTGAAAATTCAATATTTAACAGAATTTTGGTCTCCTGTATTCAGGCGTAAATTTTATCACCTGAATATATTGGTTAATGAGTTTGCAGGAAACTTAGATGAAGCCATAAACTGGGCAAGAAAAGGATATTATTTTTTTAGCCAGCTTCCATATGATTACATAAAACCAAAAATTGTATTTCTTTTACATATTACCAATTCATATATACGGCTTGGAAATTTCCCAGAAGCTGGCCAAGTGATTGGAACATCTTTAAAAATACAATCTGTTGGCGATCACAATTGGTTTATGGGGATGTGGATGTACACGCAATTATCTATAATTACAAAAGAATATGACGCGGCTGTATTAACATATAATAACATGGTGAGCACATCATCCTTTGACTCTCAAAAAGACGACAATAAACAATACATTTTCATAATGGGTTTTTATCTGAAATACATTACGACTATTGACCAATCAGTTACTAAAAAAATCGAAAATATGGGATGCAAATCCATCTCAATGGAAGAGATGCCAGAATTTGATATTCTAAAATCTCGTATCAATGCGCCTATTCTTATTATTTCATTTGCTTTTAAAGCATTTCAATCAAAATATAAGGATATGACTAAAATCGCTTCAGAATTGAGCAAATATAGGCCATCTAGATACAGCAAGAAAACTCCACAATTTAGAACCTACACATTTATAAAATTAATAAACAATATTGTGGATGGGAACTTTAATAAAGCTGCTATTTCAAGAAAGAACAATAACTTTCTTGAACAATTAAAAGCTTCACAGTTTAGAATAACAGAACAGAAACAGGCACTTGAAATTATACCTTATGAAGCCTTATGGGAAATGGTTATTGTAAATTTGAAAACGCCAAAGAGGTTGGCACGTTATTAATTTGGTGATTTTTTCGCCTAATTTAGCATTAAAGTATTGCAGCGGCAAGAGTCATTTTATGCTTGCCAGATCACCAAACGACTGTCCCAGAATCAACTTGCTCAAGAGAATCACATTAGTGGTAGTTTTGGATGTAATCAAATTCATTTAACCACCAAAAGAATAAAAACAACAACTAGAATTATCACTCGGTCAGAAAAAACCAAATGCCAAACCTGCTCAAATCCTTTATGAATCCGATAAGTAATTTGGAAAATTAAAATTAAATAATTATCATTGTAGTGTATTAGTACAACAGTACACTAACATTCACAACAATGATTTCTGTAGAAGACCTTACATTTCAATATTCTTCGGGCGAAAACGTCATTAATAATTTGAACCTAGAACTATATGCGGGAAAAATTTATGGTTTACTAGGAAAGAATGGAGCGGGGAAAACGACTTTGATAAAAAATATCCTTGGTTTAAGGAGACCCAGTAACGGCATTATTAACACATTTGGTTATAACTCTTCTAAAAGAGAATTGGGTCTCTTGAAACAATATTTTTTCATTCCTGAGGACCCTTTTATTCCAGAAGTAAGTGTAAAAGAGTACATTGACCGATACGCTTCCTTTTACCCCAATTTCAAGATAGATACATTTTTACAACTGCTTGAGGAATTTGAACTGGATCGCAACATCCATCTTAAACATCTCTCGTTTGGGCAGAAGAAAAAGGCCCTTATCGCTTTTGCTATAGCGACTCATACACCTCTCCTAGTTATGGACGAACCGACGAATGGGCTAGATATTCCATCAAAAAAGCAATTCAGAAAGATTATTACTCATATAGCCGATGAAGGACGACTGTTTATTATTTCTACGCATCAAATAAGAGATTTACACAGTCTCATTGACCATGTACTTCTTATAGATGAAGGCGAGTTGATCGTGAACCATGACATGATGAATATTGCTGACATGCTTTCATTTGATGTGCACCGCACAGCATTAAAAGATGAGGATGTACTCTATCAAGAAAGAGTGCCTGGCGGATATTTATCTATTACAAAAGGAGGACATGATCACTCTCTCGAGGTAGACTTAGAAGTGTTTTTTAATGCGGTAATAACGAAGAAAGAAACAATAATTGACCTGTTAAATTTGAATAAATATGAATAACCGAGCTTCATTTTTGCAACGGATGATTTGGCTTTTGGCCATAGAGATTAAAGTCAAGCAGAATCTCTATTTGTTGACCCTCTTGGTTACATTTGCCATACTTTCCTTTTCTTTTTTTAACACCACAATTGTCAATATTTTTGATTTTCTTTTAAACTCCAGATCAGTAATTTTAAATAGAAGCGGTAATATTACAAGCCTTAGTAATATACGAATGCCAATGAAGTTTCATTTGGACTATTTCCCATTGGCTCTTTTTATAACAGGGAGTATCGTAACTAGCCTTTCATTTAAAGAATATACGGAAGAATCATCACGGAGGTTTCACATATCGTTACCTGCTACTTTAATTGAAAAATGGTTGGTGAAGGTGATTTGGTGTTTATTTATTTTTCCTTTCTTGTTTTTAGTTCTGTATCATCTATTCGCTTTGGTAACTTACCAATGGGGGCAAGGAATGGGTAGGGAGTACGTAAGAATTTCATTTTTAGATCCTTATATATGGCGATACATGTTATATCACTTTGGTTTTCAATCTTTGGTATTAGGTGTGGCATCGTATTTTCGAAATTCAGCTGTTATAAAAGGAGTATTGGCAGGATTAGGGGCCTATTTCTTTTTAATAGCTACTAGAAATGTCTTGGTATTTGCTTTTTTTCCTGATTTTGAGCTTGAAAAAATGGAAGGTTTTTTTTCTAAAGAAGGTTATATTTCCTACCTCAAAGGAGCACACTTTAGTGCTGGTGAAATCACCAAAGATTTAACTTATTTGTTCAATGATTATACCTTTTCAATTTATATGGCTATCGGATTTATTGGTGTATTATATGTTAGCTTTAGGAGGTTTGAAGAATTTGAAGCATAACAATCCGTGATGATATTTGAAGATAACAGACCAATTTTCAAGCAAATTGCTGATTACATCTTAGATAATGTAGTGTCAGGTCAATGGAAGGAAGGGGAGCGACTGGCTTCAGTAAGAGAAATGGCAACAGAGATAGAAGTGAACCCTAATACAGTAGCCCGAACCTACAATATATTAAATGAGATGGGAATTATTTATAACCAAAGAGGGATTGGCTACTTCATTGCCGATAAGGCACAAAAGAAAGCCACGGAGCTAAGGAGACAAGAATTTATTAATAATGAAATTCCAGAGATTTTCAGAAAAATGGACTTACTAGAAATAGATATTGATCAATTAAAACGATACTACGATGTTCAAAAGAATAAAAAGAAGTGATCGTATAATTCTCGCCACTTCTTTGATGATTTTAAGCGGTGTGATAGGCCATGCTTTTTACATTAAGAACAATGTGAAACCGATTACTATTAAATGTACTCCAAGTTTAGAATTGGGAAAAGGAGATTTTTTTGAAGACGAATGTATCTTTAAATACAGTCATTTATTTTGTGCTGTACCTGATGTAGAGTTGGTAAGTGGCAGTATTGATTTCGTAAAAATGGAAGGGTATGAGAATGCTCGGTGGGTGCAAAACATAGAAGTAAGGAATGATACTTTATTTATTTACAAAATAGATGAATGCATGCCCCG
>JAZGFD010000142.1:0-3449 GCA_036479115.1 Saprospiraceae bacterium | reverse complement strand
TTTCACAAAATGAGTTGTTTTGGATGAGATTTACATTTATTGAGATTCGGTGATGCCTGAGTATCAGCTAATTAAAAAAAAATATAAAGATCGCCAAAAGAAACTTTTTTGATTTTGTGTGTTTCCGGAGTGGGCTCAACATTGATATGAAGTATGGCTGTACTTCTTACATAGGCAATGATGATACTCCTCCAGAAATCGTGAGTGCTTTTCTGGATCATGTTAATAATTTTGAAGAGCAGCATAGTAATAGACCGAAGATTACCGTGAGTGCCATACTAAACAATCCTATTCTCAAATCCTTTGAAGAATTAACAATGGATGAGTGTCAGATCGAGGCAGATCGATATGTCAAGCTGCTAGAAGATAATGCACTAGTCATCCTCCTTCCTGATCATAATAATGCACGGGGTAAATATAGGTTTATAGAAAAAGATGAAGAATTTCTCCTGCGTATGCTTAACCTAATTGAAGATTTCGAACCGACATGGCTGAGCGATAATTGTCGAGATTCTATGCTTTCGATTGTACCTCAAGAAGCCGTGAAACGTATTCAAACTTTTAGGACTATGTATAAAGAAATTATTCCAATAGGCTTCGAGCCAAAAGGTCAATTACCGACCAAATCTGGGATGTTTTACGAATTTGGAATATGCTGGGAGGGCATACCAGTGTCAGGAGGTGAAAAAGAAAAATACGAAGGCTTGGGTGTCTGCCAAATGGCTCTTGAAGATGGTGAGTGGATGATACAAGGAGTGATGATACCTGGATTTGAGTTTTAGGCTAAAATTTTCCAGAGCTGCCAGATTGGTCTTTCATGTCAGAGTTGCATTATTGTGAATGTATAGAGTCTACCCTATGTCTAAGCAGCAATTCTTAGTATAGCTTGACAAATTAGACGGTAAAGGGAATGTACCACCTAATAAAGTCCTGCTTACGGGAAGTTATTACAAAACTCCTTACATTTGATAAGCACCAACATGCTTAAACTGACAATTGCTGACAACCTGGATAATTTTGGCAAGTACTCAAAATCTTATGTAACAAGAAAGGTTTGTCATCATTTTTGATCAAAAATGCCGCCAAAACACAATAATCGTTACTCAACCAAGGGCGTTGCCCTTAGCTATTCAGCATAAAAGCCTTCAGTTTTTCTATGATGATAATAACATTGAGTACTTATTTTTTTTGCATAAAAAGCGCTGATATACAGTATCTATAAGTACAATTTTCATTTGTTCAATTAGGGATTTTCAATATTTTAACCAGGAAAATGTCAAGTTTTTAATTTTGATCCTTCTGTATATTATAATTACATTGTGAATGCATTCCAACTATTTACTAAATGAGTGATAGATAAAGGTTGCCAGATTAACCTAAACGCCCGAATTTCTGAATATGACAAAAATTTTTTTTATCCTAATAACTCTGACAGTTTCTAATGTCGTAACTGTTGCACAAAATTGGTACGTGCATCAATCAACCACCGAATTAAGTATGGGGTTTTCCTGGTTGGATGATTATGCATATATTAAAAATGACATTTCTACGATAAAAAACAACGTTGAGATTTTAGGTTCTCAACACTCTTATTATTCTGGCCCTAATACCATAGATTCGACCTTAGTAGCATATTATAGTTTTACTGGCAATACAAATGACAGCAGTTTTTATAACAATCATGGTGCTAATAATGGAGCGGTATTGACCACTGACCGATTTGGTAATAACAATGCTGCCTATCTCTTTGATGGGCTGTCCAGTTATATTTCCATACCATCATCAGTAAGTTTAAAATCTCCAAATACTGCTCTTACCATGTCAGCATGGGTTAATAATTTTGATGCTGTATTAGATGCTCCTGTTATTGTAAAATCTAGTGGTACAGCCAATGCATTTCAATACAGAATGCACGTATCCAAAGGTAGTATCTATATGGCATTGAATAATTTTTCCACTGGTTCTGTTACATCTGAAGGGCTGATGATGACTAATGATTGGCACCATGTCGTAGCTACATTTCAAAACAATACTGCCTCTTTTTATTTGGATGGACAACTTGTCACACAAAATTTACTAAACACTACACTCACTCCAGATAATCTAAATTTAGAAATAGGAAGAGACACACCTGGTGCAACAGAAGTATTCAAAGGCAAAATAGATGAAGTCAGAATATACAACGTTGCATTATCTGGTACTGATATCATGGATCTGTATTGTGCTGATCTTTCAGAAGTGCTCCATACAATTGATACTATCTCAGCTTGTGAAAATTATACTTGGACAAATTGGTGTCAACTATACTTCCAGCAACTTTGTAGCCCAAGATACTTTTCCTAGTGCTGCAGGTTGTGATTCTATAGTCACTCTTAACCTGACTATCAATTATGCAACATCATCTACACAGAATGCTTCTTCTTGCGGAAATTATACGTGGCCGGTTAATGGAACAAACTATACAAAATCTGGCTCTTATGAATACTATCTTACTACAACGGGGGGGTGTGATTCTCTAATCACTTTAGCACTTATCATCACCCAACCCAATATTAGTATTATTGAATTTACGAAAGAACACAATGCATCTTTTCAAGGGGTACAAAGTTCATCTATTGCATTTGCAGATGTAGATAGTGATGGTGATTTGGATGTAGTTTTGACAGGAGATAGTATTGTTGAGTGTGGATTATATAAAATTGCTAAGCAATATAGTAATGATGGTAACGGATTATTCACAGAAGTAATAGGATCCCCATTTGAAGGAGTAGGTGAATCATCTATAGCATTTGCAGATATAAATGGTGATGGTGATCAAGATTTGTTGATCACAGGAACCAATACTCAACATATTAAAGTTGCCAAGCTATATAGTAATAATGGTAAGCGGATTATACCAATTGTAACTGCATGGGAGTAGAAGGTGATGATGATACCGATGGAGTGTGTAATGTTTTGGATAAATGTCATGGTTTCCCTGACCACAAAGACGAAGACAAAGATGGCATACCAGATGGCTGCGATGTGCAGGAGGCATGTAATTCATGTGCACCTGATGATAGAGGAAGGATTACAATATGTAAGTTGACACCTAATCGAAAGAGCTTTGTCAATATCAGCGGTCGGTGCAGGGATTTAGACTTTTTATTCGACAAAAATGGATCGTTTATCTCTCATTTGTATAGTTGTGGTCAGTGTGAATGCCAGATGATAGGAGATGTGGATACGGATGGTGATGGCGTGTGTGATAGGAAGGATAAGTGCCCAGAGGATGCGGGGTGTAAGTAAGTTCTGTCGAAGGTCAAGGAATCTTTTAAAGAGTTATGTATCGTCCTAAAAAAACCTTACAGTTAAAAATTAATTCCTAGAATAGCTTTACAGCTAAAAACTTGTCCTAAAATAGCTTTACAGGATAACATAAAGTCCTGAATTAGCTTTACAATCAAATT
>JAZGFD010000141.1:0-30865 GCA_036479115.1 Saprospiraceae bacterium | reverse complement strand
TTTTAACCTTGACCTTAGCCATTCTAATAGCACGTTTAAGAACAGATCTATGAATCCTCTAGGGATTTAATATTCGTGGGATTTTATTGTATTGAAGAAATTCGACCCTATCGGGGTCGTATGTACCGATTAACGTCTATTTTTTATAATCATATGAACCCTTCAGGTTCAACTCTGGGTTACTATTAATGCGAAAATAGCTTGTGTCCATCAAAAAAAATGTAGTTTTTAAGTTCAAAAGCACTCCACCTGAGTAGTCACAAATTCTTATACCTTGACTCTTGTGCTTTTCAACCTACTTTGGGTTGAGAATATTCTTCCTTTTACCAAGGTGCAAGGTTGAGTTTATTAAATAGTGTCTGACCGGAAACTCATCAAAATTAGAAATAGTTCTTTTGGCGATATTTTATTTCAACTCGCCGATACTTAGGCATCACCGAATATCAAAAAACTAAATTCTCATCCAAAATATTCTATTTCATATAATTCGAAAGTTTCCGTTCAGACACTAAATAGAAAAATTACATATAAAGGCACATATATGAAGGCACAATTAAAACATGGATGCTGGTTTCTTTAGCGCGCACATTGATTACATCCCTCTTCTATACTGCCCACCTACCGAAAATAAAGCATCTGTAATTTGCCCCAACGAGCAAGTTTTTACTGCTTCTATTAATTCCTCAAATACGTTCTCATTGGCCACTGCTGCCTTTTGAAGTTTTTCAAGAGCAGATTTTGACTGATTTTTATGGAGATGATGAAGGGAGCTTAAATTAACAATTTGTTTTTCCTTCTCTTTTGTGGTAGCCCTTATCACTTCCTCTGGAATAATAGTAGGTGATCCTTTAGATGATATAAATGTGTTGACACCTATAATAGGGTATTCACCAGTATGTTTAAGTGTTTCATAATAAAGGCTTTCTTCTTGTATTTTACTCCTTTGGTACATAGTTTCCATTGCACCTAGTACGCCTCCCCTTTCTGTTATTTTATCAAATTCTAATAAAATAGCTTCTTCTACCATATCAGTAAGAGCCTCTATGATAAATGAGCCTTGCAGGGGATTTTCATTTTTAGCAAGCCCTAATTCTGTATTGATGATCATTTGTATGGCCACTGCTCGTCTTACACTGTCTTCTGTAGGCGTAGTGATGGCTTCGTCGTAGGCATTTGTATGCAGTGAATTACAGTTGTCATATATTGCATATAGAGCTTGTAGTGTAGTCCTAATATCATTAAAGTCTATCTCTTGTGAATGTAGCGACCTTCCAGAAGTCTGGATATGATATTTAAGTTTTTGGGACCGATCGTTGGCTCCATATTTTTCTCTCATGGCTTTGGCCCAAATCCTTCTGGCCACCCTGCCAATTACAGCATATTCTGGGTCAATACCATTTGAGAAAAAGAATGATAAATTTGGAGCAAAATCATCAATTTTCATCCCTCTGGCTAAATAGTATTCTACAAAAGTGAAGCCATTAGAAAGCGTAAGTGCCAGCTGTGTAATAGGATTGGCACCAGCCTCAGCAATGTGGTAACCCGATATGGATACGGAGTAAAAATTTCGTACTTTGTGATCAATAAAATACTGCTGTAAATCACCCATAAGTTTGAGTGAAAACTCAGTAGAAAAGATACACGTATTTTGTGCTTGATCCTCCTTGAGAATATCAGCTTGTACGGTACCTCTCACAGCACTTAATGCTTTTCTTTTTAGTTGATTGTACACATCTTTCTCTAAAATTAAATCACCAGTGAGGCCCAATAACATTAACCCTAAACCATCATTACCCTCTGGAAGTTCGCCTTCATATTGAGGTCTTTGTATTTCTTTTTTATCATAGAGGTGGTTCAATTTTGTTTCTACCAAGTGTTCTAATTTATTCTCTTTGATGTAAAGCTCACATTGCTGATCAATAGCAGCATTCATAAAGAAAGCACATATGGTTGCTGCTGGGCCATTAATAGTCATGGATACAGAAGTCATTGGGTTGCAAAGGTCAAATCCTGAGTAGAGTTTTTTAGCATCATTGAGACTACTGATATTAACCCCTGAATTACCTACTTTACCATAAATGTCAGGTCTGCGATCAGGATCATTCCCGTAAAGTGTCACCGAATCAAAAGCTGTGGAAAGTCTTTTAGCGGGTATTCCGTGTGACAGATAGTGAAATCGCTTATTGGTGCGTTCTGGACCTCCTTCTCCTGCAAACATACGAGTGGGGTCTTCCCCCTTTCTTTTAAAAGGAAATACTCCAGCCGTATAAGGAAATTCTCCCGGCACATTTTCTTGTTTAACCCATCTCAGTATCTCTCCCCAATCTTTAAATTTAGGTAAAATGACTTTGGGGATTTTATTGTGGGATAAGGATTTTGTAAAGTTTTCTATAACGATCTCTCTTCCTCTCACTTGGTAGGTGAAAATTTCATTATCATAGGCTTCTTTTTTACTTTTCCAGCCCTTCAAAATATCTTTGTTTTCTTTACTCAACTCAGCCTCTGTTTCCTTCATTTTTTCGGTAATAGCCGCAATTGCCATTGTATTTCCCTTGAGAGCTTCTATACTTATATCCATCCCAAATAGCTGCCTTGCTGTCTTACATTGCTGCTCAGTTTCAACGTCATATTTTCTGATGGCTTCTGTGATTTCAGAGAGGTAGCGCACTCGTGATGGCGGTATGATATATTGTTTTTCACTTTCGCCTTTTACCATCTGCGAAACATATTCACTAGGGAATAACCTAGACATCAATGCATCAAAAAGTTGATTTACTCCTGGATCATTAAATTGTGAAGCTATGGAGCCATATACAGGCATTTCAGTCAGCAATTTTTCCCATAGGTCATGATTTCGTTGATATTGTTTTTTAACATCCCTAAGTGCATCTTGTGCTCCTCTTTTATCAAATTTATTAATAGCTATTATATCAGCAAAATCAAGCATATCTATCTTTTCCAACTGTGAAGCAGCACCAAATTCTGGAGTCATCACATATACCGATAGGTCAGCATGATCTACGATTTCGCTATCACTCTGTCCAATGCCTGAAGTCTCTAAAATAATAAGGTCAAAGCCGGCCTTTTTCATAATAGAAATAGCGCTGTCCATATGCTTGTTCAATGCAAGATTGTATTGCCTAGTGGCCAATGATCTCATGAATACCCGATCATCGCTTATTGCATTCATCCTTATCCGATCACCAAGAAGTGCTCCTCCTGTTTTCCTTTTTGAAGGGTCTACTGATATAATTCCCAGTGTTTTATTCGGAAATGTTTTCAGGTATCTCAATACCAACTCATCTACGAGGCTAGATTTTCCTGCTCCTCCTGTGCCCGTAATACCAAGTACTGGAATATTCAAATTTGCTACCTCTTTTTTTAGCTTTTTAGCCCACGCAATATTTTCTTCTGGATAATTTTCTACAGCTGATATCAATCTTGCTATAGCCACGTGATCTGCTGTATTAACCTTTTTAAGCTGACCATTCAAATGATCTCCTATCGGATAATCACTGATCTTTAAAAGGTCATTTATCATTCCCTGTAGGCCTAGTTTTCTTCCGTCATCTGGCGAGTATATGCGTGTAATGCCATATTGTTGCAATTCTTTGATTTCTGATGGGAGAATGGTGCCTCCGCCACCACCAAAAATTTTAATGTGCTCTGCTCCTTTTTCTTTGAGTAAGTCATAAGCATATTTAAAAAACTCAATATGACCACCTTGATAAGAGGTAATTGCAATGGCTTGTACATCTTCTTGTATTGCTGCATTGACAATCTCATGTACAGGTCGATTATGACCCAGATGAATCACTTCGGCTCCAGTTTTTTGGATGATACGCCTCATGATATTAATAGCCGCATCGTGTCCGTCAAAGAGAGAGCCTGATGTTAGTATTCTGATTTTATTTTTGGATTTATAAGGAGCTATCTTTTCCATTTCTATTTGCCATTAATTAAGTGCAATATAGCTTAGAAATGAATTGATATGGAATGAACTTTTATAGTATCGAAAATCTGAGCATATTGATACAGTCAAAATATTCTTCCATATTGTTATCAGACCAGCTAAGAAAATTGCCAAATACGCTCTCTATTCTGACCATTACTAGAATACCATATACGTAGATAAACTATGTGGCTGAATATGGTTATAAAGTAAGAGTTGAATTTTTCATAAAAAACACAAAATAGAGCCGTGTTTTTGTAGTGGACTCATAATTAATGTCTATTCTGGCAGATTCAATTATTGTATCTACTGAGGTGGTGTATTTTTGAAAAAAAAGTGCTTTTTGCTCAAAGACTCTATTTTTTTTTAATAGCAGCGCTAATTTGTAGCTCAATTTATGAGTTTAGGAATCTCGATTATGTTGCCACACCTTCGATCTAAGTGAGAAATAGCTGATGTGCAGAGCAAAAGCGCCTTTTTTAGCCAAAATTGATACCACTTGAGTAGTAATCAATTTTTTATAATAAAATTTTCTTGAGAACATGAATAAACACCTTTTTTACTGCTGTTTTTTGAAAAAACAGAAGTATATTTCCGCAAAATTACAATATTAAGAATTTAGGCAGCGAAAAATGCTTCATATACGTGTATTCATCAATTATATTAGAGATGTTAATTGTAGAGAGAAAATTTGGATTGTTAGAAATCACTTTTCTAAACACAATGATTTATTTAACGGCTTTTTTAATCTTTATCTTCTTATAAAATGCTTTTTTATTAAAATAATTTTAAATATGAAAAAATTTACACTATTACTTTTAATGCTATTTTCCATTACGGTGGTTATGGCCCAACGCACGATCACTGGTATCGTCTTTGATGATACAGGTGAAGCACTGATAGGCGCTAACGTGTTAGTTAAAGAATCAACTCTTGGAACAATTACGGATGTGGATGGAAATTTCACACTCGAAGTGCCAGATGGGGCGTCGTTTCTTATCATTTCATTTACAGGATATGAAACTCAGGAATACGATATCTCAAACACTAACAATGTATCAATTACTTTAAGCCAAGGCGAGATACTTGATGAAATTGTGGTAACAGCTTTAGGTATTAAAAGGACCGAAAAGGCTTTAGGGTATTCAGTTCAGCAAGTAAAAGGCGATGAAATTTCTAGATCTGGTGCCAGCAGCGCAGTTGATGCTTTGGTTGGCAAAGCATCAGGTGTTCAAATTACTCGATCTTCTGGATCAGTGGGTGGTGGTTCAAGAATCGTAATCAGGGGAGTTACCTCAATGACAGGAAATAACCAACCCCTCATTGTAATAGATGGAGTAAGAACGAACAATCAGACTTTATTATCACAAGCAGGTACTGCAGGTACTGCGGCATCCAACAGACTGATGGACCTTAATCCGGATGATATAGAATCAATGAATATTTTAAAAGGAGCTGCTGCAACAGCTCTATATGGTACAGCTGGTGCATCTGGTGTTGTTGTAATAACGACGAAAAAAGGTGCATTAAACCAACAGTTTGATGTTAATTTTTCATCTTCTGTAAGTTTTGATAATATTACACAAATGATAGACCTTCAGAACATTTTTGCTCAAGGAAGATTAGATGGTAATGGTGTTCCATTTCATAGAGACCCTTCTACTGGAGAGTCTGGAAGTTGGGGCCCTAATATCGCTAACCTCGAATATTCTAATGATCCCAATCATCCCAATGCTCCTGGAGCAAGTGCTTTTAATGCAGAAGGACAATACAAGTTTGACCGTAATGGATTTCTTGTACCCAAAGGGACAGGTGATGGTGTTTCTGCTAATACTTATAATAATGTGGATCCATTTTTTAAAACAGGTAATTCATTCACCAATTCAATTGCAATTTCAGGAGGTGGAAAAGCTGCATCTTTTAGATTGTCATTATCTGACTTGAGAGCTACTGGTGTTGTACCTAGAGAGAAATACGACCGTAAGACGGTTAAATTAGCCTCTACTTTAAGACCTGTAGAGGGATTGACAATATCAGGTTCAGTAAATTATACTAAGTCTGATTATGTAAGAGTGCAACAGGGTTCTAATACATCAGGACTTTTACTGGGAATGCTACGAACACCCATTTCATTTGATAATACAAATGGATTTTCTCCAGCCGATGCAGTAGATGAAAATTCTACCCATCAATTTTCTGATTTTAGACAAAGAAATTACAGAGGTGGTGGAGGTTATGACAATCCATATTGGATAATAAATAAGGCTTTGGGAGTTGAAGATGTGAATCGAACTTTTGGGAATGTAAATGTGGAATATCAATTTAACAATTGGGCAACTGTAGGTGTCAATGTAGGATATGACTTGACCAGTGATTCTAGAAAGCAGGATTTCGAGATTGGATCAAGAACAAATACAACAGGAAGAATCAGATTAGATGAATTCAATACACAGCAATTTGATTACGTATTTACCTTAGTAGGAAACGGGCAAGTGAATGATGACTTTGGAGTATCATATTTACTAGGTGCTAATATCTTTTCTTATAATAACAACAGGACAAATGTTATTGGAACTGGACTTGTATTCCCTGGGTTTCTCGACATAAGTAATGCTACACAGGTTACATCTTTTCAAAATGTTATTAGAAATAGTCAAGTTGGATTTGTTGGTCAAATAGAAGGTAGTTATAGAAACATGATTTATTTGACTGCAAGTGCACGACAAGATTATGACTCAAGACTTGGTAATCCAGAGGACTTCCAACTTAGTCAGACAGGATTTTTCTATCCGTCAGTTTCATCTTCATTCATCTTTTCAGAGTTAATGAATGACAATAGTGTACTCTCTTTAGGGAAGTTGAGATTTTCGTGGGCACAGGTAGGTTCACCTCCACCCAATTCTTTCTCTACTCAGTCAGTTTTCGTATCTCCTCTTGTTGGAGATGGATGGGGACCTAGAATAGGATTTCCGATTGCAGGACAGTCTGGATTTGATCAAGCTGCACGTCTTGGTAATCCAAACTTAACACCAGAATTGACAACTACAATTGAAGTAGGAGTGGATTTGAGATTTCTTAAGGGTCGTCTTGGTCTTGATGCCACCTATTATAATGGTACTGTAAAAGATGCTATCCTTCCTGCATCGCTTCCTAGAAGTACAGGATTTCAGGATGTATGGTTGAATGCCGGTGAGATGACATCTAAAGGAATAGAAATAACATTGTCAGCTAATCCTGTGAGAACAAGTTCATTTGATTGGACTACTCAAGTAAATTTCACAAAATCTGAAAATATTGTTACAGAGTTGGCTCCAGGAATTGAGCGATTGTTCCTTGCTGGATTTAATTCTGCTGGATCTTACCTTGTAAAAGGAAATCAATATGGAGCCATTTTTGGAGGAGCGTATTTAAGAGAAGGAGCAGGAGGAGCTGATGATACAAGTCTAAATATTCCAGGTGGTGCTGTTGTTATAAATGATAATCCAAATTCTTCGGAATACGGTTACCAAGCAGTAGATCCAACACAAAGAGCCATTGGAAATCCCAATCCTGACTTTATAGTAGGTTGGAATAATTCATTTACTGTGGGACGAATCTCTGCAAATTTCCTTTTGGATTGGAGACAAGGCGGAGATTTATGGAATGGTACTGCATGGGCACTTTCATTCTTTGGGAGGTCACAATTTACAGCAGAAACACGTGTAGAGTCACCAACGGCTATAGAGGGTGTGCTTTCAGACGGCACCCCAAATAACATACCTGTGGTAAGAGATCGTAATTATTGGACTTCTTCTTTAGGTGGTTTTGGATCTGTAGGTGAGCAATTTGTTCAAGATGGTGGATGGGTAAGACTGAGAGAAGTAGGCGTATCATATAGTTTGCCTAAAACTAAAGCATTTAAGGGAGGTTCAATAGGAATTTCTGGCAGAAACCTATGGTTTAATTCAGCCTATGATGGCATAGATCCTGAGACCAGTCTTACAGGTACAGGTAATGGTCAAGGATTTGACTATTTCAATATGCCAAGTACCAAAAGTGTCATTGTAAAATTATCTGTTGACTTTTAAAAAAAATAAAAATGAAATTAATATATAGTACAGGGTTTTTAATATTCTTGTTGCTTTTCTCACAAGGTTGTGAAGATATTGTGGGTGGAGATATCAATAGAGATCCTAACAACCCAACGGCAGTACCCGTATCGGCACAATTGCCAGCATTTCAGATTGCACTTGCTGACGAGTATGGTGGCTTGTTTTCTCGATTTAATGGTCTCTTAGTACAACAAGTAGAAGGTGTAGCACGTCAATGGTCTTCACTCAATTCGTATACAGGGCTTACTCCTAACAGATATGACGCTTCTTGGAACAATATCTATGAAAATGTATTGAATGAATTACATGTTGCTAGAGCAACTTCTATCGCACAAGGCTTTAATCATTTTGAAGGTATTATTGATATTATGGAGGCTTTCACTATGATGATGGCAACAGATGTCTGGGATGATATTCCCTATTCTGAAGCTGTTCAAGGTGTTGGTAATATCAACCCAAAATTTGATGCTCAAAGTAAAATTTATACTGCAATTAATATGTTACTCGATAACGGAATTTCCAAATTGTCAGGTGCAGCTGGTGGTGTAGCACCAGGTAGTAAAGACGTTTATTATGGAGGAGATGTTGAAAATTGGATAAGAGCAGCACACGCAATAAAAGCAAGAGGAATGCTACATAACAAAAATTATAGCGGTGCTATGAGCGAGGCGATGTCTTCATTTGGTGGTGCAGCAGAAAATCTTGGATATCAATATCCCGATGCTAATTCTGGAGGCCCTTGGTATCGATTTAATGATGGAAGAACAGGTGATATAGAATTTCATCCTACGATGAAAAAAATCATGACCGATCTTAATGATATGGATAGATTAAGTGTGATAGATGTCATATTTGTTACTGATGCAAGTTATACAGCTAGCCATCCATTCATAAGACCTGATTACTTTCAAGAGCTTGTCACCTACAGAGAAATGCAATTTATTATTGCAGAGTCAGACGTTAGGAATGGTGGCACTCAGTTAGGATATGATGCATACCTTGCAGGTATCAAGGCTTCATTTGAGAAGTTTGGACTAGGTGATGCAGAATATGATGCTTACACAGCGCAAACTGAAATTAATCCTGGTCTTGGTAGCTTAACTTTAGAACATGTCATGATCCAGAAGTATATTGGCCTTTATCTACAGCCAGAAGTATATAATGATTATAGACGAACAAACATTCCTGAACTTGATCCTGTTTCGGGACCAAATGTACCAGTGAGGTGGGCAATACCACAGACTGAGGTATTGTTTAATTCGAATGCACCTGCTGCAGGTTCTATCAATGTTTTTACAGATAGAGTGGGTTGGAATAGATAAACTTGTTTTTTTTTATGATAAAAGAGGCTGAACCAATTCTTGGTTCAGCCTCTTTTTATTTCCCAATATTTTTTTCAAGTATTTCATCGTAAACAAATCGGGATTTGGTGGCTGCTTTTATTAATACATTACTGATTGTCCT
Organism: Saprospiraceae bacterium; assembly: GCA_036479115.1. Taxonomy (GTDB): domain Bacteria; phylum Bacteroidota; class Bacteroidia; order Chitinophagales; family Saprospiraceae; genus UBA7328. Next base: position 21,358 of record JAZGFD010000141.1, on the reverse strand, counting down.
CTCGCTAATACTAAGGTTAAGTACATTGCAAAAAAGAAATCCTTTAATCGATTAACTTCAATTTATCTTCTTAAATCAACCTGAGTAGTTACCACCTGATATATGAATCCTGTAGGGATTTAATATTCGTAGGGTATTATTGTATTTAAGAAATTCGACCCTGTCGGGGTCGTATGTACCGATTATCATCTATTTTTTATAATCATATGAACCCTTCAGGTTCAACTCTGGGTTACGGATTAATGCGAAAATAGCTTGTGCCTATCAAACAAAATGTAATTTTTAAGTTCAAAAGCACACCACCTGAGTAGTCACAAATGTTTCTTTTAGTAACCTTGTTCTCTTACCTAATCTGTTGATATTCAGTCATCAACAAATATCATAAAATGATAATATCATTTAAAATAATTCATTTTGTGAAAACTACCTGTTTTCAGGGTGGGCTCAATGTTGAATAAAATAGAAATGAAAAGCCAAATGCGAGCTTTGTTCTGTTTAGTAAAAATGTATTGAAATCACGTTAAGAAATCTATTTAGGCGTGGGTTTTTTGTTGCTTTTTGAGCCATTCAAAAAGTAAATGAAAAGGAATGGCAATTGTTCTGATCACTTTTGTAACTATTCAGGTGGAGTCAATTTTTATCTCAAAAACACCCACCTGAGTTACTCACTTTAGACTTTCTATCTATTTGCTTTGTTCGTCAAAAAGCTCGATAAATATATTTATCCATGCTAATATTGTACATCATTTTTTTTGAGATTCGTCTTTTTTATTTTTGGCGACCTTTTTTTATGGATATTGTGTACTTACTTAAAATTAAAAAAGTTCCCAATATATGGCAAATGAGCTTTATATTGGGTGAAGTAAATTTTAATTGTTCATTTTTAACCAAATTCGAACTCTTTAATTTCTTGTCCCAATCTGTTGCAACAATACTTCCACAGCTTTTTTCAGTTGAGGATCTTCTCCTTTTCCTTTGCTGCCAGGATCTTCAGATACAATGATATCGGGCACGGCAGGGCCGTGTTCCATATTCATTTGGCTACCTTTTACATACCATCCTCTAAAAGGCATTCTTACTGATGAGCCATCCATCAATCTACTGCTGCCTGTAGAAATAACAGCGCCAAAAGTAGGCATCCCTACTAGTGTGCCTAATCCCAATCCCTTAAAAGCATGTGCGAAAATCTCGGCATTGCTATAACTCGTTTCATTGCAGAGGGCTATGCTCGGAACAGTTACGGCTGAGAACGGGAGCCTTTCTCCAAAAGGGTATGAGCCAAGAAATTTTTCTTTTTCGGCTTCTAATGATTTAGCTGCTCCTCGGGGTATGGTAAATGAATGTTGGCGTACATTGAGCACAGTCATGAGCATGTCTGTTGTCCATCCACCTCCATTATATCTCACATCTATTACAATTCCTTCTTTGCCGAGTCCACTTGCTGTAAGTTCTCTTTCAAATCGCTCAAAACTCGTCCAATTCATACCTCTGATATGTATGTATCCCAATTTTCCATTTGAAAAGCTCTCAGTGAGCCTTTTCCGTTCTTTTACCCATGCCTCGTACAGTGCCGTTCTGATAGATTCAGTTGGCCTAATCCGTACTTCCCTCAGGCCCCCTCCATTTGACTTTACGGAAAGTAGTGTCAGGTTGTTTATTGTATTATTAAGTAGCTCATGTAAATTAGTTGTAGCTGTTATGCTTTGACCATTTACGGCAGTGATTATATCACCTTTATGTAGTGTACTTTCCTTACGAGTTGCAGGAGAATTAGGGATGACAATGTTGACGAGAATTCCTTCGTTTACCACTTTTGATTCGATGCCCAGTATACCTGTTTTGTCTATCTGTACATTATCTCTTACGCCACCTCTCAATCCCATATGACTGGCATTTAATTGGCCTAGCATTTCATTGAAATAGGCTTGAAAATCTTGATCTGTGGATGCGTTTATACAACGATCACGGTATCTTTCTTTAAGCTCATCCCAATTTTGGCCATGAAATTCCGGGTCATAAAAACCATCTCTTAGCCTTCTCCATCCTTCATTAAAAACTTGAGTACGTTCTTCTTTTTGTACAACATCCATCTTGGCTTGAAATGGAAGTTTCTCTTGTTTATTCTTGCTAAGAATGATTTTTGTGGGTACTCTTCTTTGTGCCAAGGCATAGATGTTTTTGCCTTTCTTATCTAACTTAAGGTTATCTAGGTTTCCATCTTTGAGGATGGTTTTTATTTCTGAACCATCCCATTTTGCTGACATCAGCTGTGGGTCTCCAGGGGCACCCTGACGACCACCTCCATTGGTAGTAAAATAAAAGGTCTCACCATCTTTGGAGATCACCAAATTTTCTTCATTCCCTGCCATTCGAGAAACTTGCTGTATTCTTTGATGAATGTCCTCAAAATCAATTTGAACGGGTGTGCTTTTGGTTTTTTTCTTTTCTTTATCTTTTTCACCTTTTTCATCTTCAATTTTTTCTTCATCTTCCCAGTCTCGTTGGGTTTTTTCCCAATCTTCTTTCTTCAACCACACAAACCATATATCGGTATCACCATTGTTTCGGGTAGAGCGAAAACCCAATTTGCTACCATCTTTACTCCACACTGGGCCTCTATCTGGTCTTGGGTGAAAACTTACGTTGGTTGCCTTGCCGCCTATAGCTGGCTGAATGTAAATTTCAGTATTAAAATGTAAATCTCTAGACGAATAGGCCACCCATCGGCTATCAGGGCTCCATGCTAAATCACTTACAATATCCCACCCATCTACTAAAGTGACTTCATTACTAAGATTGCCCAGAGGTGAAATATTGGCCACTATTAGTTTTCCTCGGCCTCTTCTAAATGCTATCTTTTTTCTATCAGGTGAGATGTTCATAGCTTCTTCTTCGGCGGGAGTATGAGTCAGTTGTCTTACTTTTGTTTTGAGTGACTTATATAGGTCTTTTTCCCTATCAATAGAATTCAAAACATACAGATCAAAATTGCCGCCACGATCAGAAGAAAATATTAAAGTGTTGTCATTTATCCATTGTGGCTCTTTATCTCTAAATGGGTGATTTGTAAGTTTTACAGTTCTCTTTTTTTCTTTGTCTACTTTTTTGATAAAAATATCGCCGTTTATACTTAATGCCATGTTTTTCTCATTTGGCGACAGCGCAAAAGTGCTTACTCTATTGGTAATGATCATATGCTCTACTTCATCATAGCGATCGTCTTCCACTAACTTGAATTCTAATTCAGTTGCTTCACTAGTTGCCTTTGCGATCGTTTTATAGATACGGCCTTTTCTTTCAAATACAATGATATTACCATCAAGACTTATGTCAAAATGAGTAATGCCTTCATCTGTAAAATTGGTAATAGACATTGGTGCACCATTCGCTGTACCGTCTAGATTTATTGCCTGTTTAAAAATGTTGTATTTGCCATTGCGAGCACTGAGGAAAAACAGATCATTCCCTGCCCAATTGGGATAGATATCTTGATGATCGTCACTAGATATCTCATGATATTGTTTTGTATTTGTATTATAAATCCAGATGTCTCTATTAGCGGGACCGGTATATGCTTCTCTTGAGATACGACAACTGTTTTTTTCAAAGGCCACCAAATTCCCAGCTGGTGAAACTACATGGTTATTGCCTAAGGCATCGAGATATCTTTGTGGTGTACCACCATCCATTGGCACAGAATACATCTCATTTTCTCTTTCTAATTGTTGGTATGCTCTTCTGGTAGAAAAGGTTATTGATCCGTCATTACTCCATTGGGGATAGGTATCACTAGTAGAATGATAAGTCAGTCTTTTAGGTTTACCGCCACTTGCATTCATCACATAGATGTCATTGTTGTTCCATCGAAACCCTTGAAAAACTATTTTACTGCCATCAGTACTCCATTGAGGGTGAGATTCGTAAGAAGGATGAATGGTAAGTCTTCGTGCTATGCCTCCATTTGAAGATGCTGACCAGATATCACCTTGAAAAGTAAAACTGATCCGGCTTCCATCGGGACTAAGTGCTGGAGTACGTACATGGGATTGTTGGGCTAAAAGGAATGTGAAACCTAGTGAACATAATATACTTGTAACAAATTTCATACTTTTCATTATTCGAGTTGTTTTTAAGCTTGGAAAGATAAAGTATTTAGTACATACTAAACTATACAATTGTGCATATTAATTGCGACATTATCGTATGTTTTATTTGTTTTTTTTTCTAATGTCTAACACGTAAGCTACTTTCTTACTGAGTATTTTGTAATTGTATTTTTCTTTAATAATAGAATTCACTGTTTTGGCATCAAGCAAATGGTCTTGATTCATGCAGGCCTCTATAGTCGTTATGAATTTAACAGAAGTATCTGCTTTGTAAAAGTGATATCCATCTACAGCTGAAATTCCTTCGATACCCACTGAGGTGCTTATCACAGTCTTGCCTAGTGCCATTGCTTCTAGCACTTTTACACGTTGGCCGCTACCTGCAAATAAAGGAACAATCATTATATCATTGTCGGAAATAAAACCAATTGCGTCTTCTACCTCGCCATGAATTGAAACACTTTCTAATTTTAATTTTATTATCTCTTTTGGCATATTTTTCCCTGCTATATGTAATTGTACCTTACTGCCATGTTTTGATATTAGATAAGGCCATACTTGAACTAAAAACCACTTTATTCCTTCCAGATTTGGCAACCAATCTAAACTGCCTATAAAACAAATTTTCAAAATGTTATTGCATTGATCGCGCCTTCTAAGCATATTGTACTTTTCTATTTCCAAACCGATCGGAATAACTTCTGAGGGTGTAGTAACATTTATTTTTTCAAATATCTTTTGATCATTATCAGTAAGAGGAATAAAATAATCAACAGAATTTAAATTTTCTTTTTCAAAAGTCTTTATTCTTTTGGCCTGAAGGCGATAATACCATTTGTTCCAAAGTGGAGATGTATCGCTTATTCTGTCCCAAATAACATGCTCGGCATTGTGGCATCTAATAACTATTTTGGCGTCAGAAAATACTTTAACTGTAGCTAAATAAATGGATGGATATACTGTTTCAAATAAAATGATATCAAATGACTCACTTGTAAGAAAGTGTTTCAATTCTATTTGAAAACGATCATTTTCTAACCTAGTAACATGAATGGGTTTGGATTGGAACAAATTTTTTATGAGTTTTTTATGAGTCAATCCATTGTCTACATTTACAAAAAGATGAGAAGAATAATGGAGTAATCTATTCTTAGCATCTACCTCATTACGATGGTGCTTAGAAGTATTCATGGCCATTAGATGTAGATCATGTCCTTCTTCATATAGGCCTTTTGCCATGCCATATATGGCTAAAGATTCTCCATCAGTGAGTGGCCATGGCACTTTTTTACATATTTGAAGGATTTTCATAAGTGCGTGAAGTAAGGCAGTTTTGCGATATATTGCGGGATAGAGGGGGTATTATTTGATATGTAACTACTCAGGTGGGTGCTTTTGAGATAAAAATTTGTTATTTTCTTATTAAACGAGGCTCATTTTTATCAGAATAGCAGAGCTATTGTTATAAAAATAGTCGAAAATAATGAAAAAAGAACTTTTTTTAGCCAAAATTGACGCCACATGAGTAGTTACTTTGATATTAATATTTGGGCAACTACTCAGGTGGGGTTAATTTTTTGCATCAAAAGTATACCAAAGGAATAGTTACATATTTTGTAATTAAAATTTGTATTTCCCTTTATTGAAAAAGGACAGTTAGTATTAACCAATAAAATCCTCGGAGCCTAACCTGGATTCCATGGATAGGTGAGCCCAAAGAGTAGGTTTTGCACTTTGTTTCTAAAAGCACTACAGCGAAAAAAATGGAGAGAATATGGTAGAAAAGAGCTTTTTATTTCCAAAATTGTAGTTACAGCCCAAAAAGTGTATCCTAATTTCTGATCTTAAATATGTATCCTACTCCTTTTAAAGTCATAATCTCTATACTTTTTTCTGTAGAGAATAGCTTTCTCAATTTATTAATATACACATCGAGGTTTCTGGAATTATAAAATGAATCGTCACCCCAAATTTCCATGAGAATATCTTTTCTACTACAGGTGTCATTGCTATGTTTACAAAGCATGTGAAGGATACGAGATTCTCTTTCTGACAATGGGTGCGTTATGCTATTTCTACTCAGTTCGTAACTGCTAGGGTAGTAGATCCATGAACCCAGTTGATACTGCCGTGGTTCGGTTGGTTGTGGTGAAGAATGGGACAACAAATTTTTAATCCTGACTATGAGTTCTTCCATGCTAAATGGCTTTCTGAGGTAGTCTCGACCTCCTGAGTCAAAGCCTTTGATGACGTCTCTGGGCTGGGTCTTAGCCGTGAGAAAAATGATAGGAGTATGAGGATGTTTTTCCACTATTTTCTCTGCTAAAGAATACCCATCGATATTTGGTAACATAATGTCTAAAACACAAATATCAAACGTTTCTTTCAGAATAATATCCAAAGCAAGTAATCCATCTGTAGCCACCTTTACATCAAATCCACGAGAAACCAGACTTTCAGAGACTATTTGTGCCAATGAAGGCTCATCTTCTACATATAATACTTTGGTAATCATGGGATTAACGGGAGATTAATGATGAATGAACATTGCCCGGCATTTGATTCTACTATTATCTCTCCATCACAGTCTTTGATGTGTTTATGTGTGTAGTACAGCCCAAGGCCATGACCTTTTACATCATGAATATTAGCAGTAGGTATACGATAGAATTTTTCGAAAACCCGTTGTGAATATACCTTAGGTATTTCATTTCCATCATTGGTGATAGTAATAATACATTGGTCATTTTTCTTTTGTGTGGTGACACTAATTTGTCCATCTTTTGCTCCATATTTTAGGCCATTGTCGATGATGTTTTTTATAACACTTTTAAAGTGTTCTTTTGACATTTTTACTTTGAGCGGCTCACCTGTTAACTGTTTTCTTATCCGAGTTGATAATACCCCAAATTCTGTTATCGCATTCACTATCTCAAGGTTAATGATAATTGGTTTTGGGGAGGTAAAGTGGGGATCACTTTTTGTGCTATTAACAGTAAGTATTCGGTCTACTAACTCGTCTAACTTTAACAATTCTCTTTTTGAAATAGAAATATACTCCTGACTTTTTTCTTTATTTTTTAACACATCAAAATCAGAAAGGGATTCTATAGCCACATTGACCACACTAATGGGCGTTTTTAACTCATGGGTCATGTTGCTGACGAAGTCATCTTTCATAGCTGCTAGTCTCTTTTCTTTGCGTAAGCTGCTTAGAATAATTGAAAAAGCGCCCCCAGTAGCAAAGAAGAGAAAAAGTGAAAATAGCATCTCTGGTAACATCTTTTTGAGAATCATCCACCTGTGATAATCTATTGCTGCTAAAAAATCTCCGCCATCAATAAAGACGTTTCCTAATTTCCCAACATCAGTAATAAAAGAAGCTTGAAAATTAGAATTCAAACCTTTCTTTAGTATTTTATATTGGAGATCATCAAGGTGCGTGTCACTGAGCCCTAACGAAAAAAAATCTATAAGTTGAGTACGTGCTGAGTCGATGTCTAGCACAAAGGTTCCTTTATTTCCAATATTTATTTCCGAAGTGGTAGCATTGATAGAAATTGTAATCTTGCTACTGGTGTCTTTTTTTGTATGGGTATAGTTGAGTAAATCTTTTATCTTAAAGGCGCTATGTTCTTTCAAGGAGTCACTCCTCATTTTTATTACGATCATGCCCTCATATTTATTGGGTATGGAGCGACCTTTATTTGGCCATTTTACGATACCTTTCTCCAGACCTATATTTAGTTTGGCAGGTAGCGATCTTTTTAAGACCATGTTTTTCTCTACATTTTCTAATGCTTTAAGAAAGATGATATTGGTTTGGTTTTGTAGGCTTCTCACTTCTTCTTTATATACAGAATTGAGCCAAATACCTACAAGTACGGAAAGCAAGCTCATGGCCAAAATGATAAACGATATTTCACGATTTAATTTCAAATATTACTTGCTTGGTGATGCTTACAAAACTAAACCAAAGAACACTCTTAAATTGCCCAATTAACCTTTATTAACCTTAAATCAACCTTATTTAACTCAGTTTAGAAGAAGCTCCTCCTAAATTTGAAAAAAATAATAAAAGATGAAATACTTCTCATTTATACTACTATTGTTGCTTCCGATACTCATGTCTGCACAAGAGGAAGGAACTATTATTTATACAGAAACAATCAGTTTTAGTTTTGAGGCTCCAGAAGGAATGGAAGACCTATTTAAGAGTATACCAAAGAGCCGATCGTCAGAAAAGAAATTGATTTTTAAAGATCAAATGTCCCTTTATATTGTCCATGAATCATCAGAATCTGTCGAAGAAAATGAAATGGAACCTGACATGGGCGAAAACGTGATTAGGATCAATTTTGTACAACCTGATAATAAGACTTATTCTGATATGGCTGCTGGAAAAATAGTAGCACAACAAGAGCTTATGGGTAAGGCTTTTTTAATTCAAGATGATATTAAAAAATACAATTGGAAAGTCACCTCTGAACGACGGCAAATTTTAGAATACCAGTGTATGAAAGCTACTGCTCAGGATGGCGAAAATCTGATCACAGCCTGGTTTACACCACAGATTAGCCTAGGTTTAGGGCCTGATCAATATAATGGATTGCCAGGAGCCATATTGATGATAGAACTAAATGATGGTGATAGAGAAATAGTGGCAAAGAGTGTATCTATGGAGCCTGTAAATGTAGCGGATATGATCATTCCTACGAAGGGTAAAAAGGTAGATAGGAAGAAATATGAAAAGATTGAAAAAGAGAAAATGGAAGAGCAAGAAAGTTTTAATGGGGGCACGGGGGCAAGAGTTATTATAAGAAATTAGGTAACTATAATTGTGTTATTTCAAGGGGGAACTAATGGGCAACATATTTTGAATTTGATGTGCTAAACTTCTTTTATAAAATTATCATATCTATATGATGGCTGAATAAAAAATGGCCAAACTTAAGATGTTCTTTTGGCGATATTTTATTGCTTACGGATGCTCTGTCATTGCTGAATATGAAAAAAGTAAAACTCTCATTAAAAATTATTTTTTTCACAATGATAGTTCTGATTCAGACACTAAACTTTATCTAATCAATTTGAGCATCACAGTCGCCTCTTTTATCGAAAAATATATATACAAATGTCATCATGAAAAAAATACTAAAATTGAGATTCGGCTTGTTATTTTTGCTGTGTATGTGCGTGGCCATAACAGGTACATTTGCTCAAAATACAATACAAGGAAAGGTATTGAATCACAACAATAGCCCTCTTCCTTCTGCCAGTATTATTGCTCTAAATTCTCTTGATTCGGTATTGGTTGGTTTTGGTCTCAGTGATATACATGGCAGGTTTAGGATAGAGGGATTGCCTGAAGGTAAATATATCTTTCAAACAAGTTTTTTAGGCTACCTAGATTCACATGTGAAAGTAGAGGTGAGAAAGGGCGATAAATCCATAGAAATCCCGAGTATCCAACTTAAAGAAGGGCATATGAAACTGGATGAAGTAGTGATTACTGCTAATCATGTTCCGATGAGGATGAGCAATGACACGATTAGTTATAATGCCAATGCATTTGATGTAAAAGCTCACGAGTCCGTGGAAGACCTCATTAAAAAGTTGCCAGGGGTAGAAGTAGCAAAAGATGGAAGTATCAAAGTGCAGGGAGAACAGATAGAAAAAGTACTGGTGGAAGGCAAAGAGTTTTTTGGCAATGACCCTACTATTGCTACTCGAAACCTTCCTGCGGATGCGGTAGAAAGGGTGGAAGTTTTTAATAAGAAATCGGAGATGGCAGAATTTTCGGGCATTGATGATGGAATGGAACAAAAGACGATCAATCTAGCACTTAAGGAGGATCACAAAAAGGGATTTTTTGGAAATGGAAAAAGCGGTTACGGCACTTTGGGTAGATATGATGCAAAATTCAATGTAAATAGCTTCAAAGGTGATGCTACCTGGACTGCTTTAGGAATGGCAAATAATGTAAATGAACAAGGCTTTTCTTTAATGGATTACATTGGATTTATGGGAGGATTTGGTGCTTTAGGAGGGTCAGAAGGCAGAATAGAAGTGAATTCTGATGACATGGGTATTCCAATTGGCCAAGATTTTGGGCAAGGTTTTATGAATACCATGTCAGGAGGGATAAACTACAATAATGATCTATCGGATAATGATGAAATATCAGCCAGTTATTTTTATACAAGACTGGATAATGAGATGGATAGGAGAACGCTAAGGCAGAATTTACTGAACGCAGGAAGATATGATACGGATGAATCTGCCATCAATGAATTGGTAAGTAATGGACATACTTTAAATCTCAAATACAAGACGAAGAATGATACCTCTTACCGGATCACTTTTGGGACCAGAATAATATATAATGATGGCTTACAATCTAAGATGATCAATCGATCTCTAGTTACTAATAATGTAGTTACTAATAAAACGGAGTCTTTGAACGTGTCGAGTCAAAATCGGATTAATTTTGGTTTTAATGGCACTTATAGTAAACGACTGAATAATAGAGGACGATTATTCTCTCTTAACGGAAATATTAACAGACGAGACAAAAGTGCAAATGGAATACTAAATTCTATTAGCACATTTTTCAATAATAGATTAACGTCATTAGATACGATCAACCAACAACAAATTATAGAGAATAATGCAATGGATTATAAACTGGTGGCATCCTATACAGAGCCTTTGGGCAAGGGCAGATTTCTGGAATTTAATATTAACCATCAAAATTTGAATAACGATTATTCTAAAGAATTTTATGACATTTTTTTTGTGTTGGGTGATGAAAATGCTGTGATCAATAATGTTTTAAGTGATATCTATAATCGAAATTTTTTATATAGCCGAGCAGGAGTTAAATATAAAATTAATAGGAAAAAGTACAATGCTACATTGGGTATAAATCTTCAATTTTCAGACCAGAGTGGGGAGATCAAATCTAATGAATTTAACTTGGATAAAAATTACTTTTCTGTTTTGCCATCTCTGCGATTCAATTATGATATTCAAACATCTAGAAGCATAAGAATAGACTATGTTACAAATATTAGAGCCCCTTCTTTAGAACAATTACAGCCCCAACTGGACAATTCTGATCCATTAAATCTGTACCAAGGAAACCCAAATTTAATACCAGAATATAACCACCATTTAGAGCTAGGATACCATTCTTTTAGTTCATTTTCTAATACCCTTTTTTTTACAGGATTAAATGCTACTTATACCCAAAATCGCATTACTAATACCCAAGTAGTAGATGCTAATTTTGTACAGAAAGTCACTCCCGTTAATGTAGATTACGATATTATCCTCAGAGGGTATCTTACATTTAGTTTTCCAATAAGGGCAGTAGGTATCAAAGCTGAACTTAACAGTAATGTAGTATACAACAAAGGCATTTTAATTTTGAATGCTATAGAAAACAATACTAAAACATGGTATAATGATTACAGCTTGTCTCTTCAAAACCGTAAGAAAAAACATTTTGACCTTTTAGTAGGATCCACTGTTCGTCATAATGTTCGTAAGTATTCGGATAATGCAGATTTAGATCGTAGTTTTTTTACTTTCAATTATTATTCAGATCTCTCTAAAGACTTTGGAGATAAGTGGAGATTTAAGACTTCAATTGATTATAAGGTCTACCCAGAAGAGTCATTTGGAGGCGCCACGGATTTGACCCTCTTAGGTGCTTCACTTTCAATGAATTTTCTTAAAAGTAACAAAGGCCAGCTCACCGTTTCTGTAGTAGATATATTTAATCAAAACAGTGGTATAGATCGTACTACTTCTTTGAATTATATTCAGGATCAAAGGATCGTTTCTTTAGGTAGATACGCTATGGTGAGTTTCGGATATTCTTTTGCTGGATTTGATAGAAAGAAAAATTCTATTGAGATAGAGAATGGTTCCAGAAGGAGGTGATTATGAGCATATGTTGTTTCTCAGGCAGCGTCATATGCAAATTTATTTGCACCCTATTCAAGACATTCATTTTTAATCCAATCAACAAACATTGTCAGAATATTGACGCTATTAGAAAACAGTTGAAGGTTAAAAATAGAACATTTAATCCAAATATGGGAATTGTACCTTTAAATCATACGATGATTTGATACAAAATAGGACATAAAGTTGTATGTAAGAACAAAAAAGTCCTATTTTAGCAAAAATTTGAATTATGGATATTGTTCAAGAAGCTCTGGCTGTGTATGCTAAGCAAGCTCCCAAGGTAAAGGATAAGACATTAAGCGTCCCAGATAATGATATTTATAGCAATAAGATTCTTACATCATACCTTATTCACGATGGTATGTCTTATGAGGAGTTTGAGCGTATTAGCCATATGGGGCTTCTTACCTTGCAAGATTGGGCAGATTTACTAAGTCTTTCGTATAAGTCCCTTCAGAGATATAAAGTGAGTCAATCGAGATTTAAACCAATTTATACCGAAAAAATACTTGAGGTTTCGGAGGTTTTGTCTGTGGGTATGCAAGTCTTTGAAGACAAAAAAAAGCTCAAATTATGGCTCCAAACTCCCAGTTATGCACTTGATAATATGAGGCCTATTAAGTTGATGACTAATTCTTATGGCAAAGATTTGGTGCTTGATGAGCTAGTGCGTATAGAGCATGGCATATTTTCCTGAGATAAGCACCCTTTATCATGGAAGTCTATCGGCTCAGTCGTAAAAAATATAAAGATTCACTTTCTGGGATAGGTGCTGCTATTCGTGGTGGTCGGTGGAATTCTATAGGTACTGAAATCATCTATTGTGGTTCTAATCGTTCGTTGTGTATGGCAGAAGTGGCGGTACATCTTACATTGAGTACACTACCTGATGACTACTACATGCTCACCATCTTTATCCCTGATCGGCTAATGATAGAGCAGATATCAGAGGTTAAATTGCCAAGAAATTGGAGTAAATATCCGCCAAATAAATTTACACAAAGAATTGGCACAACATTCATACGAGATAATAATCAATGTATTTTACAAGTTCCCTCTGCTGTGACAAGGGGTGATTATAATATTTTGATTAACCCAAATCATCATCTATTCGAACAGATACGGATTATCGATAAGGAACCTTTTCCTTTTGATATGAGGATCTTTCATTCCCAGAGTATTTAGGGAAAATGACAATATTGTAGTTCCATATGAATTTTGAATATCGAAGGCAAACCAAAAAAAGTGGCCCCAATTGGGACCACTTGCAAGACACTGAAAAAAGCAAATAGCAGCTTACTGAAGAGCTACTATTGTAACTGAGCTATAACTGTTTTCATCAAGGATCGCCACATGAATTATTCCATTTAGATGGTGTTCGTTGATGTCGATTTGATGTTTTTGATCTTTGGTTATTTGGCTTACCATTAACTGTCCAAGAGCATTGTAGATATTTATGGTAGCGCCGATTTTATCTTTTGGTATGCTAATATTAATATTGTCATACACGGGGTTAGGATATACTTGTATCTTATCAAAAATGACTACTTCTTCAAAGATTAATATAGGTGTTGTAGTTTCCAGATTGTCTGTCACTGCTTCATTTACCGCTTTGTTATGAATGGAGAGTATATCAGATAAATGTCCGCTTTTTTTAGCCCTGAGTACAATGGTGGCTTCGAAATCCTTTTGATTATCAATATTGAAAAACGCTAATTTGAAAATTCCATTATTGTGGAGGTGTAATAATTGTCCGCCCCTATAATTGTGTTCAATATTTTCAAAATCAAAGTTTCTAATATCCAAAGCTACATCCAAAGCTACAAGAGGATCAGCAGCATCTGAGGCGATGGTAACGGGGACTGATATCAATTGACCTTTCTTCACATATAAATCTGGAAGACTTAAGCTTTTGAGCTCATTTGATTTTATACTTTTGTGGAAGCTAGAAGTAGCATTGCTCACATCACCATATTTGAATATTTCAAAATGTAAACCTTCCTCTATATCTATATCGGCCTTGCTAAAAGTGTAAGTCTCATAGTCATTGTCAAAGTTTAAGAAGTTAAAACTACCGAGATTTTGTTTCTTTTCAAGAATGAAGTTTTTATTTAAAAAGTCGTCTTGATTGATACCCAATATATTGAACCTCAATAATCTAATATCCTTTGTAGTAAGACTACCTGAAAGATCTACATCAGAAGCAATTGCTTCAGCAGCAGTAGTCTCCTCACTGATTAAGATTTTGTATTGCATTACTAAATCTAGAGTAGATATATTAAAAAGACCTGGCTCTGCACCTCCATCTATACTTATTTCATTATCAGTCTGTTGCAACGATGACTCAGGCATAAAGAAAAGCAATGAGTCGCTATTTTGAGATAAGTTGGTACCGTTAAGTTTTACATTTGATACGTTTTCATTTACACTTACTGGGATTGCCCCTGCTGGGAAGCTATCATTTTTACATGCCTTGCTAATACCCGTCATCTCTATTAATGAACTGCACCACTCTGGTGCTACAAAAATATTGTTTTCAGCAATGGTAGCTTCTATAGAGACCAGAACTTCTATTTCTGGTTTATAGTCACTACAGTAAAGCGCAAATCCATTAGGATACTCATCAGGGATAGTAGCGATACTTTCAAAATTGCTATACAATGTAGCGTCACATATGGCAAATTTACCAGATGACTCTACAATAGATGAATAATCAATGACAGTAAGATTTTCGGTGATTTCGACTTGATATGTCTTGCACCTCAGTGGGTCAATACATGACCTTACGGTATTGGTACAATCTATTATATGATCAGGAATATTAAAAACTACATGAGTTTTGCACACCAGAAATGAAGCTGTAGTAATAGTTGTATCTCCTTCTTTTACTTCCTGGCTTGTAGTCATTAACACCACACCTATTGTGGTATTGTGATATACATTTTCACAGGTCATAATAAGGCTGTCAGCAGGAAGGGCTCTTGGAGCACTCATATTGATTAATTTGACATCCTCGTCTTTATAATTATAACAATTTAAAAACTGATCATAGCCTTCAATAAAATCCTTTTTGTGAATGACCATATCTGGGGAAAACACGTATTCTACGCTCACTGGGCAATATAATATCAGGCCGCAGTCGAGGTTGTTTTCAATGAAAATGCTTTCTGAAACAACATTTACATGGATATCAGACAGTTCAGAATTTATTATTTCTATTGGAAAGCCATCATCTGAAATGCTCAAATGAGTAGGCACATCAGCATCGCTTATTACATCAAAACATAATTCAAAAATGGGCAAAGAATCGGTAGAAAATGGACTAACAATATTAGTGGCAAAATAAAGTAATTTGATTATTCCTAAAATGTCAGTATTGCTGGTTAAACCTTCCAGATCAGGGTGTGATATTATTTTATTGAAAATAAAAATGTTGGGATCATATTGCACTTGCCATTGAAACCCTACAATATCATTAAAATTTGCACCATATACAGGGAGACATAATTGATCTCCCACAGCGGCTGATCCTCCTCCCAGAGTGAGTGTAATGGTGTCTTCCATCATAGAGGCCTGGGCTTTGGCATTTGTATTAATAAAGAGGCTGGAGGCAAGAAGTGCGAAAATAAAGTAGAAATTTTTCATAAGTGAATTTTTGACGTTGTTTTAAATTTTAATTCTAATACTTGTGCGTATGCCTATGCCAGAAAAGGATTCGGATATCCCGTATGTTGTTGTATTTATACTGCCCAATTGATATTGATAGCTTGCTTCCAGAGATATACTTATCACATCAGAAAAAGGGTATCTTATCCCACCTGCTAGTCTCAGAAAATGTGGAGGGCTGTCTTTATATAGTCGTTCTTCGTCTGTAGCAATATCGTATTCTTCACTATTATTTGGATGGATATATCCAGAGTAAGAAGCATTCATTCCCATTAGAGCTTCTAGTCCCACATGTGCCTCTAATAGTCCGAGATGCTGAGTAAGAGTTATCCCAATTGGGATATGCAGATAGCTGTATTTATTAATTCTATTTACTGTACTAGTAGTTTGTCTGATGCCAAGTACTTCGCCTCTTACTTCTTGGGTTCCGTTCATTCCTATTATTTCTTGTACTACTCCATCTTGTATGGTTATGTTTTCTGTAGATGATATTGTAGCTGCCGAACTTTTGAAATATTTGCTAATGATCAAACCTGTATGAATAGAGATTGCATCATTCAAAAGAAATCCCCATTTGGCATCTAATCCATAAGATACTAGACTGGTCTCCGCTGTTTTTCTATTGTTATAATGATCAGACCAATCAGGATTTTCCAGACTCAATGATCCATGTCCTACAAAAAGGTTTCCTCCTATATCAAAAAAGAAACTTTTCTCTTTTTCTATCCAAAATGGACGTTGAGCATCCATGATAGGCGGTGCAGGTAGTGGGAAATTCACTTTCATTATTGCTATGGAGTTTGTCCACAATAGGCTTTCTTTAAAAATGTATTTATTAGCCTGAACACCTTGAATTGCCTTGTTGCTGATAACGACGTTATTGACAATGCCATCTTTGTCCTTATTCGCATTACCAGCAGGTTGAAATCTACTTTTTTGACTAAGAGAAAGAGGAGAGGCTAAATTATTACCAATTGAATAAAATGAGCCACTCCCTTTATTCGTTTGAACTTTCTCCATCATGATGACATTTTGCCCATTACTGAGGGCTGAATTGTATGAATAACTACTAATTTTTTGATTGTCTTGATTGTGGGTTTTAATCTTGTTTTCAAATTCATTGAGAAGATTATTATTGCGCTTTGAAATACTAGAGTTTAGCTTTTGAAAATGGTTATCATTATCAATACTAGCATCTGCATTGCTTTTATTGAATATTGAAATAGTAGGATCAATAATGTCACGATCGGGGTCATCCAAGTCATTTTTTGCAAATACCACCAAATCTTCTTCTTGTCCTTCTTTAGATCCAGTGATAATATCGCGCATTGCGATGTCTTGGCTATCACTTACTTTACGTCCAGATACATCATTCATTTGATCGTTTTTTGCCACGAACACAGATGATTTTAAGTGGTTTGAATTTTCACTTGATATTGACCAAATCCCTACTCCGATGGTCACTATAGCAATCGCGGATAGAACAATAGACCAACGGTTATTAATTTTCTTAACGCTTATAGGTGGCATGTCATTTTGGATGCTGGCCCATAGGTCATCAGTATTCACAGCTGCTTTTTCGTTACTGAAAGCCTTCTTTATCCGTTTCTCTAAGTCGTTGATATTCATATCGTAAGCTGTTCATTTTTTTTTAAAATTTCCACAAGTTTTTTTCTCGCATTGCTCAAGTGTACCCTGGATGTACTGGCTGTAATGCCCATCATATCACCTATCTCATTGTGTGAAAAACCATCGATCACATACATCATAAATATTTCTTTGGCAGGAGAACAGATGGACCTTATCATTTTCATTATGTCCTCCATTTCTAAAGGGTCTGAATGGGACGCTATGCCTTCTATTTCATCATTCCACATGGCCACATTTTGTATGATTATGGTCTTTTTTTCTCTGGATCGAAGAATAGTATTGATTAAAATTCTTTTTAACCAAGGCAACAATTTGCCATCTTCTTTGTACCCATTTAAGCCGTGGAATACTTTTATCCAGGTTTCTTGTAGCATGTCTTTAGCAGTGTGATTGTCACATTGGTATCGCTTTGCTGTAGCCATTAGAGCAGAAGAATATTTGTCCAAGAGCATCCTTTGATACTTTCGATCATTATTAAGACAGCCTTGTATTATTCTTACATCTTCCACCTGCCAGTGTTTTATATATTCCGTTTTTTTTTTTGTAATTACTCACCTGGAGCTAATTTTTTAATCCAAAGGCGCCCACATTAGTAATTAGTGTTCAACTACTAGTAACTTTTTTTTAAATGATTATTTTTCTCTTATTGCCTTAAATTCGCCTACTATTGCTTCGCAACCCAAGCCCTCATCTGCAGGAATATTGAATGTGCCTTGTATAACATCAGCTACTTCGCCATAAAGGCCAATATCTATAACGCCTTCACAATATACATTTGACTGAAAGGACACCACTCTGCCAGGGAAACTGCCTACATCAAACCCGTCAAAGCCAATAATTACTTCTAGATCACCCTCATTGGCGATGATTAGCGTCTCCTGTGGATTCTTGCGAGCTATCACTTTAGAATAAGTGATGCCATTGATGGTCAAATGACCATCTTCTGGCATCACATCTTGGCAGGCTACGACTTTTATATTGTATTGGCGTTGAGCTTCTGTTATATTAATTTGGGCTGTATGGGTGTACTTTTCGTTGCCAGCATCTTGAATGACAATGAATGATAATTCTTGTGGATGGAAGCACTCATCTAGCATTATTTCAAATTTACCTACTCCTCTGCCTAAAGAATCTTGACTAAAACTTGTGGCATAATATACGGTGACCGTATCCTTGAGGGTAGTAAAATCACAATCCACCACCTCTATATCAATAAAGTAGCCATCTTCGTTGGTATTTTCTACATTGATTGTCGCTGATTTCACTCCATCTGTAGCGGTGTTTACCGCTGTTGCAAAGATTTCTAAGAAACAAGAATTGAATATTCTTACTTCTAAAAATTCATTAATAGGCACAGGAAAACACGTCTCCACTCCGTAGGTTACTCCACCTCCTTGAATTACCTTGCCATTGGTATTACTCACTGTATATAGGTGATCATTCATGGCATTATCATTGGTAAATGTGATACACAGGTCACTTGCTATCTTAGCCAGTCCTACTCCCCACCAGCTGAAATGATCCAATTCTACATTGTAGAAATCACCTTCTACAGTTACTTCATTACCTATAGTCCAAAAACCTATTTTTTCGTCAAATGAAAATAAAGAAGGAGAATTTTGATCGTTGGTGCCGTAGGTAGGCATCTGTATATTTATTTTCTTTTCAGGAGCCACTGTAAGCTTCTCTCCATTCTGGTCATAAGCCTCTATATACATGATAGAATTTAGGTCGGATTTTAAGATTACTTCGGCACCATTAAATATGGGTGCTGTGCAAGCACAAGCCTCAAATACCTGAATGCGTTTGTTATAACTCTTTGCTTCACTGGGATTGACGAGGTAAACCTCCAAGGTAACCATTCCCTCATATGTTCTATTGTCTTTGAGAAATGCATTAGAAGGAATGGTCACCTGTGAGAGGTCTCCGACATTTAGTGTCGCGCCTTGATCGTTATTAAAATTTTGGGAGATGCCTTTCGGAACCAGATTTATTAGTACAGTTTGGGTTATTGGAGCCGTAGCATATACACGAGTACCACCATTATAATATTCAGGATGAGCAGCAGAGATAAATATTCCTGAAGATGATATCATCACATCCACAATAGAAAATTTTCCATTTTCATCGGTCATGATTGACTTATCTCCCATCTCAATGAGTACAGATGGGATGGCTTCTCCCAAAGTATCTAGCACCTGTCCTTTTATGGTATTTAGATAGATGCGCTCAGCATTGATTAAATCAATAGATTCTGTATTAATCACATCGTCTTTATAACAAGAACTAAGAAGGGCAAAGAGAAGTAGAAATGCAAATATTTTCTTATAGTGTATCATGGTTTATTTTTCTTGACGAATTAATAAAAGTGATTTTTTTTATCACATTAAATAGCTGCCAATACTTATATAGTACGTATTGAGGTTAAAACGCTTATGGGAATGTGAGATTTTTTTTAAGGAGGGTTATTTTTCTTATGGTGTAACTAGTGCTCTGTCAAAGATAAATTGATGGGTAACTTTGGCATCTTTTGAACCTGCTCTTTGTTAAAAATACTCGCCATATCTACTGCTATGAAGACATTTTTCACAAAATGAGTTGTTTTGGATAAGATTTACATTTATTGAGATTCGGTGATGCCTGAGTATCAGCTAATTGAAAAAAATATAAATATCGTCAAAAGAAACTTTTTTGATTTTGTGTGTTTCCGGAGTGAGCTCAAAGTTATGGTGAAAAAAATAGGGATCCACTCAGTGAGTGCTTTTGAGACCTGTCTGCCAAACCGGCAGGTAAAAATTTGTTATTTTTTTGTTAGGCGAGGCTCATTATTATCAGAATAGCAGAGCTATTGTTATAAAAATGGCCGAAGAAAAATGGGAAAAGAACTTTTTTTATCCAAAATTAGCTCCACCTGATTAGTTATAAAATATGCTTCAAATACATTGATAAAATATTATTGCTATCTAGCAAAATCAGCAGCCAGGGTCTATTATTATTAAAAAATAATGCTTCAATATTACCCAGAGTAAAAAAAGTCTTTAAATTAACTGGATTTAGGAATGACTAACCATGTATTAGGGCTTGTTTGTTCATTTTGAGGGAATGTACTCTGAAAATATTTTAAAGTCCCACACCGAGTAGCTACTCTTTGTTTATTCCTTAAATGCCCCATTTCCGTCAGCACTGCTATACACTCTAATAGCAATGACTTCCCCTTCTGCAGTTACTTTACCTTCTGATAATACTCTAAAAGAGAGGGTTATTTTTCTTCCTTTCATTTCGGTCACAAGTGCCCTTATTTCTAGTGGAACTTTATTAGATGTGGGAGCAGTATATTTTATTGTCATCGTGCCTGTAGCAAATCGGTAGATAGGTTCAGTGTTCATTTTTCTACCCTCTGCTTTATACGAGGCCGCCATAGCAGTACACATAGTATGACAGTCTATAAGTGTAGCGAGTACGCCACCGTTAAGTAGCCCTTTCCATCCTTGATACTTATCTTCTGACTGCCAAATGCATACAGATTCATTGTCTTCCCAATAACTTTTAATTTGTAAGCCATGGTGATTGTCTTTGCCACAGCCATAGCAGATATTGCCAGGCATATGGTCTTGAAAAAATGGACTGTAGGGAGTACTCATATGTAATTTTTATAAAAAATGGATAACTATCAGAATTT
The DNA here is from genome assembly GCA_036479115.1 of Saprospiraceae bacterium. Classification (GTDB taxonomy): domain Bacteria; phylum Bacteroidota; class Bacteroidia; order Chitinophagales; family Saprospiraceae; genus UBA7328. The sequence goes on along the minus strand of JAZGFD010000141.1, from coordinate 280 downwards.
GGAACAAATCTAAAGGTAACTACTCAGGTTGTGTGCTTTTTTTAACCATAATTGATACCGCCTGAGCTGTTATATTTAAATCATTGATAAAACTCGGTAGTTAAGGTTGAATGATAATTTTCCAAAAATAATAATACCCCTTTTTCATTATATTTGAGTCCACTCTGGAAACAGACATTTTTCACAAAATGAGTTGTTTTGGATGAGATTTACATTTATTGAGATTCGGTGATGCCTGAGTATCAGCTAATTGAAAAAAATATAAAGATCGCCAAAAGAA
>JAZGFD010000140.1:0-38952 GCA_036479115.1 Saprospiraceae bacterium | reverse complement strand
TTTTACTTTCTCTTCCTTAAAAGTACGGCTATAATGATAGTATTCTCGTTGCTTTTTTCGCATTTCTTTATAATTTGTGTAAAGTTATCAAGTAAACTTTGCGTCAACGTATATCATGAGACCACACAGCAATAGTCATGACTTACAAATGACTTAACAATTTAATTAGACAACTTTGAAGACAATGACAAAACTTGAAGCTCCAACCTTTTCATTTCTCTTAATATGACATTTTTGTCCATTTGCATCCAAATAAATATCTTCATCATACTTAACCCCATCAAAAATACAAAGCTTCCAAAACCCCACATTATTAATTCATTGGTGGATTCAACACGAAACAACTGGATACAACAATAGAGAAATAAACCAAAGAAGACCAATGTCATGATATTTATAACTACAATAAACCATGCATTTTTTCCCGTAAACAACCCGACTACCATTCCGAATAAATTTTGCTCATTCAATGAATCATAAAATTTTGCTTCTTCTTGAGTTAAAGTGTCTTTAATTAGTTGATCGATTTCTTCTATACTATTTTTCATAATTTCTATTTTTTACTATTGATTTTAATTTTTCTCTTGCTTGGAATAATCTTGATTTAACTGTTCCTATTGGAATTTTTAAAAAAGCACTTATTTCTTTCAACGAATATTCTTCTACATAAAACAACATAATAACATCTTGTTTTTCTTTAGGTAAATCTTGGATTGCTTTCAGTAATACTTTTTTAATATTGCTTTTATTGTCTTCTGTGTATTCTTCTGAATACTCTTCTCTAGTTATTGTTTTTAAATCTTTATTTGACTTGTTTTTTAGTTTAAGAGAATCTATTGCTTTAGTATAAACAATTCTAAATGCCCAGCTTTTAAAGCTGTTTGAACTTTCTAAAGAATCAATTTTAGCAATAATTGTTACCCAACAATCTTGCGCAATATCTTTTGCCAGATCTTTATCTTTTGTAACCCAATACGCCTTTTCGCAAAATTTTTTATGCCACCGCTTTACCAATATTGGTAGAACGGTGATCACACCAGACTTATACTGATCTACTAAAAACCCATCCGATAGATTTTGATTATTATTCATTCATTTGTCATAAATTGAATTATATCTCTAAGACTTAAAAAAAGTCAAAAGGTTCACTTTTAAAAAATTATTTCTTGTATTCAAGGTAAATTTTATTCAATGAGTAAAGACCGCCCTACTTAGCCGAGTAAGTTAATCAAGCAAAGACATATTATACATATATAGTATTTGAACGAAAACTCATTAAAATTAGAAATTGTTCATATCGACAAGCTCTACGTAAAGTTTTTGTCGATATTTTAATTTATTTCAATTCGCAGATACTCAAGCATTACCGCATCTCAAAAGTAAATACTCAATATTGTAATCACAATAGAGAGGCTGAAGGTTTTTATGCTGAATAGCCAAAGGCAAAGCCCTTGGTTTGAGTAAAGATTGTTGTGATTTGTTGTCATTTTTGACCAAAAATGACAACAAATATTTCTGGTTACACATGCAAATGAATTGAAAATGAGCTGGGTATTAGCGTAAAAACAGAATGCATAAAGCATTGATTCAAGTAATAAAAATATATAAAAAGGTGAAGGTTGTGTCGTGCCTTTCTAAATCGGAAAACCTATATTACAGTTATATTCCTCAATATTAACTAATAAGATTATGCACACTATCCGCCTTTATTTATTCTTCATGATATTATCACTTTTTCCATTTTTACAATATGCTCAAAATGTTGTTCAGAGTTTAGGCGTGGACGCTTCTGTCAATTATAATTCTTTGAAGAAGTTTGGACCATGGGATGATAGAAATTATGAATTAACTTCAGAAGATTTGAAATTACTATCATTAAATGAACATGAATTAAGAGACCCTATCCCTGCTTTTTTCCGAGTTTTCATGAGAAGAGCAAATCCTAATATGCGGCGAAGTGGTCCAGCTCAATATCCCAGAAGCGCTCTTCAAATTTTCAGGTTAAATTTTATTGGATATTTGGTGAACAAACAATACTACAATAAGGTCAGAGTTGAAGGGGATGAATATGAAATATTAATGAATGGAGAAAACGTAATTGATGATAAAAAGAATATGGAAAAAAGTGCTTCTTCAGAAATACGAGTAACTTCTCCTGAAGGTGCTGCGGAATCAGCCATTAAAATTCATCCTTTAAACCCCAATATTGTCATCGCTGGATCCAATGGGCCTGGCCTTGGGCAAAAGATGCACTATTCTCATGACGGTGGAACTACATGGACTCAAGTTTCACTTCCTCTTGGAAGTACATGTTGCGATCCGACAGTTGATTATTCGGCAAATGGGCAATATGCTTATACAGCGACACTTGGAAATTGTGCTGGGAGTGGGTGCGCTGTGTGGTTTTATAGAAGCGGGGATAATGGAGTAACATGGACAGATTTAGAAAAGATAACCGCGGGAGACCCTAGAAGGGAGTTGACTACATCAGGAAGCGATAAAGAATTTTTACATGTGGATAAGCATTGTGGATCACCCTTTTTGGATAATCTATATCTTACTTGGCATGACAATAACATTATGCAATTTGCTAAGTCTATTGACAAGGGTGATTCTTGGTCCAAGACTAGCTTTAGTTCCGACCCTAGAGGGATAGGAAGTGATATTGTCACAGACCATCTAGGAAACATTTACTATGTATATCCTGCTTTTACTACACGGCAAATAATATTAAAAAAATCGACAGATGGTGGCAACACATTTCAAACAGGTACAGTGAATATAGCGTCTACTCAAGGAGCTTTTGTATTTCCTATCCCTTCTATGGATACACGAGAGGTATTTATTTATACATCTATAGATGCCGATCTTTCTGGAGGTTTATATAATGGAAGTATTTATGTGGCATGGACAGACTCATATTCATCTACTTCACAAAATGCACTAAATAATCATAGTCGTATACAAGTCGCCTATTCTCGCGACCAAGGTGCAAGTTGGACAACAGTTACTCCACATAGTACAGGTGACCAAAATACAGTAGATCGCTATCATCAATGGCTCGCTGTAGGTCAAGATGGTACTGTGCATGTTGTGTATTATGATACACGAAATAGTGCAAATCGAAATGGTGTGGATTTATATCATTCTTCATCTAATGACGGGGGACAAACTTTTTCAGTACCGGTTAGACTTACGACAACATTGTCTCCTAAAATCAATAATTCATTTGAATTTGGAGATTATAATGGTTTAGATCACGTAGTGAGGCAATCATCTATTTTTACAGATAATAGAAAAGAAGGAGGTGGAAGTGGAGATTCTGAAGATGTATATTCTACCACGGATATTGCAAATGGAGCTGTAAATACTAGTCTATTTCCAAGGAAACCTTCGACCATCTTAGGCCCAACAATGATCTGTGCTGGACAAGAAAATATCCCTTTTAGCGCACCAACTACTATCAATGCTGATACTTATCAATGGTCATTTAGTGACAATAGTGTAACGATAAGTGGAAATGGAGGAGCAAATGTTGTATTTAATGGCGTGACAACAGGGGGAACGGTCACATTAGTTGCTCAAAATGTATGTGGGAACTCAGCACCTACCACAACTCAACTTGCCATTGCTCCTACAGCGACATGTAGTATTACAGATTGTGTAAAGAATTCACTTTTTATTAACAATGACACCTTATCTCAAGGAGATGTATTTGATATAATCCTAACTATTGAAAGTGATGGCACAATTGGACCTAATGAATATAAAATTTTTAGGGCAGGAGAAAGTATAGAACTGAAACAGGGGTTTACGGTTGAATCATCAGGTTTATTTCTTGCAGAAATCGAAAATTGTTCTTCAATGCTAAAGGATAAAGAATAAAAACCTATCCGCTTATCTCTCAATATTTTTATTCTTCTTTGTCTTAGCAGGTTATTTATCTCACAAAAATAATAGCTGCCCACCCGCATTCACGCTCATAAGATTACTGTAACCATTCAGATGGAGCCAAACTTGGACAAAAAAGTTTTTTTCTACTATATTTTATTTTTTTTGCCATAGCTCTGCTATGCGTAACCACCCAACACTGTAATCATTATAAAAAGGCTGATGGCATTTAAACTGAATAGTCAAAGGCAACGTCCTTGGTTGAGTAGCGATAATTGTAATTTGACGGCATATTGACCCAAAATGATAACAAATCTTTCTGGTTACAATTGATATTGATTCTATATCTAGAAGCAAACTTGTTTTTTTTACTGAAATTTATACTTGCCTTACTTCAGCATATCAAATATAGGCAATTGGGTTGGGGTTGATAATATAATGTAGTATTCTTTTTTGATTCTCATTATCAACAATGGGTGATGATAAAAGAAGATTGAGGCTAAAACCAGAAATCACTCGTAGAGCAAGAAGGAGATAAGCCATCAATAGTCGCACACACTCACCCATGTTAACCGAATCCTGTGCCACCTACCTAAAATTGTTAGAATAATTTCCCAATTTTTATATTTCCAAAAAGTGCTAAATTTTACATCTTGCATACCTAAACGGGAACTATTCAGGTAGTGTGCTTTTGAGCAAAAAAAGGGCCTTTTATCCAAAATTGATACCACCTATAGTTGTAACCCCAAATACATGGAATAAAAATGTACAATGGAGAAGAAAATTAGAACAATATTGGACTTAAAACTGGGAGAAGAGGGGACTGTATATAAATTTAGCGAAGCCAGTTTGGCTTGTAATTTATTAATATTGGGGGTTTTGCCCGAGACTAAAATAAAATTGGTGCGAAAATCTCCTTTCGGGAATGCTGTGTGTTTACAACTTGGAGAATATCTTTTAGCAGTGCGGAAAGATCAAGCCTCTAAAATAATAATCCACTAATACATGACTAAGGCCGGCAGCAAAAAAATCGCCTTAATAGGAAACCCTAATAGTGGAAAATCGTCACTTTTTAATGCCCTTACTGGACTCAGGCAAAAAGTAGGAAACTACCCAGGTGTAACAGTAGATAAAAAGTCAGGTAAATTTGACCTTCCCAATGGAAAGAAGGTAGAAATTATTGATTTTCCTGGTATTTATAGCTTCTATCCCAACTCTTCTGATGAGAAAATAGTAGTAGAGACGCTATCTAATCCTCAAAACACCAACTATCCAGATGCTATTGTATACATCATTGATAGCCTTGACGTAGAAAAGCATTTTCTATTGGCTACTCAATTGCGAGAACTTAATTTGCCCCTTCTAGTAGTATTTTCAATGTCAGATCTGGCATTTGAAAAAGGAATTAAAATCCATATTGCAGAAATTGAAACATATTTAGAATGTCCAAGTATGAGCATTAGCACTCGTACGGGGGAAAACTTAGAGCTTCTTAAACTTCAGATAAGTGAGCTTATTGATAAACAGTATTTGGGCAAATGGTCTCATTCTTATGCTCTTTCTGAGGTAGAACAAAAAGTTAGTGATGCAATATTGGAAGAGCACAATGATCATTCTTCTTATTCTGCCTTACAACTGGCCCATCATGCACATTGGCTCGGGCATTTGAATAAGACGCAAAAGGAGATAATATTTAAGATAAAAGAAGAGGCTGGATTTGATAGAATTAAATATCAGATCAGGGAAACCATGGATCGCTACAATCGGTTTTCATCCGTGGTAAAAAAAGCAACAAAAAAGATTTCAGAAGGTAGGCCCAGTTATACAGAAAGGATAGACAATATTACATCTCATCGTGTACTTGGGCCAATAATCTTTGCAGTTGTAATGCTTCTGGTTTTCCAAGCTATTTATGCTTGGGCAGAGTGGCCTATGACCCTTATCGAAGAAACCTTCCTCGGCATGAGTCGTGCTGTAAGCAGTGTTTTACCTTCTGGATGGTTTACTGACCTGCTTACAGAAGGGGTTATCGCAGGGCTTGGTGGCATCATGGTGTTTATTCCGCAGATTGCAATATTATTTTTTTTAATATCGATATTAGAAGAGATCGGTTATATGAGCAGGGTGGTCTTTATGTTTGACGGCTTAATGCAATATTTTGGATTAAATGGAAGAAGTATTGTTGCTCTCATATCAGGAGGAGCATGTGCTATCCCGGCCATCATGTCAGCCCGTACTATCTCCAATTGGAAAGAAAGGATGATTACTATTATGGTCACTCCGCTTATCAGTTGTAGTGCTAGGATTCCCGTCTATACTATTTTAATTGGGTTCGTAGTATCAGATTCTCTCCGATGGGGCCCTTTTAATGTACAAGGTTTGGCATTCATGGGTCTGTATTTGATCGGGATATTTGCTGCTCTTTTTTCTGCTTTGGTTTTTAAATGGATACTCAAATCGGACGAACTTTCGGTACTGATGATCGAATTACCTAAGTATAAGAAGCCTCTTTGGCAAAATGTATTTCTTGATGTGAAAGAAAAAGTGAGCACTTTTATCATAGAAGCAGGGAAAGTGATATTAGTAATGTCTGTAGTATTATGGTTTTTAGTATCATATGGACCAACAGGATCGATGGAGCGCAAAACTCAAGAAGGAATAGAACTTGCTACAAAGTTTGGGTATTCTGAAAATTCATCTGAAAGAGCAGATCTTTTAGCATCCAAAAAAATGGAAGGTTCTTATGCTGGGATCATTGGAAAATCTATGGAACCGGCTATCAAACCACTAGGGTATGACTGGAAAATTGGTATCGCTTTACTTACATCATTTGCTGCCCGTGAAGTCTTTGTGGGTACTATGGCCACCATATATAGTGTGGGCAGTAGTAACGAAGAAAGGGTAATAAAAGAAAGAATGGCTGCTGAAATCAATCCTGACACAGGCAAACCCGTCTATACCCTAGCCACGGCCTTGTCTCTTCTTCTGTTTTATGTATTTGCTTTACAATGTATGAGTACTTTGGCTGTGACCAAGAGAGAAACCAAGAGTTGGAAGTGGCCAGCATTACAGTTTACCTTTATGGGTGTCATGGCTTACCTAAGTGCTTTTGTCGCTTATCAGATGTTTTCATAACAAGTAAATGCTTTACCCAAAAATAGAATTCTATTTTTTTTCGTGTTAAATTGCCTTTGATGTTATCAAATTATGCTTTAAAAATTGAGTGTTATTTGGATAAATGCTTACAAAAACCAAAAACCAAAAAACTATTTGAAAAAAACAAGAAATTTTGCATGATTTATGCCTTATTCTCCCTGTATAAGCCAAAGAAAATACATATTGCACTTGATATGATAAAACCGATAAAAACCAACTATTTACTAATTCTTGCGTTTGGCCTTTCCCCAATTCTTATAACTGCTCAACCAGAAATGAGCATATGGAAAGTAGACCATAATTCTGAAACCCCTATTTTTTTACATGTAAACAATGAAAATGCGACTCTTTGGGATTGTGGATATGAATATTATTTTACATATCCTGGACCTAATGTAGCTCATGATGCTGTATTACATATATTAAATGAAGGCTCAGACACTCTATTAATTGAAGACCCACATCTTATTAATCCTGGGATTGAATACAGTCTTGATTTGAATGACTTAAATGGTGAAATAAAAATTGCCCCGGATCATGAACTACAAATGATTGTAAATTACAAAGCAGAATCCTATACTAACTCAGCCACTAAACTAGTAATAACTAGTAATGATATTAGCAACCCTTCTTGCACAGTAAATTTTAATGTTGGACAAAATATAGGATCTAAAAGTATATCAGACCCTTGTAGTTGTGTAAACATAGTAAAGGCAAATAATAGTTTTGGTTACCTATTTCGGGACACACTCATATTAAATTCGAGTGGCAATGTAAACTGGAAACTACTTTCAAATGATAACCCAAATGGCTTCGTGAATGTGACGGGCATTCCTATTGCCACCCCATTATTTTTTGGCTCTTCAAATACAGGAGTAACAATAAAATATGTTTTCTATAGATTTCCTGATGAACAGACCAGAATCAGTTTTGCCAATCAAGGTAATTTCTTATCCAATGGAGTATGTGCTTCAACATGTACAATTGCAACTGTTCCCACCCTCTCTCATTGGAGCCTTATTGTACTTACTATATTAGTTATGATTTTTGGTATGGTGGCAATGAAGAATATGAATGGTGTGAAAGAGTAAAGGGTTTGACTTTTCTGAACAACAATGTACTAAAGATCACACGACCTCAGTAACTACACAGCCGTAGCCAAATTTGATTAAAAAAGTTCTTTTTTCATTCTTCTTCTTCTTCTATTTTAATAGCTTCGCTATTCTGATAAAAGTGAGCCCGCCAAATAATAAAAAACAACAAATTTTTCTTGCCTGTTTAGTAGACAAGCCTCAAAAGTATCCACCTGACTAGTTGCTCTGAATTTTTCTTATCAGAATAAAAAAAAATTTCCTCAAAAGATTTTCACTCCTTAACAAGAACTTTTTATCATTGTATTTAAGTTATTAAGGTAATATGGAAGAAACTATAATAAGTCTAAAAGAAAAAACAAAGCAATCCATTGATAATTCAATGGATCATTTGAAATCAGAACTGACTAAAATACGCACAGGAAAAGCTTCGCCATCAATTGTATCGGGAATTATGGTAGACTATTATGGCAACCTTACTCCTATTAATCAAGTAGCAAATGTAAGTACTACAGATAGTCGTACGATATCTATACAACCTTGGGAAAAACCAATGTTAGCAGCTATAGAACAAGCTATTTTTCAAGCCAACCTCGGACTTACACCTATGAACGATGGTGAATTTGTTAGAATTTCTATACCTCCTCTTACAGAAGAAAGACGTATAGAATTAGTAAAACAAACTAAGGCATTTGGAGAAGAGGCCAAAGTGTCTATACGAGGAGCTCGCCATAAGTTGATTGATTTTATCAAAAAAGAAGTAAAAAATGGATACCCAGAAGATGCAGGAAAAAGAGAGGAAGACTCTGCTGATAAAATGGTGAAGGAAGGTTATGATAATATTGATAAAATCTTAGTTATTAAGGAAGCCGATATCATGAAGGTTTAGTTTTTTGAAAATATTGAAACGCAATAGAATTGAAATTTCTTTGCCACAGGATTAGCAAAAGCAGTTAAAAGACATGTAATTATTCAAAATACTTCTTCATTTTAAGCGCTCCATTTTCATCCATTTCTCCATAAGTCCACATTGACGTCCAATCTCCTAAATTTATGCTTTTGCTATAGCCATTACTTAAAGTGCGTACCTCCCCATGGTGCAAATGACCATAAATAAAATAATCTACATGTACAGTCTTAGCTATTTCTTCAAAATGATTATGCAAGTTCTGATCTTTTAGTAGTTCTTTTTTTGATGTTTTGTTTTGATTGTATCTACTTCCTTTACTCGAACTTCTCATCATCCATATACCGAATCTCGAAGGAAAGAGAGAAAACAAAAATTGGCAAAAGGGATTAGAGATAATTGCTTTTATCATTTTGTAGGACATATCCCCATTACCAAGACCATCTCCATGACAGAGATAACACACCTTTCCATTGATATTCATCAGAGCTGGAACTTTAGAGATTTTAACACTCAGTTCTTTTTCAAAATAACCGAAAGTCCACATGTCATGATTGCCCGTATACCATTCTATATGAATACCCTGATCAGAAAGTTCGGCTAATTTCCCAAAAAGTCTTGTAAAGCCCTTGGGCACAGTAGAATTATACTCAAACCAATAATCTAAAACATCACCCAAAAGGTAAATGGTTTTCGCATCACTTCTTATTTTTTCTAACCATCGTATGATGTACTTCTCACGGACTTTACTGGGAGTGTCTGTGTCTATCCCAAGATGAAAATCAGAAGCAAAGTAGATTTTTTTCAAAATATAAATTCGTTTGAAAAATAGCGATATGGGTCACATTCCATCCATAAAAAGTGCTGCTATTGAGCGGTATTCGTGAGTGTTTCTTATAGCTTTTGCAAAAAGTTCGGCACATGACAAAACTGTAATTTTATCACACTCCCTTTTCAATGGAATCGTATCAGTTACATACAATTTACGCAAAACGGAGGCCTCTATTCTCTCAAAAGCAGGGCCCGATAAAATAGGATGGGTACAAATAGCAGTAACTGATTTAGCTCCTTCTTCTGTTAATACTTCAGCTGCTTTACATAATGTCCCTGCTGTATCTACCATATCATCCACAATAATTACATCAAAGCCTTTCACATCCCCTATCACAGTCATTGCGGCCACTTGATTGGCAATTCTCCGTTCTTTATCACAGATTACTAGATTTTTTTCAAATTGCTTGGAGTATGCCCGGGCTCGTTTTACACCACCTACATCAGGAGATGCAAAAATCACATTGTCTAAATTTTGAGTAGCAAGATATGGCATAAATATAGCTTCACTCTTGAGGTGATCCACAGGAATGTCAAAAAAGCCTTGAATCTGTTCGGCGTGAAGATCCATGGTGACCACTCTGTCAGCCCCAGCAGCCTGCAGAATATTAGATATTAGCTTAGCTGAAATAGGGACTCTTGCTTTGTCTTTGCGATCTTGACGCGCATAACCAAAATATGGAATCACAGCAGTGATATAATTAGCGGAAGCTCTCTTGGCGCTGTCAATCATCAACATCAGTTCCATCAAATTATCAGCAGGAGGAAAGGTAGATTGTATAAAAAACACATAACTGCCTCTTACTGACTGGTTGATGATGGGCTGCATCTCACCATCGCTAAACCTATTAATCGTAATGTCTGATAATTGCTCGCCGTAATAGCCAGCTATATTTTCAGCTAAATATTCTGAACTTTCGCCGGAAAAGAGTTTAACTTCTGCCATGAATTATTTCATTCTATATGAGATACTTGTCGGTATGGATTTTCAATATTGCTTCTTTGTATGCACGTGATTTTTACGTCTTTATAGCTTATCAAAACCAATACCACTAATCATTTGGATAGAATTGCGAAAGTAGACAATATTAGACTACAGGCAAAGGGTGATTTCCTTTAAGTAAAGAAAAATTTCTTAAGGTCTAAAAATGGTTGCTTTTGACGTGCCATATTCAGCCAGCACACATTAAAACATCAATCCTGCTGAAACAGATAAAAAACGAAATTTAGAATCATCTAAATCTTTGATAGTACCATCTAAACCTAATTCATATTCTATATCCACGGTAATAAAACCTACAGTAACTCCTACGCCTAAGTCAAGATTGAGATAACCGCTTTTAATTTTTTCGGTTTCAAATGTGACAGTTTCACCTTTAAAAGCAAGAAAATAATTGTAACTCACCAGTCCCTTGAGCCTAATTTTAAAAAGGTCAGTAAGAGCAAACGGTGTAATACCAATGCCGGCCCGTGGCTTTAATATTTGTATGGCGGGACTTGTTTCAAAAAAATTAGTTCCATTTCTCGCTTCTTCATTAAACCTCACATAATGTAATCCACCTAAAAGATAAATTCCTTTACCTAATATTTGTTGATCTATGCCTATTCTCCACCCGCTATGGCTAAAATCTTTAGGTGTAAATGTTTCTAGTTTATTTGACCCCGATAAAAGACCGAAATGCATATGTGTTTGAGAAGACACAATACCAATAGTACAAAAACTAACGATGAGCACGAGGAGTAATTTTTTCATATTAAAAAAATTGATTGTTTTTAATGTTTAAAATAGGATGTTTATACGGCTAAGCAGAATGATTTGATAAAATTTATAAAAAAGCGCACAACCTGCTGTCTTGCGTGGAGATAATTCATATAACCAAATTATAAAAGTCAAAATCAAAACGAAGTCGGCGTACAAATAAGTATTTTCGTCTTTTCATTAAATGTTGATAACAATGTATCCTGATTTGTCCTATTTTCTTCATGATATCTTCGGCACTGCCCGGGACAATGGTTTTTCTATAGTAAAAACATTCGGGTTATTATTGGGGATCACTTTTATAGTGATGACCTATATCCTATATCTCGAATTTAAAAGAAAAGAAAAAGAAGGTCATCTACATTCATTTTCCAAAATGGTAGTAACAGGAAAAGGACCAGATTGGACAGAAGTATTCTTTAATGGAGCGATTGGTTTTTTTCTCTTTTTTAAGATTCCATATATCTATCAAAATTTTGATGAATTTAAAGCCGATGCTGCAGGAATTATTTTTTCCATTTCGGGTTTTTTAATGCTGGGTATTATCGGATTAGTGATTTTCGGGGGTTATTCCTATTACATCGGAATTAAAAACAAACTAGAGAAGCCCAAAACCATCAAACAGGTCACATTTCCCAGTCACAAGGTTGGGGATGTGATTATTTTGGCAGCTATTACAGGCATAATAGGATCTAGAGTTTTTTCGATTCTTGAAAATTTAGATTCATTTATTGCTGATCCTATAGGTCAGTTGTTGAGTGGTAGTGGATTGACGGTATATGGAGGTCTTATTTTTGGCACATTTGCTGTGGCCTATTATTTAAAAAAAATGAGCGTCAATATTCTTCATGGAGCTGATTCTATCGCCCCAGCCTTGATGATGGGTTATGCTTTAGGTAGAGTGGGTTGTCAATTGTCTGGCGATGGCGATTGGGGTATTGTGAATGAAGCGGCTAAACCTTCTTGGTTTATTTTTCCTGACTGGGCTTGGGCATATGATTATCCTCACAATGTACTAAATGAAGGCGTGAGACTGGCAAATTGTGTGGGCAATCACTGTATGAAACTATCCCCACCAGTGTATCCTACTCCTATTTATGAGATTACTTTCTGTCTCCTTGCATTTGCTTTTATGTGGCTTATTAGAAAAAGAATAAAAATTACCGGAACGTTATTTTGCATTTTTCTCATCCTTACAGGGATAGAGCGGTTTTTAGTAGAATATATTAGAATTAATCCTACCTATAACTTTCTTGGTATGGATTTGTCCCAGGCTCAGTTTATAGCAATTGCCTTGTTTGCTTTCGGAATAGGTGGACTATTGTATTTGAAAAACACACACAGGAAACCCTCTACTTAGAATCTGAATGAAACGATCGGTTAAAATTTTGGCGGGTGTTCAAAACAATCATATCATTAATCAACATCCTAAAGTAAAATTTGCATTATTGGCCCAAGAGCGTTTAATGACAATCAGTTTGCTAAAATTATTTATCCAATGCATTCTTTAATGAGGATGCACTGATCCTATGATGTGACATATCTTTCACAGATTTCCCACCTTTTAATATTATAATCTGGGGTGATTTATGGTGTACATTGAAACGATTTGCTATTTCGTTAGAAATAGCTCTGTTGCTTAGCAAATCTAAATAGTAAAAGTCAAACAAGTCTTCATCAAAACCCCACCCTTGTTCTAACATGAATTTTGCTTTGGCACTGATTCCACACGTTACACTGTGTTTAAAAAACACGATAGGTTTTTGATGCGAATCTTGTATTGCTTGATCCAATTGTTCTATATTTTCCAGTATTTTCCAGGTACTTATCATTATTATATATGAGTTTTTAATTCAGAGGCTTCACATTAGTTTTTTGTGCCAAAGTCGAATGTTAAAAAAATAATTTTCAATAGTTATTCATCAACCCCAATAACCAAATAATTAGAATTGTTCATTAGCCCTTTATTCTTTCAAAAAGCAGAAGAAAACCTGCAATCTTTATATTGGTCATCCCGATATTCTTTAATCATTTTATTAAGTTTATACCGGAATGCCTGCTTTATCTCATCACCTGTCTGAAGCAGAAGTTCCGCATCAGTTGGAAAGTCTAAGGGAAAATCCTTTACACTCCTTTGTGTCTTTTCACTTAGCGCTCTTTCATCCCCTCTCACTATACATACCAAGTCATCAAATTTTGCCTCAGCCGTAATTAATTGGGTCAATGTTCGACCATCTCTCACGTCTACAATTTTCAACTGTGCACGTATATTAAGATATTTTTCTCTTGATACTTCATTGATTTTAGCTTGTACCAAGGTGTATTTTGGCTTTTTTATATCATTTCCCAAAGAATCCTTAGCAACATTTCCTCGATCATCTAATACATATTCTTCTCCATCTTCAATTTCTTTTTCTTCAAAGAAAATTCGTCTGCGTTCGCGCTCTGGGCTGATATTAATATCATCAATTATTAATCTCGCAATGAAGTCAAAAGATGATGTAGTGTCACTTTCATTATAATAATGAACCCATTTTTCTGATCTTGGAATGTATCTCACACTTTTCAAATAATGAGCAATATCATAAGGTAAAAACAAATCACTATCAAATAAAATTTCTATTAAAACATGATCTATCCCAAACGCACGAGCCTCATCTTGCAGTTTTACAAGTTCATTAAAATCAGGATTAAAATCAGCGGCTCTCATAAAAGCATAATATGCTGCTCTAGCATGTTCGCTGTAACCTGAGTTACGGGCACGTGAGAGGTAATCGACACCCTTGTTATAACTTAACAAGGTGATTTTTTTAGCCGCTCTGGATAAAAGAGTGTTTGTATTAATAAATTTAAACTGCCCTCGATAACCGTCTTTGCCTACGAGTGGAAGATATGGGCGCACCAATTTTTGTCTATAGGCAATCTTTTTACCTATGTCAAAAATTCGTTCATGTGCATCGAGGTCATCTATATCCCGGAGGTAGTGTATCTCATTAAGATCATCATTATTGACTTTAAGAAATGCTTTTTCCAGAGATTTTATATGCTTGGTCTTTTTGACTTTACCACCTCTCATCTTTTTAGTAGCCAATGCGATGGCGGCATCATAGTCTCCTTTATCTACCAATGTTTGTACAGACTTACAAGATGTGTATAACATCAAAATCAAAATTCCTAATGTGTAAAATGTCGCTTTCATGATTGTAAGTTTATTTCGTGGTTATAAGAGAACTATCATTTTTAGTTTTGATGAGTTTTCGTTCAACCGCTATTTAAGATTGCGACTATAATATGACAGATTATGTTAATAGCAAATAGGTGCTTTATGAAAATTTTAATTTTTCATACAAACCGAGAATAAAAATTTTAATTTGAATAATCTGTATCTACGGACACTATAATTTGTCCATCGCTAAGACCAAAGAGGTAAGTACAAATGGTAAGCACACCCAAAACCAAGCCGACCAAAACATTAGAAAAAAGATGCAAATTGCTGTAGAAATAAGGAAAATTATCCAGTATGTTCTTTTATTATTCGCCGCTAATGCCATTCTGAGTGTGATTTGTATGCAAATCTAAAAACTGTGCTATAAATAGACGACTCAGACGCCTTTTTTATTTTAATTAGATAGAATCTATTTTAGGGAAATCCGAGACAACTTAAATCAAAGGATTGTAATGTTGACAAATAATAGCGACCAAAGCGGTAAATTTATTGTGAAATAATCTATCATTTTCTATTAAGGGATCTATTCACTACTTTGTGTAGCAATGTTAGTTTGTATGGCATAAAAATTTGCCTAGAGTAGATTAAAAAAATATCTAAATTATCATCATGAATATCATTAAACTTCTTTCTTTTCTATTATTTATATCCATTATCTCTTGTAAAAACATGAAGGAACAAGAATCCTATGAATATCCAACCACACATCAAAGTGAACATATAGACACTTATCATGAAGTAGATGTACCTGATCCATATCATTGGCTAGAAGATGATATGAGTGATGAGACGGCAGCATGGGTCAGCGCTCAAAATGAGATAACTGATGGGTTTTTAGAGAAAATAGAATTTAAGGATGATCTCCAGAAAAGGATAGAAGAATTATATGATTATGAGCGTGTATCAGCACCATTTAAAGAAGGCAGTTATGAATATTTTTATAAAAATACTGGTTTACAGGATCATAGTGTAGTATACCGCACACCAGTAGGCAGTAAAAAAGAACCGGTGGTCTTTCTTGATCCAAACACCTTCTCTGATGATGGAACAATAGCACTACGGGGGATGTACTTTACTGAGGATGCAAGCATGGTAGCATACATGATTACAGAAGGGGGATCAGACTGGAGAAAAGTAATAGTAATGGAGACAGAAACTAAAAAGATTGTGGAAGATACACTTATAGATGTGAAATTTAGTGGTTTGGCATGGCAAGGAAACACAGGATTTTACTACAGCAGTTATGACAAACCTAAAGGAAGTCAATTATCTGAAAAAACACAATTTCATAAATTAAAATTTCATAAACTCAACAACGGCCAAAACACCGATGAACTTATCTATGGCGGCAAAAAACAACCCAATAGGTACGTAAGTGCTGGTGTAACAGAAGATGAGAATTATTTAATGGTATATGCCTCTCAAAATACAAGTGGAAGCCAACTTTATATTAAAGATTTGCGCATAGCAAATGCTCCATTTATTCAATTGCAAGATGACTATTTTAAAAGAGCATCAGTAGTACACAATGAAGGAAGTGTTTTTTATTTGTTGACTAATATAGATGCCCCTAATTATAAACTGGTTTCAGTAAACTTATCAAATCCAAATCAATCATCATGGAAGGAAATCATACCCGAGACTAAAAATGTGCTAAATGTAGGCAGTGGAGGTGGAAAGCTTTTCGCTGATTACCTAGTGGACGCTAAGACAGAAGTAAAGCAGTATGACATGCAAGGTAATCAGGAAAGGGAAATAGAACTACCGGGAATAGGTACTGCTTTTGGATTTGGAGGAAAAAAGGATGATGCTGACTTTTATTATGGTTTTACATCATTTACCTATCCTACCACTATCTTTAAATATGACATTGCCAAAGGAACATCTACTTTACACAAACAATCAGATGTAGATTTTGATCCAAGTGAATACGAGGTAAATCAAATTTTCTATAAAAGCAAAGACGGTACGAGGGTGCCTATGTTTATTGTACACAAAAAGGGCTTAAAATTAAATGGAAAAAACCCGACATACCTTTATGCCTATGGAGGATTTAATATCAGCCTTACACCCAGTTTTAGCGCATCTCGTATATCATGGTTAGAAAATGGAGGAATATATGCTATGCCTAACCTCAGAGGTGGCGGAGAATATGGCGAGGAATGGCATCTGGCTGGCACAAAGATGAAGAAGCAAAACGTATTTGACGATTTTATAGCTGCCGCGGAGTATCTTATCAATAATAAATATACTGACAGTGATCACCTTGCTATAGCAGGTGGAAGCAATGGAGGATTACTTGTAGGAGCTACAATGACACAACGACCAGATTTGGCCAAAGTAGCACTACCAGCTGTAGGCGTAATGGATATGTTAAGGTACCATACTTTCACAGCAGGAGCAGGCTGGGCAGCTGATTATGGTACGGCGCAGGACTCTCCTGAGATGTTTCAATATTTAAAAAAATATTCACCTTACCATGCGTTAAAAGATGGTACTGCTTATCCAGCTACAATGGTCACTACCGCTGATCATGATGACAGAGTAGTGCCAGCACATTCTTTTAAATTTGCCGCCAGACTGCAAGCCGCTCATAATGGCCCTAATCCAGTAATGATAAGAATAGAAACCAATGCTGGTCATGGCTCAGTATCTACCAAACAACAGATAGAACTGGCTGCTGACATGTATTCTTTTGTTTGGGAAAACATGGGACTCAAACCAGCCCTGGGAAGGAAGGTTTTGAATTGATATTTTTTGTAAAAAAACAAAGAGTTATTCTTTTAGTAACTACATAGTCGCAGTACTTTTTAACAAAATTTGACTGTGGTTGTGTAGTCACATTTGTAACTACAGGTGGGCGCTTTTGAGACATAGCAGAGCTATGGCGAAAAAAATAGCTGAAATATGGTAGCAAAAGAATTTTTTTATCCAAAATAGCCCCATTTGAATAACAACATTTTTTAAAGAGTTCTTAAATTATAGAAACGCGAGGGATTAAGGACAATTTAGTTGTCGTACTTTTGAGACCTTCTTGCTAAATGGGAGAAAAAAAAACAGCTGATTTTTCTTGTGAAACGAGACTTCTACCAGCCTGTAGACGGGCAAATTTTGGCTTAATAGCAGTGCTATTACTAACTTATTTTATACGTTAGTGAATCTTAAGCCCACTCCAAACATAAAAAATATAAAAGGTTTCTTTTAGTGATCTTATTCTCTTTTTCAATTTGTTGATTGGCACTCAGGTATCAACAAATCTAAGAAAATGATAATATTATCTAAACAATTCATTTTGTGAAAATTACCTATTTCAGGGCAGGCTCAATCTTAATTAATTGTGAACTTCTGGCAATACTTATTAATTTATTGCAAGAAAGGTATGAGCCAACCTTTTATTAAAACAGAACAAACTGCCTGTTTGGCATTTAAATATTAATATTTGCTGACATTTTGGCACATAACGCTATACGTTTCCCAATTGGATTATCTTTTGATCTTAAATTTAATGTAAGAATCAGAAATCACAAACTATAAAAACAGACTAAGAAAATGACATACGACAACTTCACAGTAAAAGCACAAGAATCAATCCTTAAAAGCCAACAAATAGCGGGAGGACTAAACCAACAATCAGTAGATACTGTACATATAATAAAAGGAATACTAGATATTGACGAAGATTTGACCAGTTTTCTATTTAAGAAAATGGGTGTCAATATGATTAATATTAAAAGAGACTTGAATAAGGCTCTTGAGACTTTTCCAAAAGTAGAAGGAACGGACAAACAATACCTTACCAATGACTCTAACGCTGCTTTAGCAAGAGCAAAAAAAATGCTCAAAGAGTTTGGCGATGATTTTATATCTGTAGAATTGGTTCTGCTAGCCATTCTTAAAGGCAAGGATAAAGCTGCTCGAATATTAAAAGATGCAGGTGCTACTGAAAAGGGAATGAAAATGGCCATCAATGAGCTCAGAAAAGGAAGAAAAGTGACGGACCAACAAGGCGATAATCAGTATAATGCTTTAAAGAAATTTGCGATCAACCTAAACCAAAGAGTAGAAGAAGGCAAACTTGACCCTATAATTGGTAGAGACGAAGAAATCAGAAGGATGCTTCATATTTTATCAAGAAGGAAGAAAAATAACCCCATCCTTATAGGAGATGCTGGTGTGGGAAAGACCGCAATAGTAGAAGGTCTAGCTTGGCGTATTGTCAATCAGGATGTACCTGAAAACTTGAGAAGCAAACAACTCTATTCGTTAGACATCTCCTCTCTGATAGCAGGAGCGAAGTACAAGGGAGAATTTGAAGAGAGGCTAAAGGCTGTAGTAAAAGAAGTAAATAGTAGTGATGGAGAAATCATTCTTTTCGTAGATGAGATACATACCCTAATTGGTGCAGGAGGAGGCAATGGGGCTATGGATGCCGCTAATATTTTAAAACCTGCTCTGGCTCGTGGAGAATTAAGAACAATAGGTGCGACTACTTTTGATGAGTATCAAAAATATTTTGAAAAGGATAAAGCTTTAGTGAGAAGGTTTCAGACCATATTTATAGATGAACCAAGTGTGGAGGAGACGATTTCTATTCTTAGAGGGATACAAGATAAATATGAAGTATATCATAAGATTGATATTCTAGATGAAGCTCTGGTAGCTGCTGCTGAGCTTTCACATCGGTATATAACAGAGCGAAAATTGCCAGATAAGGCTATTGATCTTATTGACGAGGCTGCTGCCAAATTGAGACTAGAACTGGATAGTGTGCCAGAAGAAATAGACGAACTGGATAGAAAAGTGCGACAATTGGAAATAGAAAAAGAAGGAATAAAACGAGAGAAGAATACAAAAAAACTGAAAAGAATACAGGAACAGATAGCCAATGTAAAGCAGGTTTTAGACTCTAGAACAGCGGCTTGGAAAAATGAAAAAGAGATAGTGGACACCATGCAAGCCATAAAAAAAAGCATGGAAGATTTAGAATATGAAGCGGAAAAAGCAGAACGAGAAGGAAACTTTGAAAAGGTAGCAAAAATAAAATATGGCGACCTGAAAGAAAAAGAGGCAGAGCTCAAAACTGAAGAAGAAAAACTATCTAAGCTCCCAGAAGGAGACCGTTTCACCAACGAAGAGGTCACAAGTGACGACATTGCGGAGGTGGTATCTAAATGGACAGGGATACCTGTGACTAAAATGCTACAAAGTGAAAAAGAAAAATTGTTAAACCTGGAGGAGGTCATTGGCCAAAGGCTCATTGGTCAGAAAGAAGCAGTAGTAGCTGTCTGTGATGCAATTAGGAGAAGTAGGGCTGGGCTACAGGATGCCAATAAGCCCATTGGGTCATTTATTTTCTTAGGCCCTACTGGAGTAGGAAAAACAGAATTGGCTAAGTCTTTGGCAGAAGTTCTATTTGATGACGAAAAGGCAATGACCCGGATTGACATGAGTGAATTTCAAGAGAAACATGCTGTATCAAGGCTCGTAGGTGCACCTCCGGGATATGTGGGATATGAAGAAGGCGGACAACTTACGGAAGCGGTGCGAAGAAGACCGTACTCTATTGTCCTATTAGATGAAATAGAAAAGGCTCACCCTGATGTATTTAATGTTCTTTTGCAAGTATTAGATGATGGAAGACTCACTGACAATAAAGGCCGAACAGCCAATTTTAAAAACGCTATTATCATTATGACTTCCAATATGGGAGCCCAAACGATATTGGATAATTTTGAAGACCTGGATGCTTTAGGGGATAAACACAGACAAGAGATAATCGATACTACAAAGGCAGAGGTTTTTGAAGTACTAAAAGACAATTTGCGTCCCGAATTTCTAAATAGGATTGATGATAAAATCATGTTCTTGCCTCTGACTAAGGATGAGATAAAAAAAATAGCAGGGCTCATGATGAAAAAACTCAGAAAAAATTTAGCAGCTCGGAGCATTACGCTGGATATAACCGATAAGGCCATGGATCATTTGGCAATGTTAGGATATGACCCACAATTTGGAGCAAGGCCGATGAAAAGGGTAATTCAAAAGGAATTGGTGAATGAATTGTCAAAACTTTTGCTTTCTGGAAAAGCAGATGAAGGTGATACGATAAAAGTAGGTGTTAATAATAAAGGGATGACATTTGATGTAAAAGCGGGCCCCGTAGCTGAGTAGAGATTTGAAAACCGCTAAACCAAATAATTAAGGAAGTAGAGCGGAATTATTGATTCTTTTCTACTTTCTTTTATTTTGACCAAACCAGAGCCCCAAAGCACTACCAAGTAGTAGGCTTCAAGTCCTTTATTGCTCTTAATATATCTCTACGGCTTATTTGGCCTACTAACTTTCCGTCCTCATCAAGCACCATTAACCTCTTATAGGGAGTCCTTAAAAAGATATTTGCAACATCCAAAATGTCTTCATTTACGGTAATTGTTTTCATCACATTTGACATGTAATTGGCCACAGTATCTTTAGATATAGGATGATTATAAAATGCCCCTCCGACGAGTGTGTTCAAACAATCTTTATCATCAATGAGACCCACAACTTCTTTTTTAGCATTGAGTACAGGAGCTCCTGTAATTCTATTTTTAAGTAACGATTCAATGACATCTTTTATCTCAGTTTCAGGAGTAAATGTGATGAGTTTACTTACCATATACTCTGTGACTGATGGAGCCTTAAGTTGTCTGTTTTTAGGGTTTGGAGCCGTAATTTTATTTTTAAAGTTTTTCATAAGTTGGTTTACTTTGCGTCCTGCTTTTCAGAACCTATGAACAAGAATTCACTTAAAATAAGAAAATTTGGTGACACTTGATAAAAGGTAACAACCTAGGTGGTATCAATTTTGATAAAAAAAGACAAACTTTCTGGCTACACATCAGCAGAGTTATGATAAATGAAGTGTGAGTAGTGTCTGAACGAAAACGCACCAAAATTAGAACTCTAGCTGATATTCAGGCATCACCGAATCTCAATAAATGTAAATCTCATCCAAAACAACTCATTTTGTGAAAAATGTCTGTTTCCGGAGTGGACTCAATTTTGATTTTGTGTGTTTCCGGAGTGGACTCAAAATTGCTAAAACAAAAACCCTATCTTGTAAATATCCAATCAGTAGATTGCGGCGCCTAAAAAGCCAACCCTATTAAACTGATCCCCATAATAACAACACATAAAAATGAGAGCAACTCAAATGCCAGGTCTTTTTATTATTTGTGACCCTAATAAAGGAAGGTGTGTACACTCAGCAGTAGAAATTAGAGCAGGTGACTTGATAGAAGTATGTCCTGTTATCGTGTTTACTAAAGAAGATTTAATAAAAATACACACTACTTACCTGCATGATTATTATTTCCTTTGGGGAGAAAAAAGAGGACAAGGTGCTATAGCCTTAGGGTATGGTTCTCTTTATAATCACAGCGAAGTACCAAATGCGGCTTTTGAAATAGATATTCAGAATCAAGAAATACGCTTTATGTGTATAAAGCCTATTGCTTCTGGAAGTGAGATTGTAATCAGTTATGTAGATGCAGGTTTTAGAGGGGATGTAAAATTGTGGTTTTAGTTCAGTTTAGTGACTCTTACAGCCCATATTATTGTTCTTTTGGGAGCAATTCTGTTTGTCATTTTCACAAAGAGGCCAAGACACCTTTTTCATAATATCACACAATCATAGGGCTTTATGCGATAATTTGAAATGCACCGTGTGCTCTAATGCACAAAAGAGAGTATGTTATATACACATCGAGGGGACGACTCCCCGAAGAATGCTGAAAGGAGCAGCCTTCAAACCACCTTATAAATAGTCGTGTAGTCCTAAAGGTTTCACTCCAAGCTAAGCGAGAATTATCATTTTTATGTTTTCGGAGTGGGCTCAATACTCACAGGTGTCGTGAAAGTGCTCCTTCTTGGTGAAAGAAAGGACTATCTTTAACTGATTAAAAGAAGATCCGTTCTCATGTACGTCAGTTTGCAGCAACATGTCTGAAGAAGTTACAAAAAAAAATTGTAATCAAATTATGAAAGAGGACACTACCACATATGAACAAGAAATAATAAGGGAGTACAAGAGGATAGCAGAAAATAACACGGCTAGTAAAATTTCATTCTTTAAGAAATATGAAAGCTTTCTTGATAAAGTGCCTCTTGATAAAAAACTAAATATTGTAGTAGATTTTCAATTGGCATTATTCCATAATGGAGAATTTGATCAATATCTCATAAGGTGCGATGATCTCATCAATTGTTTGTTTGATAGTGATTTGTTTCCTGATTTCCCAAAACATATTCTTGAAGAACTACTCTTTCACAAAGCGGCCTGTCAACTCAATCTGTATCATTATAGAAAAAGCGAACAAACAATGAAGGCACTAATTGTCATTAGTGAAAAAAGTACACCAACACACCATGCTTTGTTAAGCCATTTGTTTCGAACCAAAAGAAAATTTCATAATTTCCGTGCCAGAGGATTTGCTATCACATTAATTTTGGCTGCGGCTATAATGAGCATTTGGAGTGCACTGGCCATTACTCCTTCTAATATAGTGCTTTTTCCTATTTATGAAATGTGCACTATTGTACTGTTGCTTTCAGGGACGATGGCTTGGATAGGTCCAATGATTTATCATCACCATTGTGCACATCAAGATGCTAAAAAATTTATTGCTAAACATCAAAGCAAATGACAAATTTCTAGAAAGAGCACACTGAATTTTTACAAAAAACAGAACAAGCACTTATCATGAGACATTTTTGACCCAAAACGTACAAACGGAATATTTTGAAAGTGTAAAAAATTGCGAACCTAGCATCTACATTCATTAATTTCTTGCGTGGTGGCTATATGATTGTGGTGGAACGAAACTTATCAAATTAAAAAGGATACTTCTCATCCAGTCAAAATATAATCTTTTTCACTTTTGTCATGTTAACATATGTGTACATTTGCAATAAGTGAAAGAACTCTCTAAAATTAATGCATACCTCTGGAGGTACAAATGGAGACTGATTCTAGGTTTTATATTCGTAGCAGCTCAGAATTACTTCAGGATTCTCATTCCTCCACAATTCAGAAAGGCCTTGGACAGTGCGATAGCAAGTTTGAATGCTTATCGTGATACCACAGATGCCGTAGAAAAAGAAGCAATTATCAATGCAGTCACCTCTGAATTGATGTATTACGCTTTGTTTGTAATCGGTTTTGCATTGATGATGGGCTTTTTTATGTTTATGATGAGACAGACGGTTATTGTAGTTTCTCGGTTAATAGAGTATGATTTTAGAAAGGATATCTTCCATCATTATGAAAAATTAGATTCTTCATTTTATGGCAAAAACACTACTGGGGATATGATGTCTCGTATCACAGAAGATGTGTCAAAAGTGAGAATGTATTTGGGGCCAGGGATTTTATACTGTATTAATTTAATCACCTTATTTGTATTGGCCATTTACTATATGTACAATGTCAATCCCAAGTTGACTTTATACGCTTTAGCTCCTATGCCTTTCTTGTCAGTTTCAATATACTGGGTAAGCTCGTATATTCATAAAAGAAGTGAAATTATTCAAATACAGTTGGCAAAACTTACTACTATTTCTCAAGAAGTATACTCGGGAATACGGGTTATAAAATCATATGTAAAAGAAGGACAGTTTCAAAAATATTTTCAAAAAGAAACCAACGATTATAAAAACAAATCGATGGATCTTGCTAAGGTCAATGCCTTATTTCATCCCCTTATGATGCTTTTGGTTTCGGGCAGTATTTTACTTGTAGTACTGGTAGGCGGTATAGAAGTGTCAAAAGGTAATATTACTCACGGTAATATTGCTGAGTTTATAATATATGTTACTATGCTCACGTGGCCATTTACTGCTATAGGATGGATCGTCAGTATAGTACAACAAGCCGAGGCTTCTCAAAAAAGGATCAATCAGTTTTTAGATACAGAGCCTAAAATTGTAAATACAGTATCAGAGAACATGCAAATTAAAGGTCAAATCGCTTTTGACAAGGCCACTTTTGTGTATGCAGATAGTGGTATAAAAGCTCTAGATAAGGTAAGTTTTGATGTAAAAAAGGGGGAAAAATTAGGAATTATTGGGCGTACAGCAAGTGGAAAAACCACAATCGCCAATCTCATGTTGCGCATGAATGAAGTTACAGATGGAGCGATTTTAATTGATGGTGTGAATATCAACGATATCAATCTGCATGATCTGCGTCAAAGCATAGGTTACGTGCCCCAAGATTCTTTCCTATTTAGTGATAGCATTAGCAATAATGTAGCTTTTGGTAAGCCAAATACCTCTCAGGACGAAATATCTCAAATCACCAAAAGTTCTGCTGTATATGAGGATATTATGAATCTACCTAAGCAATTTGATACAGTAATAGGAGAAAGAGGAGTGACATTATCAGGAGGACAAAAACAAAGAATATCAATAGCTCGTGCATTGGTAAAAAACCCTAACATCATCATTTTGGACGATTGCCTTTCGGCAGTAGATACCACAACAGAACAACTCATTCTCGGACATCTCAATAATGAATTAAAAGAAAAGACGTGCCTCATTATTACACATAGAATATACAAACACCTCACTTTTGATAAAATAATAGTACTAGACGAAGGCAAATTAGTGGAATATGGAAGCCCAGAGGAACTGATAAAAAAAGAGGGTTTTTACTACGATTTATTACAAAAGCAGCAGTATGAAGAAAAAATTATCGAGAATTAATATTCGTGTAACTACTTAGGTGGGCGCTTTTGAGACCTGTCTGCCTAACAGGCAGGTAAAATTTATTTTTTTTCAGATAAAGCTCATTTTTTGAGGCAAAACAGAATTATGGAAAAAGAATAGCTGAAATATCGTAGAAAAAGAACTTTTTTTAGCCAAAATTGACTCCACCTGAGTAGGTACAAATTCGTTAATCAAGATTGTATACCCATCACAGTTGGATTTTCCAAAATATTAACCAGACTATTTTGCACAGACCAAGAAAAATTTTTAATGAAAACCCAAGAATAACAGTTTCCCAGTCTCTGGTGATGAACAAATCGAAATGTTACGATTTTAGCGAGTAAATGCTTGCCTTGAGCCTAGCCGAAGGGATTGATTTTCCAATGTTGTGCAGACTTAACCCGATCATAAAGTTTCTGGAAATCAACACAGTACACCCCTGACTACACAACACATTTGTAAGCACTAAATGTCATAATCATGATAGAAAGGCTGAAGGCCTTTAGGCTAATAACCAAAGGCAACGTCCTTGGTTGAGCAATAAATATTATATTATGATTTGGCGGCAATTTTGATCAAAAATGCCGCCAAATCATTCTGGACACACAAGATTTTGAGTACTTATAATCAGACAAAGGCATTAAAAACATTTTTGTTTTTTTTACTAGAAAAGGATCATATATTAATAAATAGTGCTGTTATTTATTAATAAATAGCCGAAGTATAGCGAAAAAAGAGCTTTTTTTAGTCAAAATTGATAGCATCTGAATAGTTACAATTATATTACATCTAGTTTTAGAAGACCAGAGGGTTAACGAAACATTGAAATGTACCTATAGTATTTGATTTTTCGGATTTTTTTGACGAAACAAATTTTCTCAAAAATAGGAGTTTTTAAAGAATTACCATTTTTTTAATTACAATTCAAATTGAGAAAAGCAACCTTTTCGCCTTTGGTGAGAAGCAGACAAAAAAACGAAAATTATGTGTGATAGGATTACATATAAATTATTCAATTTTTAAAAAATAACGCATCGTGGAAAATAACGATTCGCAGCGCATGGAAAGCGTTTATACCTCAAAGGTAAGAGCTGGAAGAAGAAGAACTTACTTCTTTGATGTAAGACAAACAAAAGGTGAAGATTATTATATCACCCTTACGGAGAGCACTAAAAAATTTAACGGTGATGGGTATACGCGCCATAAGATTTTCTTATACAAAGAGGACTTTAATCGGTTCCTGAAAGGTCTACAAGACACAATATCACACGTTAAGACCAAGTTAATGCCAGATTTTGACTACGAATTGTATGAAAAAAGGCAATTAGAATGGGAAGAAAAAATCAGATCCGAAGGTGGTGACCCTAATGCTCCTGCGCCAAAACCTGCAGCTCCCAAAGCGAGTGATCCAGAAGATACCACGGACTCGTCAGAGGTGACAGAAACGGAGGATGATATCACTTGGTAGAGACTCTTTTTTTTTGGTTAAAGACATTTAAGACACAAATTATTTGCCAACATTTTGTGTCCCAAATTTTTTTACCAAATTATTTGATAAGTAAGAACCTCTTGTGGCTTTTAAACAGGTATCAGGGACTTTCTAATCTTTTGGCATAGAAAAGATGTTCAATAATTACTCATCATTAACAGCAATAATTGGGAACATTGGCCTCATTCTGCAAGGTATACCCACAACCTGTATAGTTAAACATTGCTAAATTTTTTCTTAAAATTATTAGTGACAACCTTAGAATACATAAAAAAGCGACATGGCGGAAGTGAGCATCCTAGAATTAATAGAAGAATATATCGAAAGGTTTAAAAACAAAGAGGCCAAATTTTTCTACTCTGCTCAAGAGAGGTCTTCTGATGAAAATGCTCAAATTCTTTTTGTGGGCCCGTCACTAGCTAAAATTATTGTAAAAAAAAACGAATCAGATCATCATATTACCATTCATTATCACCAAGGGGAAAGTATTGAATTTTCTGAAGACTCCTCTACCCCTTCATCTATAATAGACATACATATTGCGGCTCTTTTGCACCTCAGGGATAAACTAAAAGGTCGTAATCCTGAAGAGTTTGCTGGCATCAGATATTCTCACCAAGGAATGATAGACAGGGTAATGATAGAGCGCCGTATAAAAGCAGAAAAAGCAGAATATAAAGTAACCTATAGTGACAACATATTTGGCGAACATACGCTGTACAACGAAAATGGAGTGAAATATCTGGTCACTCTTAGAGACTTTGAAAATGAAACGGGATATGTAGATAGCATTGATTGGAAGTACAACAAACTGGGTACTACCAAGCACATCATGTATGTTTTTGGAGATCTTAAATCCAACTTGAGGTTATACAAAAAATTGGATAAAACTTATCCGTTTATAGAGATATACACAGACCCAAGCAATGATTATAAAATAACATGGCATTATCCTCACGAGATGGATAAAGAGGCGGATGAATTGATTAAAAAATATTTCAAAGGAAAACCTCATATTGAATCAGATCAGCTGAGGAGCTTTTCACAATTTATTGTTGAGGCAGGAGCCCTAAGTCAATTTAAGATCAGAGCAGAGGTAATGGATGCTATTGAGACTGCTTTTGAAAAAGGTGTGCTCAAAAAATTAGAAGAGACCACCCTATTAGAGTTTAGTAATATTAAGGCCGATCTATTTCCTTATCAGAAAGAAGGTGTGCAATATGGTACTTTTAAAAAAGGATGTATTCTTGCTGACGAAATGGGCTTAGGGAAAACCCTCCAAGCAATATCTATTGCTCTGATGAAGAAGGAGATATTTGGGTTTAGTCGCACATTGATAATATGTCCTGCATCGCTAAAGGCTCAATGGAAACAAGAAATAGAAAAATTTACTGATGCAAAAGCGACAATAGTCACTGGCAGGCCACATGAAAGAATGGAATTATATAAAACATGTAAGGACTATTTTCTTATAGCCAATTATGAATTAATATTAAGAGACTTTGTAAATATCAATGCACAGGGTGTAGATTTTGTAATTTTGGATGAAGCCCAACGTATTAAAAATTTCAATACCAAGACATCACATGCCCTTAAAAGCCTTGTAAGGAAACAATCACTTATTCTTACAGGAACACCTATAGAAAATAAGCTGATAGACTTATAGTCACTGTGTCAATTTGTAGACCCCTCATTTCTTACTCCATTGTGGGAGTTTTCATATCAGCACTGTTATTTTGATGCTAAAGATACCAATCGTATCACAGGCTATTACAATCTGAAGTCTCTAAAGGCAAAGATGAAATCGTTATTACTCAGAAGAGAGAAAAACAACGTATTCGAGCAGTTGCCACAGGTACAACAGATGACTATTCCATTAGGCATGCATCCTAACCAGCAAGATTATCACGCATCTTATGCTAGCAATCTGTGCCAAATACTATCAAAAAAGTACAAGACACCATATGATTTTCAGCGCATCATGATGCTCATGACTAATATGAGAATGGTGTGTAATAGTACCTATCTTATTGATAAAAAAACCAATTACTCTTCTAAGCTCATCGAACTGGAAGATATCCTTAAAGAAAAATTGGATTTACAAAATAATGACAGGAAAGTGATCATTTTTTCTGAATGGGTGACTACACAATATTTGATTGGCCAACTTTTACAAAAACTCGATATTGGTTATACGCGACTTCATGGTAAAATACCCGTGGCAAAAAGAGGAGATATTATCAAGGAGTTTGGTGAAAACATCAAATGTCAGGTACTCCTGAGCACCGAAGCAGGGGGCTCTGGGTTAAATCTTCAAATGGCTGATACGGTGATTAATTTTGAACTCCCTTGGAATCCAGCCAAGAAGAATCAGCGCATAGGGCGTATAGATCGATTGGGCCAAAAGCATCAAAAATTAACGGTGATCAATTTATTGGTATCTCAATCTATAGAAGAAAATATATTCACAGGTTTGGGGCTTAAGCAAAATCTTTTTGACGGTGTACTAGATGAAAGTAATAAGATAGACGAGGTAAATTTTTTAGAAAAAGGGCGATCCCAATTTTTAAAACAACTGGAAGAACTTGTAGAAAATTTTGAACAATATGCTTCACATACGAAAGAGGAATTGATAGAAGAAATAGAGTCAGAACACACAGGCATCACTCCGGAGCAACTTAAAACAGATGACTCGCCAGAGCCAATATCTGATGTAGAAAAACCAGAGCCTTTGTCTAAACCAGATGCTGAAAAGATGGAAGAAATGGAACAAGTAATGAACAAGGGCCTGGAGTTTTTAGCGGGTTTGTATCAAATGTCTACAGGAAATAAAATGAATTCTGAAAATCAAAAAGTAGAATTTGATAAAGATACAGGAGAGGTTATTATGCGATTTAAATTTGGGTAAAAAAGTACTGTAAGTTAGGTAAAAAATATATCCAACAATTGGAGCTTAATGTAAATATTCTAATATATTTTTTGCCAAAACATTTACCCCATCCTGATTATAGTGTCCATTGCGCCATGATACAGCATACTTTTTATCACCTATTACATCCACAGCATTTATCACCGAAACATGATAGGGCATTGAAAAGCTTTTTAAAAGCTTATAGTGTTTCCAGGATTTTGTATTCACACCATAATGCATAGGTGTATTCACAACAATAATAAGTCGATCGGTAATATTAGAAAAAGAATTAAATATTTGTTCCAGTTCATCTTGATAGGTGATGTGACTTTGAGGTAGTTTGTATATAGTGGAGCCAGGGGTAGGCCTATCAGTAAACCACATAAATACTGCATGAGACACATCACGTAGGAGCACTACACTGGTTGATTTAGATCTTATTTTTGATAAAATATTTTTAAAGAAACTTTGTTGCTGAACCACTTTTTTTGATCCATCTGCATTTATTCTATTTTCTGATGCTTTCTCACCTCCAAAGAGCTTATCATCGAGAGATATTATATCATTGATGTTGTAAAAATAGATAATGACCTCTGGGTGGATATCTTCTAGTGATTTAAAATGCCTCATATGGGTATCCAATTCTGTGGCAGAATTGCTAAGATTCTGAAAATAAAAGTTTCCTTTATTTTTAAAATACGCATTAAATATTTTTGGAAAGCCTTTTTGTAAATAAGCAGTTTCTGCATAGCTGTCGCCTATTAAAAAAGCTCTTCTTATAGTAGTATCAATGGCCTCTGTGATGATGACTTTAGAAGAAGGAGGTAACAGAATGTTCTTTTGCTTTGAAAAAGATAGAAATTCAAAAAACACAATGAATGAGACAAGAACCAGAATTGACCTTATTATAAAATTTATCATAGGGATTGGCAAATTAGGCAAAATTAAAACATGTTCTCATCACTTAAGTTCGACCAATATTAATGTTCACAGATTAAAAGGTACTTAGTAGTGTCTGATGGAAATCACATCAGGCCCGCTAACTTGTTGAACATCTGATAGATACAGCTCTTATGAGTAAGCAAAATATTGTAACCATGATAAAAAGACTCAAGGCCTTTAAGCTGAATAGCCAAGAGAAACACCATTAGTTGAGTAGCGAATGTTGTGATTTGCGGTCATTTTTGACCAAAAATGATGACAATGCTTTCTGCTCACGCAAGATTTTAAGTAGTTATAGAAAGTTAAAACTGAAAATAAATAAATTCAGAGGGGGATGAGCTAAAGAGTGCGGCAAATATTGCGCCTACTAAGATGTAATACACCCACTCTTTATCTTTTTTCTTAGCCAATATGACATCTATTAGAACCATTAAAAACACCAAAGCAATGCCATAATAATACTGCCCTGTTAACCAAGAGTGAGTCACCATCCTAGAAATATATTCAATGGCATGATTTATATTATCTGCCCTAAAAAGTATCCAACCAAAAGTGACAAATAAAAAGGTAAAGAGTATTTGAAATGCGGTATTTATAGAAAGTGTGCTTTTATTATTTATCGCCAAGGAGGAATTATAACGACGGTTATTTCTCATTAAAAATGAAGGAATGAATAGAAGTGCATGAAAGAGCCCCCAAGTCACAAAGGTCCAATTGGCACCATGCCACAATCCAGAGATAATAAATATGATAAAAATATTTCTAATTGAAAACCACTTTCCGCCTTTAGACCCACCAATAGGAATGTATAAATAATCTCTAAACCATGTGGATAGGGAAATGTGCCATCTGCGCCAAAATTCTCCAATATTTCTTGAGAAGTAGGGGAAATTAAAATTTACCATTAGTCTAAACCCCATCCACCTTGCCAGGCCACGTGCAATATTAGAATACCCACTAAAATCAGCATAGATTTGTATGGCAAAATATACCGCTCCTAATGCCAACGTCAAACCCGATTGCTC
This sequence comes from Saprospiraceae bacterium, assembly GCA_036479115.1. Taxonomy (GTDB): domain Bacteria; phylum Bacteroidota; class Bacteroidia; order Chitinophagales; family Saprospiraceae; genus UBA7328. The sequence continues at coordinate 6,975 of JAZGFD010000140.1, read as the reverse complement.
CGAATAATTAGAAAATATTTTATTTACAAAAGGAGCAAGAGAGTCCGCTATTACTACCTTTTTAAAAAAGCCTATAAGAACGAGATGTAAGCCAACAACACAATCAGAATTAGTGACAATACGCGGCTTAAAAAACTGCGGGAGCATGTTTTTTGCGCGTTCGATAGGACCTGCTACCAACTGTGGAAAGAATGAGACAAAGGCCGCAAAAGCAATAAAATTATTAGTAGGTTTAATTCTTCCTTTATAAACATCTAAGGTATAAGACATAGACTGAAAAGTATAGAAACTAATTCCTACAGGAAGAATAATCTTCAATGACCAAGAATCCAAAGGATATCCTAAAATGGCAAAGAGATCAATAAACGAATCAATAAAGAATTCAAAATATTTAAAAAAAGCAAGCAGGCACAGATTAAAGCCAATACTCAGCCAAAGCCACCATTTTTTCCTTTGAGATCTGGACTCATTCCCTACTTTCAAACCAATAAAAAAATCAACTATTGTGCTAAGGGCAATGAGGGTTAAAAACCTCCAATCCCACCATCCATAAAATAAATAACTGGCAAGTAAAACAACTACATTCTGCCACAGGATATTTCTATTGAATACCTTCCAATAAAGGAAAAGCACCAAGCAGAAAAAGATGCAAAATTCTAATGAAGTAAAGAGCATTGGCTTTGCGAAACGGATTGTTTTAAATAAGTAGTGGCTGAATGAAAACTTAAACAAGTTAAAATCTCGTCAAAAATAATCCAATTAATCAAAATGAATAGTCTTGGATAAGCCTATAAGAAAAGTGACCTTAACCATATGGGTTTTTATCGTTTCTCGCGACATTTTTAATTATCATAGGCATCGGTTCTTTTATCATAACTACTCAGAAGGGTGTGTCTTAGGATTTCACATTTAGATCCAAGCCACTATAAAACCCCAAATCTTCATTTTTTAGTATTTTGGTATACTGGGCAATCTGTCCAACGTGGCAAGAAAAATGCTCGATGACATGAATGACAATATTCAAACCTTTTTCTTCAAACCCTTGAACCATGTATGTTTTTACCAGTTTTTCTTCTGTAAGGGTGTCGATTACTTTAGTTGTATCTATTTTAAGAGCGGCCATTTTAGTATAAAGCACAGATAGGTCACAAGCCGAAGCTGATATAAATTCTAGATGCCTTTGTCGGATGTCTTTTTGGCCTCCTATTCCGCTGCAAATATACTGACGTACATTGCCCATAAGGTGCAGTACAAGATTGCCAATACTGTTAGAGTTGCCATTCGGCTTTTGCCAGACTTGATCATAATTTAACCGACTGATACAGTTTTCTATACGACGGAAAGATTCATCAAAGATTCTTCTTTTATATTCTGCTACAATAAGGTTTATCAATTGGCTCATACAAGCTTTTTAGAATGTTTACTTTCTTGTTACTTCTCAGGTGGAGCCAATTTACTCAGATGGGCGCTTTTGAAGTAAAATTTTGTTGTTTTTTGTCAGATAAAGCTCATTTGAGATGGAATAGCAGGGCTATTGCTTTGATAATAGCTGAAATATGGTAGAAAAAAGAACATTTTTTAGCCATAACACTTCCTTTTTAAAGAAAGTGCTTTTTTACTACTCACTTTGAGGCGCTAATTCTACCCTCAGCCCATCTAGGTCGTTAATCATCCTAATTTGACACCCTAAACGACTATTGTCTTCTACAAAAAAAGCTTGATCTAGCATAATTTCTTCATCTTCAGATGGGGCACTGAGCTCATGATCGCTTTGTACATATACATGGCATGATGCACAAAGGGCCATGCCGCCACAAGTCCCCTCCACAGGGAGCTCATAAGATTTGCACACTTCCATGAGGTTCATACTCATATCTGTAGGAGCAATTAGTTTGTGCTCTTCCCCTTCTCGATCTCTTACTGTGAGGTTGATGATATCTTTCATTTTATACTAAATGCTTTTTAGCCTTGATTTGTTCCTTTGTAATAGAAAAAAGCAATACAGGTCTATAGCCCTCAATTTAAATGATTGGAGATTTTGGTTAAAGTAACAATTATGATTTGAGTAGTTACAGATATGAAAGCAAGAGCACAACGATAAAAAACATTTGAAACCTATCCCGATACGGATACTCTCAAAACTTAACTGAATATTATACACTTCAAAGACCGGATAAATTTTTTCTAAAAACCATTCACACCGGACACTGTCGTGTACTTAAAACTTAATTTCTGATCAGGATAAATGTACTTAAAAGCACTTTGTACCATCATAGTAGCTTCGTGAAAACCACAAAGAATGAGCTTCAATTTTCCTTCGTAATTATTAATATCCCCAATGGCGTATATGCCAGGGATATTTGTACTATAATCTAAGGTGCTTACATCAATAGCACTTTTGGTAATGTTCAGACCCCAGTCAGCAATAGGCCCTAATTTTGGTGTCAAACCAAAAAGCGGAATAAAGTGATCGACCTCGAGAGAGAATGCTCCTTTATCTTTTGTTTTTATAACTACTTCTTTGAGCACACCATTACCTTTTACTCCGATGGCTTGAGCTCCCGTGATGAGATTTACTTTTTTAGCATGAGCTAGATCAAGGACTTTTTCTACAGAGTCTAGCGCCCCTCTGAATGAAGTTCTTCTATGTATCAAGGTTATTTCCTTAGCAATGTCTGCCAGCTCGATAGTCCAATCTAGGGCACTGTCACCACCACCTGCTATGAGAAGTTTTTTATTTCTAAACTTTTCGGGGTCTTTCACTATGTAGTCTACCCCTTTATCTTCATATTGCTCAAGACCTTCAATAGGCGGTTTTCTTGGCTCAAAACATCCTAACCCTCCTGCTATTGCAATTACAGGTGCATCTATCTGCGTACCTCTATGGGTGGTAAGGCGATATATTTTGTCATCTATCTTTTCTATTTTCTCTGCTCTTTCTCCTAAGGTAAATTCTGGTTTGAATGGTTCTATTTGTTCCATTAGTTTGTCCACGAGGTCACCTGCCAACACACTGGGGTAACCAGGGATGTCGTAAATAGGTTTCTTTGGGTATATTTCTGTGAGTTGTCCTCCTGGCTTTGGAAGTACATCTACGAGGTGGCATTTTAACTTGAGAAGCCCTGCTTCGAAAACAGTAAAAAGCCCACATGGGCCAGCCCCAATAATCAGGATATCAGCTTTTATCATTTTGTAAAAATATTTCGTAACTACTCAGGTGGTGTGCTTTTTAGCAAAAAAAGTGTAATTTTTTTTCTAAACGAAGTTGTTTTCCTTTTAAGGAATGGCGAATTAATAAAGGTACATTCTTTTAGCCAAAAATTTGTTCTTTAATCTAGCACCAGTGCCTCGGGAATGAAGTATCACACACCTTGAAGGCAGTTGCTTTTCTGTTTGGTTAAAGCTGAAAAATCGGATTTTTGCCGTAGCATAATGCCTGCCGACCTTTGGTGGAAATATTTTTTAAACGAAGAGCAACTAAAAAATTCCTGTCCTTCTATGGAGGAAACAAAATTATGGTATGCGAGACTTTGTTCCCGAGCCACCAACCATTAATCTTTTGTTAATTCTCTAATAAACAAGACTTAACCATTCTTAAAAAGCATCTTATCTTTAGAAACTCGTTAGAAGGTCAGGGTTCTCACCTTGAAAATTCAGAAATTTTCTTTTTCAAAATAAAATGAAAACCATGTATAAGTTTATATTAATTCTCGCAATAATAACATTGGCTCAATGCAAATCCAACAAAGCTGTTACCACCTTACCAACAGGGGAATCAACTTCTACCGCAGTAATAAATGACACCACTATAATAGAAAAAACCTATCTCTACAGGGGGGATTCACTCACTACTTATATTACAATGGTGGGCGATACTATACTTTCTAAACGCACATCCAAACTCAGGAATGGTGGAGAAACTGATATGGTAACAGCCAGACGATCGATGAAAAAAACTTCTAGTATGCCTGAAATGGAAGACGCAGTTTTTAAATCTGCCGAATCAGGGGCAACGGCAATGCCATCACCAAGAGGGCGAATAAAACCAGGAATACCACAAAACCCTGATTCTGGGCAGCTCACTGCTGGAGAGTGGAATGATCTTAATAATTGGGATGACTGGAACAACCTTTTGAATAACAATGATTATTTCTCTATGCAAGATGCTTGGGGGATTTATCCTACAGAGAGGTATTCTGTATTTGTTACAAATGACGATAATATTCCATTGGCTGATTTGAGAGTGGAACTTAGAGATGGAAATACGGTAGTGTGGAAGGCGAAAACAGATCACAGCGGCAGAACAGAATTGTGGTCAGGACTTACTATCAAAGGTAGAAGAGCGAAAGAAAAACTGACTGCAAGGATATATCACAAAGGCCAAGCACATAATATAGAAGTAAAAAAAGGAGGCAGCAGTCACTTATCTATTCCCAACAGCTGTAACACGGTTTCAGCTGTAGATATCATGTTTGTGGTAGACGCTACAGGATCAATGGGAGATGAAATTAACTACCTCAAATCAGAAGTAAAAGATGTGATAAAACGGGCCACAAAATCTCAAAATGAGCTAGAGATACGTGTAGGGTCAGTGTTTTATAGAGACAGTAATGATGCTTACCTCACTAAGGTAAGTCCGTTAAATAGTGATCTTGACAAGGTGTATGACTTTATTGGAAAACAAGGCGCTTCTGGAGGAGGAGACTATCCAGAAGCTGTAGAGGCGGCATTAGAAGAGGCTTTGGCTCAAAAGTGGAGTAAAAATGCGGTAACTAGGATAATATTTCTTTTGCTAGATGCACCACCACATGATGAAGACCAAGTAAAATCTACTATAAAAGATCAGATTATGGAGGCTGCAGAAATAGGAATAAAAATTATTCCTATCTCTGCCAGTGGTATCAATAGGGAGACTGAGTTTTTATTAAAATTTATGAGCATTGTCACCAATGGCACGTACGTTTTTATTACTGACGATAGCGGTATTGGCAGAGCACATTTAGATCCGGTTGTGAGTGATTTTGAAGTAGAAAAACTAAATGATCTAATGACCAGGCTTATTACTCACTACACTACTATCAATAGCTGTGAAGAGAAGATAATGATCAACAAAGATGTTAAAATTTACCCCAACCCTACGAGCAATTATATACGTATAGAGAGTGGTCTTAATCTGAAAGAAATAAGAATTATATCTTCTACTGGCAAAGTTATGTTTAAAACTACTGCGGTATCTGAAATAGAACGAATAGACTTGAGCCAGTATGTAGATGGTATGTATACTGTGCAATGTATAGGAGAAGATTTTAGTTATAACTATCCTGTAATTAAGGTGAGCCAATAGCAAATACGTGGTCTTTGACAGAAAACTTGTAAACTTAGAAAGTTAAATACACGCAGAAATTCACAAAATGAAAAAAGTGTAACTTCTCATATGGCTGCGTTTGAGGCAAAAAGTTATTATTTTTTTTGCCAAATAAAACGCATTTTAATTTTGGCGAACTTTACATTATTATCAATAAGATGTGATGTGTTGCTTCGTTTTTGCATCCACCATTCTTTTGGTGTTACTATTAGGGAGGAGTCAATTTTGACTCAAAACCATCATTCCGAAGTGTTAACCTTTTGTTTATTCCATTTCAGCAACGACTTCCGTCACTTCTGGCACCATTCTTTTTAACATGCCTTCTATGCCCGCCTTTAATGTTACTGTGGATGATGGACACCCGCTGCACGACCCTTGCAGTACTACGGTTACCACGCCGCTGTCAAATGATTTAAACTCAATGTTACCCCCGTCCATTTCTACGGCAGGTTTCACATAGGTATCTATCAGGTCTTTAATCTTCTTTACCAATTCTGCTACTTCTCCAGTATATTGATATTCTACACCTTTTTCTTCCTCTATCTTGCGTATTGCTTCTGCAAACCCATCCTTGACGATTTCCTTATCTTCTGTTATGTAGGTTTTGATATACTCTTTGAGTTTTAACATAATTTCCTCCCAAGAGAAATTGAATTGTTTTGTGACGGTTACAAAGTTATTACAGATATAAACACCTTTGACGTAAGGGAGTTCAAAAAGAGACTTTGCAAGTGGCGACCAATCATCTGCCAAAGTGCTGTCTCTAAAGTCTGCAGTACCTTTATAAATCAATTTATTGGTTACAAACTTTAAGGACTCAGGATTTGGTGTTTGTTCTGTATATAACATCACAGGACTTTCTGTAGTCGTACTCATCTTTTTGTGTTTTTCTTAATAAGAATACAAATATAAGACTTAATTGTTTTCACATATGAAAACAGTATCAAGTAGGTGTTATAAGGTTTTCTTATATTCTGGATTTTCTCGACTATTGAGTTAAAAGTTTTCAAGCTCTATCCGATTTTAGTAAATCAATAGAATATTAGCATAGAGTCACTTTTTCAAATTTCCCTCTTTTATTTTAACACCTGAATAAAGTAATCCATTGATCTCTTTGGCAATAGGCTCCCCCTTTTTCATATTAAAAAAAATAATAATGTTTAATTCGTTGATTTACAATATATTTTAATACATTTGACCTTTCCTTAAGAATGTAAACGCTTATGAATAGAACCTATTCTCATAGCGAACCTGAGACTGACATTCGAAAGAACAATTCACTCAATAGGCAATCTGAGTTATTACCTCTAATCTTGATATCACTAATTGGGGTAGCAGGACTTATTGCCTCCTTTTTACTATACACATAAAGCTGTCAAATCTGTTCATTTACGATAAGTTTGTGAATAAAATGACTGGTGTTTCAGTAAGAAGATAGAGATTTTTGTACTTTTCGATTGTTTATGAATTATTTAGCACAATATATTAAAAACACCATTGAGAAATTTGGCTTTGGTGTATGCAGTTATATTGGGAATAAAATAGGGTTGCGCACTTCTAGAGTACGACTTTATTTCATTTACATTAGTTGTATGACTCTTGGTTCGCCT
>JAZGFD010000139.1:0-5742 GCA_036479115.1 Saprospiraceae bacterium | reverse complement strand
GCAGCTAAATTATTGATGTCTTGAATGTTGTCACTGCCTACAATATGATCCCAATTGTAGGTGAAAGGTGCAGTCCCATTGGTAGTGGAGATGTCGATGCTGCCGTTGCTGAGATTGCAGGTAGAATTTAACCTAGAGAAAGAAAGTGAAGGCGGGTGAATTTCGCCAATAGAATAAGTTGCAAATGTTTGGCAAATACCATTCGTTACAGTCACCGTATAAGATCCTGAAGAAAGGCCAGTAACGTCCTCCGAAGTAGCGCCATGCGACCATATAATTCCAGTTTCTCCATTTATTGCAAGGTCAATACTTCCATTCCCTTGACCACAAGATTCATCAATAAGGGCATTAAAAGTTATACTAGGCCCATTTATTACTTCCAAAGTAAACTCGTGAGTTTCTGAACATCCATTTGCATCATATACTGTGACTTCATACTCTCCTCCTGTCAGATTAGAAAGGTCTTCTTGATTGTCATTGCCAGATATATGCGACCAGTCAAATCTCATTGGTTCTAAACCAACCGCTGTGATATCAATATTCCCATTGGAATTTCCACAAGTGTTGTTTATTACCACACCACTACTTGTTAATGAATGTACATACACATCCATTTTTAATGTATCAAAACAACCGATGTTGTTAGTGACAGTCACATAATATGTGCCTTGGTTCAACGTCGTTGCAGAGTCAATAATAAAAGATGGATTTGTAGAAGTAAAGCCATTTGGCCCCGCCCAATTGTATTGGAATGGGGGGTTAATACCACTTACTGTTGCAACTGCATCAAGAGATTCTCCCACACATGGAACATTTGCTTTCAAAGTGACCGAAGGCTTGATGCAATTGAATATACCTTTAAATCCGAAATCTATGCTGTGATCGCTTATGCCCCAATTTAAAGTTTGTATTGTTGATATGCTATGCGTTTGAAACAAGAAACCATTATTATCCCTGAATTTGCCATTCGACCCTTGATTCTCTGTAGCAGTAGGCATATGTGTATCGATCTGAAATAGTTTTTTAAAGGCTATAATTCCTGCGTCTGATGCAAAATCAGGAATCCTAACCTGGTATACCATATTTGCTTCCACTTTAGTCACACCATTCATCCATACTTCCAGATTTAAATTATTGTTGTTTCCAGTTTTACTAAATACATATCTTCCAAAGGTATCAGTGATTGTAGTTGCGATAATAAACTCATCTCCATTAGGGTTTGCACCATTTACAGTATTTTCATCAGGATCTTTGTAAAGTTCAATTGTTACATTAGAAATTCCATATTCACTAGGGTCCATAAGCCCATCTTTATCTTGATCCCACCATACGTAATTCCCGATTTCAATCGGTGCAGGATCGCATAAAATTTCTAGATCACCCACTCCTGACCCTTTGGCAAATGTAGAAGCTTCTCCCTGAGCATCACCTCTATATATTTCTACTGATCTATTTGGCTTTCCTGTGACATTATCCATCCAAATTAATCCATTTGAGAATGAACTTTTTGGATCTGCAACGGAGAACATTATTTCTTGAGACCCCCATTTCATGGCTAGACCTCCTATACCTGCATTATTAGGACCTCCATACCATAAGTCTCCCCAATAGAATGATTTGCCGCCAATTCCAGTTTTGTTATGAGGATTGGTTGAAGTACGATTTCCTACAACTCCATTATTTTCTATCTCAAATATGCCAGTATTTGGGTTCAAATATGCTCTTAGAATATCACCATGTACAAAGGCCCTGTCTCCTGTTTTTTTTGCATTCTGATCTGGAGAAGGAGCTTGATATCCAAGTTGCAAAGTTGTTCTGTCAGCAAAACCCATAATAATGGATCCATCATCATCAAACTCTATATCAGCAAAAATAGGTGACCCAAACTGGGCATCCGTTTTGTTTTTTACATAAGATTTTATCGTTTGATAGTCATCAGTCCACTTGGCCCAAAATGGAGAGCCCGCAACATATATATTTCTATAATAATTCAGCGGAAAAGACAATTCTTGAGCCCATGCCTTTGTCTTGATATTAAACGAATAGACAATCGCAGACAAGTCATTACATTTCTGAGCATTGTTACATCCACTGCTACTTGCATCACATACAACACCTATATAAAGCACACCTCTTCTCACCTTGAGAGCCCATGGCCTTGCGATACCATTAGAACAAGGAGAATTGTTGAGCCAAGGTTGTGATGGCAATTCTATAGCGCTGCCAGCAAGAGGACTATTGGTAGAAATAGAATAGACTTTTCGGTCAAATAGATTGACCCCATAAAGTGTGTCTTCATCAGCAGAAATATCTAAATCGCCAAAACCTACTTGACCGATCTGACCAAAGGTAGATGCATCCACATTATCACACGCACCACATGGCCCCTTTTCACCCACTCCGTTACCATTCCCAGGAAACCTTTTTGCATCACGAAGAATAGCCCCCGCACCATTGCCAAAATCATAGAGTAAACCAGTACTTGAATTGCTCGAACCAATCACGTGAGAATAGATAGCACCTATACCATTAGGACCCATACCAGAATGTCTTTTCAAAACTGCTGATAGATATATTTCTTTTGTGGATTTTTTATAAGCAGCACCCCAAGTTGATCCGATTTGATCCGTACGGATTTCATTGTTATATGAAGCGGCTGGAGCATCTCCAGTGGCACTGTAATCGAATGTAGCTAGAGCCGTTGAAGAGGAGTTTGAAGGATCAAAAATTGACCCATTGATATAACAAGGTATCATCCATTTGGGATCTGTTGCACTACAAAAATTAGCTGGGTCAAATACGCCTAAATCTACGTCGCATTTATTTCCTTTTGCAAATTGAACAGTTGAAGAAGACTCTCTGCCATGAGCACCAACTTCCAAACCATAAGGAACATCAAATTCGATTCTGTAAATGATAGTATCAATCAATCCATTGAAAAGATATTCCCCATTGTCATCAGATATAGTGGTAGTGATAAGTCCATTGTTATCATAAAGTGCAACCATGGCGCCTTGTACCCCTATATCATTTGCATCGTTAATTCCATCATTTTTGATGTCATTATATACTTGTCCTCCTATTTGAGCAGAAGGGCATAGATCATTATAAGGATATCCTTGCCAAAAGTCAGAAGTGGTGAAATTGTCGGGTGTGCCGTTACATATTATTTCAGCGTACCATCCAAGGGATGCTGTGTTGTTATTTGATGTAAACCTGAAAGTCAGGCATGTCCCCATAGATGTAATAGTACCAGGTGATCGATTGGCTCCATATTTTGAAAATGGGCTGCCATTTATTTGAGGGGAGCCAACCGAAGGCCCATCATAAATATATAATAAATCATTATTTTCTTCAATATTAAAATTGACAAAACTCATGGATATTTGCCTGTAGTCATCAGAACAAAAAGTGAGCGTATCATCTTCTGTATTTCCATAATCACTATTCAAATCACCACTATCTGCAAAAGAACCACTACAAGTATTAATGGTACCTTTCTCCCTTCCCATCACATAATCAGCTAACGGGCCAATAAAACAAGACTGTACGACAGCAGTAGTATATGTCATGCTACATGAGTTATCATCTACATCCCTTACGATAATATTATATACAGAACTCCCATCAGCCAAGAATGTACCAATGACACCATTTGTACCATTTCCTACAGTAATGGATGTACCGTAAGGCGTATCTTCTCCAAGTTGCGTTCCATTGACAATGACTTGGTAATTAACACCACCATTGGTGACGGAGGCATTCACTGTGGCCGTAAAGTAGTCGTTAGATCCATTATCAATACAATTGCTTTGTGTGTTTTCAGTAATGTTAATCTCACAAGCTAAGTCATCGCAATTGGCACCTGTTATATTTGTCAGCACACACTTGAAAAAACTAGGTGAAGGGTTATGTACAGATTGCCACCCTCCAGCATTGAAACAAGGGGGGTCAGAAACTGTATTTGAATAATTTACTGCTATTAAATCAGTACTTCTTTTGACCTCCCATCTGCTCAACCCAGGATTCCATTCCACCTTAGTAGTGGCGGCCGCATTATCGTGATAAAAGTTTTTACCTCCGCTTTGACCATCTAAGGACAAATTGTAGGTGCCTCCATGAAAACAGATAATGGCACCAAGAGCTTCATCAAATGTTACTGATATTTGGGCATTTATTGATAAGGCACAAATAGTGCAGAAGACGAAAAGTATAAAAGCTTGTCCCACTTTATACATAGGAGGCGAATTGTTTTGGTGTTTTGGTGTGTTTCAAAATAATTTGGATATTTCTAAATAATTCTCTTTTTATCGCATTAAAAGATGGTATTAATAATTGTTTAATTATGTCACTCGCTGGTACTCAGGCATCACCGAATATCAAAAAACTAAATTCTCATCCAAAATATTCTATTTCATAAAATTCGACAGTTTTCGTTCAAACACTAGCTACTTAGGTGGGCGCTTTTGCGGTAAAAAATTGTTATTTTTTTTGCCAGACAAAGCTCATTTTTTGAAGCATAGCAGAGCTATGGCGAAAAAAATAGTTGAAATATGGTAGAAAAAAAACTTTTTTTATCCAAAATTGGCTACACCTGAGTAGTTACAGAATAGTAAATATTATTTATTGTGAAATACAAACTTATAAATTCTGAGTAAGGATCTATTTACTCTAAAGGAAGGTATTTGCCCATAAGGCATCAAACAAAGGTATCATATATATCTGACTTTTTCTAATATGATATTTAATATTTTGATAAAAATGATATTTGTCGATTCTACTAAAATGTCAAAATGAGTAACTTCGATCTCAAATAAGAACCTATGAAGCTAGTAGATCTTACAAAACCTATTCAATATAACAAGAATGATCCATGGTTTATGAAGGTAAAAATCAAACATAAAACCCATGGATCAGGCAAATGGCTTATTAGAGCATTAGGGCTCCCATTTAGGCTTTTCCCTTCTAATTTTGGCGGATGGGCCGATGATATGATTAAGCAAATGGGTGTACATTCAACTACCCACATTGATGCTCCATGGCATTATGGACCTACTTGTGAAGGAAAGAAAGCCAAAACAATTGACGAAATACCCCTAGAGTGGTGTTTTGGAGATGGTGTGGTGATCGATATGAGTCACAAACCTGACTTTGAATCTATCACTATGGATGATATAACCAACTTCCTGAAGGATAAGAATATCATTCTTAAAAAAGGGATGATAGTGCTCATCAGAACGGATAGAGACAAGCTGATGGGCACTAAAGATTTTCCTGATAAAGGTACAGGAATGTCAGCTGAAGCTACAGAATGGCTTATAGATCAAGGCATCAAGGTTATGGGAATAGACCAATGGGGTTGGGATCTGCCGCTTAAATATCAGATTAAAAAATCAAAAAAAACTGGGAATAAGGAAGTATTTTGGGAAGCCCATTTGGTGGGTACTCGTAAGGAATATTTACACATAGAGCAACTGACAAATCTAGCATCTCTTCCAACCATTGGATTTAAAATTTGTGTATTTCCTTTGAAAATTGTAGGTGCATCTGCAGCTCCTGCAAGAGTAGTGGCTATGGTAGGATAAAAGTGTAATGTGACTTTGCCGGAAAATGCTGCAAGAGGTGGTTTACTTTTACAAAAGTATGGCTCTATCATTTCAGAATTAATTATTGAGTCCACTCCGGAAACAGACATTTTTCACAAAATGAGTTGTTTTGGATGAGATTTACATTTATTGAGAT
>JAZGFD010000138.1:0-7726 GCA_036479115.1 Saprospiraceae bacterium | reverse complement strand
AGTTGTTTTGGATGAGATTTACATTTATTGAGATTCGGTGATGCCTGAGTATCAGCTCATTGAAAAAAATATAAAGATCGCCAAAAGAAACTTTTTTGATTTTGTGTGTTTCCGGAGTGGGCTCATTTTTGATCAAAAATGCCGCCAAATCACCACAATCGTTACTATACCAAGGCCATTGCCATTGGCTATTGACCATTTGACTATTTGATTATTGATTAATTTGACTATTTGATCATTTGATCATTTGACCATTTGACTATTTGATCATTTGACCATTTGACCATTTGACCATTTAACCATTTGACCATTTAACCATTTGACTATTTGACTATTTGACCATTTGACCATTTAACCATTTGACTATTGACCATTTAACTATTTGACCATTTAACCATTTGACTATTTGACTATTGACTATTTGACTATTGACTATTTGACTATTGACTATTTGACTATTGACTATTGAGTTTAAAAACCTTAATCAGGCAGACAAATAACTGCTATTAAAATGAGCTAAACCTGGTGCATGAATTACTAAATACTTGGGGTATCTACACTTTTTGTATTATCCATTTTAGTCATCAATAAATAATACAATCCAAAAGAAACGAAAAAGCCCGTAAACCATGATAAAGTATATAGGAAATTGAGGGCAGGCACCCAGTACCCTATCAGGGCAATTACTACTCCTATAAATAACGCAATGATGGCAGCGTTATTAAATCCCCCACCTCCATAACTATAGATTCCATTTATTTTAAATAACTCTTGAATGTTCAACACCTTGTTTCTAATGAGGAAATAATCACAAATCAGAATGCCAAGCACAGGCCCTAAAAGGCCACTGACAAAAATTAATAGATTACTTATCTCATTCATAATCCACCAAGGACAGATAATAATTCCAATAAATGCTGTAATTATACCTCCCGTTCGAAAGCTAATTTTCGAAGGCCATAGATTAGAAAAAGCATTTGCTGGGGCTATTACATTGGCAGCAATATTAGTACTCAGAGTTGCAATAATGAGAAAAATTTGTGCAATGATCACCACAGTAGGATTCTTAAATTTTCCTACTAAACTAACCGGATCCCAAGGAGCATCATCAGCAATGAGTATATCAGGAAATACCACAATCGCAGCACATGTAACAAAGATGCCTACAAAAGAAAACAGTGCCATTGTACTAGGTAAGCCTATGAACTGACCTAAAATTTGATTTCTTTGTGTCGCTGTATACCTCGTAATATCGGCAATACTAATTGCCATAGTAGCCCAAAATCCTACCATTGCGGTGAGAAAGAGTAAATAGGTCCATATTTTACTCCAAAAACTATTTTTCGATGAGTTATTCGTAATCAGTCCCTCACTCGAAGTATAGTTATTATTTCTGAACTTAACAGCCAAATCACCTTTCTCAACAGTTTCATTGACTTGAATCAAATTTACAATTTGGCCATAATTGGTCACGCTCAGCCATAACGAAGAGTCATCATTTTTCTGAGAGTTAACTATCCTATATTCTTTGGCTTTGATAGAGCCATCAGTACCTTTTAATGGAAATAATTGTAAAGACGAAGCCTCATCATCGACCAATATGGCTACAGGCTGTCCCAACTGGGTGCTTTGCTCAAGTACTTTGCCAAAACTGCCTACGGCCATTGTTCCCCATGCGATTAGGCCTATACCTATGGCTATTAAAATTGGTGCAGCAAATTTTTCCAACCATTTGATACTCTCTGTACCTTTCCAGATGAAATATACATTGAGTAACCAGAACATGGCAAAACCTAAAAATTTTCCAAAATTTAGGTCAAATGATGGGATTGTGTTATTCAAGGCATGCCAAATAGCATAAAATGCAAGGCCTCCTATCCAAGTCTGAATCCCAAACCAACCACAAGCTACTATTCCTCTTACTACTGATGCTATGTGTATCCCTTTAATACCAAATGCAGCTCTGCCTATGACAGGAAACGGAATACCATACTTCACCCCAGCATGACCATTTAATATCATTGGCACAGTAATAATAAGGTTGCCTAAAATAATGATTATCATTGCTTCTAACCAGTTCAATCCACCTTTTATCATATATGAAGCCAGGAGGTAAGTAGGTATACATACGGCCATTCCTATCCAAATAGCAGTCATATCCCAAAGACCCCATGTCCGTTTGGATTTAGGTATGGGAGCTAAATCTACGCTATATAGTGGCGATGTTTTTATATCTATTGGTAATTCTTCTTGCATGAAATGATCAGCATTTTTTGTAACTAGATTTTTTGTAACTATTCAGATGGCATCAGTTTTGGCTTAAAAAAATTCTTTTATCCCTATACTTCGGCAGTATATGTCTCAAATCGAAGATGCGGCAACATAATCGAGACTCAATAACACATAAAATATGTTAGTAATAGCGCTTCTAATAATACAATAGCCTGTGTCTAGCAATAAAATAGCATTTTTTGTCTCAAAAGCGCACCCCCTGTGATGTTACCTTTTTCTTGTCAATTTATATATTCATCCGCTATAGATATAGCTTGTGATATGATATCAATTCCTTCATCAATCTCATTATTTGAGATGTTTAAAGGAGGGGCGATAAATATAAAATTCCATTTCACAAAAGTAAACATTCCCAATTCTCTGATTTTAGCTGCTACTTGTTTCATTATCTTCATTTCACTGGCTTTGGCATTAAAAGGTGCCATTGGTTCTTTGGTCTTTCTATTCTTCACTAATTCTATACACCCCAATAGCCCAGTATTTCTCCAGTCACCAATAGAAGGATGTTTTTCGTGCAAAGCGTTTACACATTGATCCATGTATTCACCATTCCTAGCAGCGAGATTGATTAAATTTTCATTTTCATAAATATCTAACACCGCCAATGCCGTTGCACAAGAAACTGGATGAGCAGAATAGGTCAAACCCAGAGGTAAATAGCAGTCATCATATGCTTTGGCAATTTCATCGGTTACCATCATACCTCCCAAGGGTAAATAGCCACATGTCAAACCTTTAGCTATGCACATAATGTCAGGAGTAACTTCATGATGATCCACTCCAAACCACTTGCCTGTTCTACCGAAACCACTCATTACCTCATCTACAATCATCAAAATACCATATTCATCACATATACTTCTTATTTCACGAAGGTAAAATGGGGGGTATTTTATACATCCTGACGAACCAGATTCTCCTTCCATAATAATGGCAGCAAAATTTTCTGGGCCTTCATATTTTAATATTTGTACAAGGTTGACAATCGACCTTCTTCCACATTCTTCTTCGCTATCAGAATGCCAAGGGCATCTATATGAATAAGGGTTTTGTACGTGTACAATATTTGGTGATTGCTGACTGTCCACTTTTAATTTTCTGGGATCTCCACCTGCAGTGATTGCCCCCATTGTGGCCCCATGATATGCTCTATATTGAGTCATGATTTTATGGCGACCCGTATTTAATCTGGCTAATTTTATAGCATTGTCAATGGCTTCTGCACCCCCTAATGTGAAGAATGTCTTGGTAAGATTGCCAGGACTAATCTCTGCTAATTTTTTCCCTAGTTTTCCTCTTACATCCGTTGAGAAACTGGGAGCTACATAGCTCAATTTGTCCATCTGCCTAACCACAGCATCTGTGACTTCTTTTCTTCCATGACCTATGTTCACATTCATAAGTTGTGAAGAGAAATCTACATATTTTTTGCCATAAGTATCATAAATATATACTCCCTTTCCGTGATCCGCGTGGATAGGATTAAGTCCTCCCTGAGCTGACCATGAGAACAAGGTGTAGTCCAGATTGTGTTGAATATTTGGTTTCTTCTTTTCTTTTGTTATCATATGTTAATATTCAAAATGTCATCTCAATAATGTCTTCTACACTGAAGAAGGTCCAAGCAAAATATATTTTCCCCAACCAAGGCTTAGAAATATTGCTTTCATTCATCTAAAGTAACTCCTCCTGTGGGCGCTTTTGAGGCCTGTCTGCTAATCAAGTATGTAATAAATTACCTCAATGTCTAATTCTATTTTCGCAACTACTCCGCCATCGTGCTTTTTGAATAAAAATGAGCTGTCCTAATCGCAGCTATATTGCTACCCAAATAGCCAGGGTGTAGCGAAAAAAGAGCTGTTTTTAATAAAATTTAAATGTGGCTGAGTAGTTACCTATTTTTGCATATAACGCTTTCTCTCCATATCAAGACATCCAATTAGTACGATCCTCGGGGTTCCACTTGGTTGTTCTCTTCTTAATTTTTGTCCAGAAAGGAATAGAACTTTTTCCTGTAATATCATTCACGCCAAATCGAGATTCATTCCAGCCCCCAAAAGAAAATGGTTCTCTTGGTACAGGCACACCAATATTAACTCCTACCATACCCGCACTTACATGATCCATCACATAATTAGCCAATGAACCATTTTGAGTAAATACAGAAGAAGCGTTTCCATAATTTGAACTGTTCTCTATCCTTATGGCCTCATCCAGATCATTCGTTCTTATAATTGATAATACAGGGCCAAAGACTTCTTCTTTTGCTATTTTCATTTCTGGTCTTACATTATCTAATACGGTAGTACCTACATAATATCCCCCTTCTTTACCTTCAACCGAAGCATTTCTTCCATCTACTAAAACTTTAGCACCATCAGCTTCAGCTTCTGTAATATATCTTTCTATTCTTTCTTTGGCTTCTTTTGAAATCACAGCACCAAGGTTGTCACCTACTCTAATTTTATTTGCTTCTTCGCATATTCTATTAATAATATGGCTTACCTCACCCACAGCTATCATTGCAGACGCAGCCATACATCGCTGTCCAGCACATCCTGCCATTGATGCTGCTACATTAGTAGCAGTCATTTCCACATGTGCATCAGGTAGCACAATAAGATGATTTTTAGCACCTCCGAGAGCTACACATCTTTTCAAATTATGGGTGGCTCGTTGATATACAATTTTTGCCACTTTTGTTGACCCTACAAATGACACAGCTTCAATATCAGGATGGTCACATATGGCTTCTACTATGCCCCTATCACCATGTAATATATTTAAAACACCATCAGGCAGACCCGCTTCTTTTAGTAATTCTGCAATTCTCATAGCACTTATTGGTGTTTGTTCTGATGGTTTTAGTATCATACAATTACCTAGTGCAATCGCATTGGGAATAGTCCACAACGGTACCATCGCAGGAAAATTAAAAGGAGTAATGGATGCGACTATTCCAATCGGCATATGTGAAGTCCTACATTCTACTCCCTTACTAACTTCTTGAATCTCGTCATTTATAATTTGAGGCAGAGAACATGCAAACTCTGTAAGCTCGATACCTTTTAATACTTCTGCTCGAGCTTCGCTTTTTATTTTCCCATTCTCTAAATGGACCAACTCTGTTATTTCGTCTATATTTTCTGCAAGTAAATTTCTAAATTTATAAAAGACATGTACGCGTTCTTTTAAAGTCAAAGAAGACCATCCTAAATAGGCAGTTTGTGCAGCTTTTACCGCTATATCAAGATCTTCTTTAGCAGAAACAACAACTTTTGAAAGCACTTTTCCATTTAATGGACTGAGTACATCCAATGTATTGGACTGCCCATTGACGTGTTTCCCATTAATAAAATTGCCTGTAATTTGAAGAGACATTGAAGTAGCACCCATATTGTCAAGAATTCATTTGTCAAGAAATAAGTTGTGAAAGATAAGATTTATTTCACAGCCATCTTCAGTATTTTAATATGTAAGAGGTAATAAAGCTCCCATAGTAATCTCTTTATTCCACTCTTTGTTATTTTGTGATTGTCATCCCATAAAAATGGAAATAATGATATACTCAAAGGGCTGTTCTCTGAAAAGAAATTGTGAATAATCTTAGGATATTTTGAGGCTGAAAGAAGTAAAAAAAACGCAGAAATATTTAGCTATTCTGAGTATCTATAACAATCAACAGGCTCAAACATTTCAAAACCACCCGTTAATTTTCCCTTGACACACAGCACTTGTCCGCGAAGTTGAGTAAATCAATAATTTAGAAAATACAATAATAAAAAAAGCCGTGCATTTGCAAACACGGCTTTGGTTTTCATTTTCTAAATTAGGCGGTATTATATTGTAAGTAGTTCTCTCAGTGTGGTGTTTACTTTGATAAAAGCTGTTGGTTCTGGACCTCGGTCCCATTTATATTTTACTTCTATGTTTTGAATTGGTATTTGCAGGTAAGTGAGCGCTGCTACTAAAACATTCTCTTTTTCTTTTAAGTATTCTTCATTTCCTGGCCTTTTACCTAGAGTTATTACTATTTGATTGGCATAGGAGTTATTATAGTGATTCGCTAGGTCTTGTAAGTGAGCCATGGCTAGTGGTTCTGCTACATCCGATATAAAATCATACGCAATAAACCTAATTTGATCTTTTTCTCTCTCCCTTATTGATTCGTAGTCTTTTTTTGCTTGCTCTACTTGAGCTAAAAGGTCAGTGTCTAAATTTTTGGTTTCCTTTATTTCCATGTACATGTGTAGTACGTTACCAGCAGCATCTACATGAACCAAATAACTTTTTCCCTCTACTACCCTGATCGTAACAGTTTCTTCGCCTTTTACAACGGTATCGTTTCCTCCAAAAAATAAGAATGTGAATAACAGAAGTGCATACATCTATAAATTGTCATTTTGTGTACAAAGCAAAGTGCAAATGCTATGCCAACTGGAAGAGAATATATTATTTCATGTGTAAATTTGAATAAATGGTCAAAGAAAATCATAAGAACATCATGATAATTTCTTCACTATTGTTGTGCATTCTTAGTGGTTAGTAGCTCATGTATCGTTTTTTATGCACTTACAACTAATTTTAGTAAGTTCTCAATATCTTCTGCGCCCAGAAAGATTTGTCATCATTTTTGGTTAAAAATGTCGCCATATCAAAACAAACGCTACTCTACCAAAGGCATTGCTCTTGGCTATTCAGCTTAAAGCATCTTTTATAGCAGTGCAGACTCAAAAGATTTAAAAGGCACTCGTTAATTGATCATTAACATAAGAACTAGTGCAAAAAAAAAGCCTCCCTTTTCAGGAAAGCTTTTTTCTCATTTGTGACTCCGCCAGGATTCGAACCTGGGACCTATTGATTAGAAGTCAATTGCTCTATCCAGCTGAGCTACGGAGCCTTGTTTTGGTAACTTTTTGGTATATTTTATTAAAAATAAATCCTCCCTCTTTTATGCTACTCCTCTGCTATAATCGCCTCAAATAATGAAAAAACAAGTATGAGTCTACACCAGAAAGTAGCAAAATCAAAAAAAAATACTTCAACAAACTCTGAATAACATACCTATGTAGTTACTTTTTTTTAAAATGGAGTGCAAATATATATCAATTTTTGATTTGTGTTGTACAAGTGTTTTGTGAATTGCACATATTTTTATAAGATTCATAATTAATAACCACTTAAGTGGATTTTTTTTAGCATAAAAGGCGTTATTATTTTTGCTAGATAAATCTCATTTTTAAAGGCATACTAGAGCTATTGGGAAAAGAATAGTTGAAATATAGTAGAAAAAGATTTTTTGCCATTATTGAGCCCACTCCGGAAACACACAAAATCAAAAAAGTTTCTTTTGGCGATCTTTATATTTTTTTCAATGAGCTGATACTCAGGCATCACCGAATCTCAATAAATGTAAATCTCATCCAAAACAACT
>JAZGFD010000137.1:0-7424 GCA_036479115.1 Saprospiraceae bacterium | reverse complement strand
TGATAAAGGCTGGAGTACCTTGTATTCCTGGTTCAGAAGGCTTGCTTAAAAATGCAAATGAAGGCAAAATACTTGCTGAGGAGATGGGATATCCTGTAATCGTCAAGGCCACTGCAGGTGGAGGTGGTAAAGGAATGCGAGTGATTTGGAAAGAAGAAGAATTTGAAGAAAACTGGGATAATGCTAAAAAAGAAGCCAAGGCCTCTTTTGGTAATGATGGCATGTACATGGAAAAATTTATCGAAGAACCGCGACATATCGAGATACAAATAATAGGGGATCAACATGGCAATGTTATTCACCTCTCTGAAAGAGATTGTAGCATTCAAAGACGGCATCAAAAACTAGTAGAAGAGTGTCCATCACCATTCATGACCAAAGCCCTTAGAACAAAAATGGGAGAGGCCGCCATTGCAGCAGGAATGGCAATAAGTTATGAAGGAGTAGGAACTGTAGAGTTTCTTGTGGACAAACACCGCAATTTTTATTTCATGGAAATGAATACGCGCATACAAGTAGAACACCCTGTAACTGAAGAGGTTATAAATAGAGACCTCATAAAAGAACAGATAAAAGTGGCAGTAGGAGAAAAGCTTACAGGGAAGAACTATCTGCCTAAATTACATTGTATGGAATGTCGTATCAATGCTGAAGATGTATACAATGACTTCCGACCAAACCCAGGGCTTATTACTTCTTTTCATTCTGCTAAAGGGCATGGTGTGAGAGTAGATACTCATGTATATTCAGGGTATTCTGTACCACCATTTTACGATTCAATGATAGCTAAGTTAATATGCAAAGCAGAGACAAGAGAAGAGTGTATTACTAAAATGCAGAGGGCTTTGGATGAGTTTATCATTGAAGGAATTAAGACCACCATTCCTTTTCATCAGAAATTAATGCAAAATGAAGATTTCCGTAAAGGAAACTTTCATACTGGTTTTTTGGATACTTTCGAAATGTAGAACGATGTATCTACTCTGGCAACTAACATTTTTCATTAAAAGAATCGTTTTGGATGAAATTTGTATTTTAAGAGAGTAAGTACTCAGTATTGTAATCATTATAGAAAGGCTGAAGACCTTTAAGCTCAACAGCCAAGGGCAACGCTCTGGGTAGAGTAGCGATTGTTGTGATTTGTCGACATTTTTGTTTAAAAATGAAAACAAATTTTTCTGAGCGCACAAAATGACTGAGTACTTACTTTAGAGATTTGGTAAAGTCTGAGTATCAGTGAATTGAGAAAAAATGTAAGTCCGCCAAAAGCATTTTTATTGATTTGTGAGTTTTTGGAATAGACCCAACAATTGTATAGAAACAGATCAGTTTTGTGGTTTTGAGGTCTACTAGTCTGACAAGCAGTAAAAAATTTGCTGTTTTTTAATTAACCAAAACGCAACTACTCAGGTGGCCGCTTTGGAGATGAAAAATTGTTATATTTTTAGCAGATAAAGCTCATTTTATGAGGCATAGCAGAGCAATAGCGAAAAAAAATAGCTGATATATGGTGCAAAAAGAACTTTTTTTACCCAAAATTGGCTCTACCTGAGTAGTTACACCAAACCTTCAACCAAACGAAGACTGGCTGTTTTTACCAAAAAAATGAAAATATATCCAAATGATAAAAAATATCGGTTTTATTATATAATAAAGGTATATGAGACAATTACTCCCTTATTTGGGTAAATATCGAATAAGGCTAATTTTGAGTATTTTATTTAATTTTCTTACTGCTATTTTTACAATAGTAAGTATTCCTTTAGTAATTCCTTTTTTTCAAATTTTATTTGGCGTCAATATTTCTGAACTTTCACCACCAGAGAATATTTTTGACCTTGATGCTGGACTAAATTACTATTTCAGCAGATTAATAGTTATTTCTGATAAGACTACAGCACTAGGTTTTATGTGTATCGTATTACTCATTATTGTGATATTCAGAAATATTTTTCGTTATCTCAGTGTTTATTTTCTTATTCCTGTAAGAAATGGAGTGGTAAAAGATATAAGAAACGATTTGGTATCTTCCTACCTAAACATGCCTTTGAGAGAATACAGAAAACTCTCGAAAGGAGAACTGTTATCTATAAGCAGCCATGATGTGGTAGAAGTAGAATGGAGCGTGATTAGGATGATGGAGTTGCTTTTCAAAAGCCCCATATTAATTATAGGGTCTTTGATCTTGATGTTCTGGATTAATGTAAAACTATCACTTATAGCCATTGGATTAATGTTAGTGGTGGGCATTGTTTTGGGTGGATTAAGTAAAAATCTAAAAGCAAAATCAGCAAAGACCCAAGCGTTAATGGCTCTGCTTAATGCAAAAGTAGAAGGAATTATTTCTGGAATTAAAATGATTAAATCTTTTGGTGCAGCATCTCATTTTGAGAAAAAATTCTCAGAAATGAATGATGAGCACTATAAAAAGAACAATCAGATACTCAGAAGACGTGATCTGGCTTCGCCTTTATCTGAGCTTTTAGGAGTGTCATTGGTCGTAATCTTAGTATGGTATGGTGCTAAGATGGTTATTGCTTATGAAATGCGCCCCGAGATATTTTTTGCTTTTATTTTTTCTTTTTATAATGTGATAGAACCTGCTAAATCTCTAAGTACAGCTTATTATAATGTACAAAAAGGCCTAGCTTCAATGGAGAGAATTCAAGCTGTAATCAATATCGGATCAAAAGATGAACTTCCATCTGGAAATACACCAATGCCAGAAAATTGGAATAATATTAAATTAGAAAATCTGTGCTATTCTTATGAAGGACAAAAGGTTCTTTCAGATATTAATCTGACTATTCCTAGAGGAAAATCAATAGCAATAGTAGGTAAATCAGGTGTGGGAAAGAGTACTTTATTAGATATGATAATGAGGATGGATGATGCTGAAAGTGGTAGTTTAACAATTGATAATCAATGTGTAAATGAGATTGAATTGATGACATATCGAGAAAATTTTTCATTTTTAAGCCAGGACCCAATATTATTTACAGGCTCTATTGAGGAAAATTTGTCGCTGGGGAAAAATATTGAAAACTCTGCTATTCTGGAAGCATTAAAAGAAGCCAATGCTGATAAATTTATAAAAGAGAAAGGAATCTATACGGATCTGTTTGGCAATGGAACAAATTATAGCATGGGACAGCGGCAAAGAATAGCCATAGCCAGAGCCATAGCCCAAAAGAGGCCAATATTGGTAATAGACGAAGCCACAACAGCCCTTGATGCAGAATCTGAACAATTGGTACTTTCTGCACTTGCAAAAGCAATGAGAGACAAAACTATTATAATGGTTTCTCACAGATTTAGCCTTATTAAAAATGTGGACATCATATATGTAATGCAGAACGGAAAAATCGTTAATTATGGAACACATGAAGAATTGATATCATCTGATAAAATTTATAAGGAATTGTTAAGTTATCAGACAGGCCTTTGAGAGTGCTTATATTTGCTCCTTCGAAATCAACGAGATGCGACTAGTAGAAATACTTATTTTCTTCTTTTGTAGTAGTTATATTAGTTTTCTGAACGCTCAGGAGAGGGTGTTTTCTATTGACCTTCCTGAAGTAGGGGATGTGCATTATTATAAATTAGACAACCTCCCAGATGATATCAATCTCGATTTTCAAGGAAATAGAAGAGCTTGGAATCTTAGCATGCTCAGCGCTCCCACGGCTCATAAGTATTTATTCTCATCTGTGACAACAAGTGATTACAGCATTTTTTTTCCACAAGCCGATATGATGTCTTATGACCTTTGGAAAAATGAAAAATATTATAAAAAAATTGGAGATGGCTTGTTCGAATTAGGGGAGGTTATTAATCCTACTCTTGGAAGTGCTAACCTTTTAATAAAAAAATATACGGATCCGAGACCAATATATGTCATGAATTATACTATGAATGTCCCTATAAAATATGAGGCAAAGTGGGAAGTAGTACTCAATGGCAAAGAGCTGAGCGAGCTATCAGGTATCTCTACTAGCTTATTTAAAATAGAGGGTGTAGAACAAATAGAAGAGACAATAGAAGATTTTGGCATTCTATTTCTTCCTCGAAAACGGTTTAATTCTGTCATCAAACTAGAGCGGATCATTGCAAGTGATATTAGGCTATACATGAGTACAGGTAAAGATGCATGGGAAGAAATTGATTTTCCGCAAGGCATGGAACAGTTTCCATTAGATCTTGCTCTTAGGAGAAAAGAAGTCATTTTTTTAGCGGAAGAAAGTAGTGAATGGCTCGCTTTTATAGAACTAGATAAGGATGACCAGATAAAAAACGCATTGTTTAAGTCTAGTCCTGAGCAAATCAAAAGATCAGGGGGCTATGGTGAGAGCAACTTTTTTCTTTACCCTAATCCTACTTTCGGTATAGTGAGATTGGATTTTGTAAACTTACCTAAGGATATTTATGACCTCGAAGTTTATAACATTATTGGAAAAAAAATATGGGCGGAAGAGTATGCAATTAATGGCTATACCACTATAAAAGTAGACTTGAGTTTTTTATCAAAAGGAACATATCTCTATTCTCTTACTGATAAATCTGGTAAGAAGCTTTTTACGCGTAAGATGGCTATCGTTAATCCATAATGCAAACTATTTCTGATCTTACACGAAAGATGAAACTGCCAAGTAAGGTGGAGCCTCTTTTTGTATCCCACCCATTTGATTATGATATATATATAATGAGAGATGACCTCATTCATCCATTTATCAGTGGGAACAAGTGGAGGAAGTTAAAATACAATTTGATTCATTTTCTTGAATCAAATCATGACGGTATTATTTCAGTAGGAGGTGCATTTTCTAATCATTTAGTGGCACTGTCAGCAGCTTGTTATGGATTAAATATCCCTTGTGCCGGCATTGTAAGAAGTCATAAAATACATAACACTAATCCTTCTTTGAACGTTTGTCGGCAATTTGGAATGAGATTGGTTCCTCTTTCTCCAAATCAGTATGCAGGTCGTTATTCAGATGGTTTTATAAGTGATAAAACTCACTTTGCAAATGCATTTTTTATACCAGAAGGAGGATCAAATAACTATCATTATAAAGGATGCGAACAACTTATTAATGAGTTGGATTTTGTGCCCGATTATATTGTGTTGCCTATCGGAACAGGAGGAACTGCGGCAGCTCTAGCAAATGTGGAATCTCAAATCAAAATCATAGGAATATCGCCATTTAGAGAAGGTAAGGTTCACATCCCTTATTTAAATGAAATAATCAACCCTCATAAAGTCATCTACGATTTTGCCCTGAATGGATACGGACGATACCACAAACGAATTGTAGAATATATTAATGACTTTTGGTCAAACTATGGCATTCCTCTTGATCCGATCTATAATGCGAAAGGAATGATGGGATTTCAAGCACTGTTAGAAAACAAACAGTTTCCTACAGGAAGTAAAATTCTCTATATTCATACAGGAGGCTTGCAAGGTATTGCGGGTTTCAATATGTTGCACAGTAAAAAAATATCTATTCAAATTCCTCGACATTTATATTTGCCAGCACTTGATCTATAATCAGAGGGTAGTATAGATGTTCTACCTTTAGAACCTTGGAGGCTATTCTTTCTGGTGTTTCATTGGGTACAATGACGCATTTGATCTGTGCGATTATTTCTCCTTTGTCAAATTCATGATTTACAAAATGAACGGTTATCCCTGTTACGGAATCACCATTTTCTGAAACAGCTTTGTGAACATGATTTCCATACATGCCTTTACCTCCATATTTAGGAAGGAGTGCAGGGTGAATATTAACAATGCGATTGGGAAAAGCCTCCACAAAAGAATGGGGCACTAGTAACAAAAATCCAGCAAGTACGATAAGGTCTATTTTTTTTCTTTTTAAATCTTCAATAATTTCTAGGGTTTCTAAAAATTGGGTTTTATTAAATTGAATTGATATAACTCCTTGATTATCAGCCCTTTTTAAGGCCATTGCATTTTTTCTATTAGAGTATACTGCTTCTATTTTTACATCTTTTCTGTTCTTAAAGTATACTATTATCTTTTCGGCGTTAGACCCAGATCCAGAAGCAAATATCGCTATACGTTTTACCTTATTTTTCATTTGCCAACAAAGATAATATTCTCATTGGCTATACATTTTACATCTTAATCAAGTGTTATATGATATGAAGGGCCTCCCGTTAATAATGGTTCTGAACGTGTTATTCGAATGGCTAAGGTCAAACTCAAAATATCAGAAATGTTTAAATCAGGTCAACACATCTTTTGTACCCTAAGGTCTGTTTGTGAGACTTTGAGGAAAAGAAACCTCAACATGCACTCAACTATGATGCAAATTATCCGAACTTAATGCTCACTTAAAGTACCGGAGTAGTCACAATTATTCGTATCGTAAATATCCTAAGGCTGATTATTGTTGCGCTTATGAAGCTGGATTCAGTGGATTTTGGGTATAAGATTAATCGCAAAGCAAAGGTGTGATATAATAGTTGTAAACCCTACGGACATACCGACCACTGACAAATAATGCCAATTTAAAACTCACAAAAAGGACAGTAAAAAGATAGTATTAGGAAGCGCCAATCGCTTAAATCCTTATTTATTATTTGGCAAATTTTAACATTTATTACATTTGTTACTTGAATGCAGGCTTTATATAATTTCACTATTATGAGAATAGATTAAAAGCTCACTCCGAAAACATAAAAAATCAAAAATGTTCCTTTTAGCGCCCTGATCCTCTTTTTCAATCTATTGATAATCAGGCATCAACAAATATCGAAAAAAGATAATATTATCTAAAATACTTCATTTTGTGATAATTATCTGTTTTCAGAGTGGGCTCAATTATTAAATTTTGAATTATGAAAATCAACGTTTTTATGTTGGTTAGTTTATTCTTTTTTAATTCATGTATTTCTAATAATATAAACGACGATCAACGAGTGATAAAATGTTTCCGAAGTGGACTCAACATTGGGTATTTCGATTTACTAATACCTTCCTAAGATTTACCGCACACTTTTGAGGAGATACCATTTTTGAGCTTTCTGTTTCACCTCGAAAGTCTGGCATACTATTTAATGTTTGTTTTATATCAGGAAGAAAGTGGTCAATAGCTTGGGTTAGCCTTTGTAAAAGCAAATTACGCGCAGATTTTTGTTCGTTTTTTAACTCATTTCTTAATCTTTTGGTTCTTTGCGTTTTCTTTTTTTTTAAATTTACTCATTATATTAAGTTTTTTGCAAATTTATAAACAACTGTCCACTTCTTTTTTACAGTTGTTTATTATTTGGCTATATGATTGGATCGGGAGCAATCGAATCTGCCCATAAAACCGTCATACAAAGAAGAATGAAATTATCAGGACAAAGATGGTCAATGAAAGGAGCCAAAAACATGCTTAATTTAAGATGTGTAG
>JAZGFD010000136.1:0-7386 GCA_036479115.1 Saprospiraceae bacterium | reverse complement strand
TTCTTTACTTCTTCCCGTATTGTGCCATTCAATTGTTGGGTGAGTAAAGAAATGAGTTGACTACCGAAACCAGTACCTTTGATCAGACTTGATTTCCCTATGCCATCGTCGGCAATTTCCATGTGTAAAACATCCTGTTGTTGCTCCAATTTAATATTAATGGCTCCATTTCTCTCCTCGGGGAATGCATATTTAAGAGTATTTGTTAATAGCTCATTGACAATAAGGCCAAGAGGTACAGCGGTATCAATATCAACCTCTAATTCCTCCATGACACATGCTATTTTAACCCGTTGTTTCATACCAAATGAATCAAGAATACTTTCACTTAGGTTGATAAAATAATCTTTCATCTCAATAGCTGCCAGATTATCACCCTGATATAACTTTTGATGTACAATTCCTATAGAATGTACGCGATTTTGACTTTCCTGCATGGCATCTTTGATGTTTGGATCATTTATTTGTGATGATTGCAATAATAAGAGACTCGATACTACTTCGAGATTATTTTTAACACGATGATGAATTTCTTTAAGCAGCAGCTCATTCTCCGCATTTTTTTTGGTAAGCAGTTTATTGGCTTTCTTTCGTATATTTAGGTTTCGATAAAAACTAAGAGCCAAAAATGCCAAAACTGCTGCTAAGCCTAAACCCAACCACTTGATTAAGTTTTGTTGCGAAATGACCGCTTGTTGAGAAGTAATTATTGTTTCTTTTTTCTCTGTTTCGTATTGAGTGCGGAGTTCTGAAATTGCCACATCACTTTTAACGGAAGCCGTACTATCACGAAGTAAAAAAGCTTTTTTCTGGTATTCTAGAGCAGGTTCGAAATTACCCAAATGCTCATATATAGTGCTGGCGTGCTGGTAATTCTCAACAAGATTAGAAAAATCCCCATCCTTTTCTTGTAATGCTATGGTTTTTAATTGAAAGAATAATGCCTCCGGGTAATTGCCTAAAAGCAGATTTATTTCACCTAGATTGGCAATAGCAACAGCAATGGCATTTGGATAATTTGCCATTTTT
Organism: Saprospiraceae bacterium; assembly: GCA_036479115.1. Taxonomy (GTDB): domain Bacteria; phylum Bacteroidota; class Bacteroidia; order Chitinophagales; family Saprospiraceae; genus UBA7328. The sequence goes on along the minus strand of JAZGFD010000136.1, from coordinate 6,357 downwards.
GCATTTTTCAAACAAGCGTAATAATCTTCCAATGCTTCATTGTATCGTCCCAACCGTTTCAAAGCATTACCTCTACTATTAATAATGTCAGCTATACTAGCAAATCCAAATTTCAATTCATGGGCTAAGTCAAGCGATTTGTTGTAATACTCCAGTGCGAGTGCAGGTTTATCATCTGCGATACAAACATCTCCAGCCGATATAAAGGCATAATAGAGCTCGTCCCTAAAATCGCTATTTTTACAAATATCAATAGCCTTTTGAGCGTATTTCAATGCTTCTCCCAGCTGCCCTTGAATCGTCAAATCCGACGAGACCCTGCCAAGTGCATTGGCAATGCCTTTTTGATCACCTAAATGTTCCATCAGGCTCAAAGCTTTCAGGTCGGCAGCCATTGCTTTATCAATCTCTCCCTTTTTCCTATGTACCCAGGCTATTTTAAATGTGGTAGTGGCTTGACCTTTTTTATTGTTAACAGTAGTATAGCCAGATATGGCTTTGTTGAAAAAAAGTGTAGCAGAATCGAGTTCTAAAAGATTCGCATGCATTCGCCCCTGCATTTCATAAAATTGTGGCTGCCAGTTTTTGTCCTCTATTTTTTCCGAAAAAATAACCCCTCTCCTAGCATAATCTAAGGCTAATTTTATGTCGTAATTAAAAGCCAAACCAACCAATTTTTCAAACAATTGTATTCTCCTCTCATCGCTTATTTCGGTCTTTAGTAAATGTTCTAAACTATCCATTTTTGGAGTTTGTCCCAATAGCAATGAGTTTATTAACAAAAGAATAATGAATGTAATTTGTCCTTTCATATAACAAAAGTACAGAAAATAAAGCATTTACTCTATTCGGACAATAATACCCGCCATTCGGACAACAATACCCGTCATTCGGACAATATGACTCGATGATCTCTTTATTAACCTTTAGTTTTGTCACATGAATTCACAAAAATCGAACAATGAAAAAGTATTAATTACAGGATGAAGCTGCTTTTAACTTAGGGCTCGTCAAAAATAATTCCTGAAATATTTATCTCTATTATAACAAAAATAAAAACATCTAATTATGAAAAAGACTAAATTATTAATAGTTAGTACATTGGCAATATTATTATTTGCTTCTATAACAAACGAGGCTTTCGGTCAATGCAAGCAATTAAAATCAGCTGACAAACAACTGAAAGCAGACCTGAAAATGAATGCATCGGTCTGGCACGAGATCATCAATGAAGGAAAAATCGAACTGATAAATGTTCCCAACAGGTTCTTGGCTTGGAGTAAAAGAATTGGCAATACCAGAATTTTTGATAGAAATTGAACTTGAAGTCCATAAACCTGAATAATAAAAAATTAATTTTATCCATTAATATTAAAAATAAAATTATGAAAAAAACAATCGTAAGTTATCGAATCATTTTGCTATGCATCAAGAAGCATATAATAAACCTTAATAGGTTGAAAGAATAATAAATAAAAGTTTCAGAAATGCAGCATTAATGAATACACGAAAAAAAATGGAAAAAATTGCCTAAATTGAAAACTCTGTACAACATTGTACATGATGTTCATCCTCTTTCGTCGGACGGCACATGGACTAGCGTTATGGACAATATTAAAATAACCACAAATTAAATCTATAAATTATGAAACATTACAATTTTCGCCTAAAAGCAATTACAATTTGTTTATTACTAATAGCTTTCAATTCCGTTGAAGCTCAAAACCGTAGAGAAGTTGGTAATATGATTTTAGAGGACGTACCTGAAGTCCCTGAAAACATCAAAACAAGAATACAGCAATATCAGAGCACAAGATCTGCATCTTTTGCTGATTGGCTTCCAAATGATGCCGGTATGTTAATCTCAACAAGATTTGGAAATACATCACAATTACATACCATAACCAGTCCGGGTGCAGCCAGAAATCAAATTTCATTTTTTGATGAACCTGTTTCTAATGGTTCTTTTTGTCCGTCTCCAGACTACGATGGATTCCTCTTCTCAAAAGATACTGGGGGAAATGAATTTTCTCAAATTTACTGGTATGATATGAATACTCGAACTTCTAAAATGTTAAGTGACGGAGCGTCTGTTAATTTTGGTATCACATGGTCAAATTCCGGTGAAAAATTTGCCTTTACGTCTTCAAGAAGAAATAAGAAAGATTTTGATATTTATGTATCAGATATGAAGTCACCAAAAACAGCTGTTATAAAAATTGATCGCGGTGGCGGTTATTGGGTTGCAACAGACTGGTCTCCAGATGACAGTAAATTACTAGTGCTTCAATATTTATCTAGCACAAAATCCAATTCCTACATTTTAGACTTAAAAACAAAGGAATTAACCCAAATTAATGATGACAAAACTGAAGCGGTTTTTTTAGTTAGTGGCTGGAACAAAACAGGGGAAAAAATTTATGCAACAACTAACTTAGGAACAGAATTTAATACCTTGGTTCAATACGATGTGAAAACAAAGAAAATAGAATACATCACAAAAGATATTGCATGGGATATTGAAGAAGGAGCCATGAATAAATCAAGAACAAAAGCAGCATTTACTGTAAACGAAAACGGATTTAGCCAGTTGTATTTGATGGATCTTGAGTCTAATAAATACAAAAAAGTTTCGAATTTACCTATTGGTCAAATCTATTCATTCAAGTTTCACCCCTCGCGTGAGGAGTTAGCCATGGTACTGAACACCACAGAAACACCTGGTGATGTATATTCTCTTGATCTTAACACAAGAAAGACCAAAAGATGGACGACGAGTGAAGTTGGAGGTTTAAATACAAGCTTATTTCCAACACCCGAACTCATTAATTTTGAAACATATGACGAAGTAGATGGGAAAAAAAGGAAAATACCTGCGTTTGTATATAAACCGAAGAATACCAAAGGTCCGCTGCCGGTAATGATTTCCATACATGGTGGTCCAGAAGGTCAACATACTCCTTATTTCTCATCATTCTATGCTTATCTAGCAAATGAAATGGGTATTGCTGTTATTGCTCCCAATGTTCGAGGATCATCAGGATATGGAAAGACCTACTTGAAACTTGACAACGGATTTAACAGAGAAAATTCAGTTAAAGACATCGGTAAATTACTAGAATGGATTGAGAAAAAGCCAGAGTTTGATAAAGATAAAATTGCTGTATTTGGTGGCTCTTATGGGGGATACATGGTATTATCTTCTATGTATAATTTCAATGATAAATTGAAATGTGGAATTGACATCGTAGGAATAAGCAATTTTGTTACTTTTCTAGAAAATACAGAAGAATATAGAAGAGATTTAAGGAGAGCGGAATATGGTGATGAAAGAGACCCGAAAATGAGAGAATATTTATTATCAATTTCACCAACAAATCACGTTGATGAGTTCACAAAACCTCTTTTTGTAATTCAAGGAGCAAATGACCCTCGTGTCCCAGCTACTGAATCAGAACAAATGGTAAAGTCCATAAGAGACAATAAGGGGATCGTGTGGTACATGTTGGCTAAGGACGAAGGTCACGGGTTTAGAAAAAAAGAAAATATAGACCGGATGACAGAAGCTATCGCATTGTTTTTAAAAGAAAACTTATTAGATGAATAAAGCCTATAACAACGTATAAAAATAATAGCCGAAATAGCAGTAAATCTGGACATTGTAGTTCGCATAAAATTTAGTAGTAAATTGAAAGATTCTACTTCTGAATTCGGCTACTATTCTTATACAAACCTTTGTGTACTAATATAAAATATCTATAACAAAAATTTTACCTTAAAAAAATTATCATGAAAAAATTAATTACGTTACTTCTAGTCTTTTCAACTTTAACTTCATTCAGTCAAATTAGCGCTAAGCTTATGCAATATGTTGATGTATCTGAAACTCAAATCACTTTTGTGTATGGTGGAGATATTTGGATTATGTCTAAAGACGGAGGTCTAGCTGTTCAATTGACACATTCTCCAGGTGAAGAATCCTATCCAAAGTTTTCTCCGGATGGTTCTGAAATTGCGTATACAGCGAGTTACAATGGGAACCTTGATATTTTTACTTTACCATCAAAAGGCGGTGTTCCAAAAAGAATAACGTATGCGTCTTATCCAGATCGAATGCTAGATTGGCATCCTGATGGCGAACGTATTTTATTTGCTTCTAGAAGAGAAATGGGAACTCCTAGAGTAAGACAATTTTTCTTAGTTTCTAAAACAGGCGGAATACCAGAACGTTTAGATGTTCCATATGGAGAGCTTGCTAGCTTTTCACCCGATGGTAACAAATTAGCATATATCACAAAAATTACTGAAAATTACCCATTTAAAAGATATCGAGGAGGCCTTACTTCTGATGTTTTAATATTCGATTTAGAAAACAATAAAGCCGTTAATATTACAAATAATGTTGCCAATGACGGCAAACCATCTTGGGCAGGAAATAACATCTATTTTCTCTCTGACCAAGATGCAATGATGAGACGTAATGTGTGGGTACACAATACAAATTCTGGAGTTTCTAAACCAATCACAAAGTTTACTGATTTTGATATTACTTATATGTCTGCCAATACAAATGAACTGGTTTTTGAAACTGGAGGAGAACTTTATATTATGAATTTGACGACTGAGGCTTATAAAAAAGTTAATGTAACGATTGTTAGCGATCTTTCTGTTGAGCTTACACAACTCAAAAATGTAGGGAGTAACATTCAGAATATGACAGTAGCTCCTGGTGGAAATCGTATTGTTTTTGAAGCAAGAGGTGAGTTATTTAGTGTTCCTGTAAAAGATGGTTATGTAGTTAATTTAACGCAATCTAGCGGAGCGTTCGACAGAAACCCATCTTGGTCTCCTGATGGGAATAATGTTGCTTATTGGAGTGATCGCTCTGGAGAAAATGAAATTTACATTCAAAATATGCGTAATAATTCAGACCCAATTAAATTATCTAGTATAAATGGAGGTTTTGGTTATAATTTATATTGGTCTCCTGATAGTAAGAAAATAGCATTCATTGATGAAAAAAATGAAATCAATATTATTGATTTAGATAAAAAGGATGTGAAAAAAGTTGATGAAAACAATTATAATATTGGACATGGAGGGCGTTCATATTTTACTTTAAATTGGTCACCAGATTCAAAATGGATTACTTATTCTAAAACAAAAGACAATCAAAATAATGCATTATTTATGTATAGTCTTAATGAGAATAAAGTACATGAAGTAACTAGTGGGTATTATTCAGATTTTAGTCCAGTTTTTAGTACGGACGGATCTTATTTGTACTATTATACTGATAGAACTTTCAATTCAGCCTATAGTGGATTAGGCGATGGAACTTGGATTTACCCTAATAATTCACAACTCGCAGCAATAAGCTTAACAAAAGATGCTCCTTACTTACTAAGTCCAAAAAACGATGTTCTAAAGCCCTTAGATAAAGAAAAAAACAAGGATGCTTCCGATAAAAAAGGCAAAGACAAAAAAGAAGAAAAGGAAGAATCGGAATCTGAGCTAAATGTGAAAATTGATTGGGATGACATTGAAAGTAGAATCATACTATTACCTTCTGATCCTGGAATTTTCGGAGTATTGATGTCATTTGAAAATAAAGTTGTTTACCAAAGATTTCCAAATACAGGCACGTCAAACGAGAAACCTAAACTACAATTTTTCGACCTAGAGAAAAGAGTAGAAAAAACAGTTATTGATAACCTTCAAGGGGTTGCACCAAGCTCGGATGGAAAAAATATAATTGTAAAAAGCGGAGGTAAATATGGGATTATTAAACCTGATGCTGATCAAAAAATTAAAGATCCAATTCCTACAAATGATTTAGTCATGGAATGGAATCCAAGAGAAGAATGGGAACAAATATTTACTGATACTTGGAGAAGGTATCGCGATTTCTTTTACGATAAAGATATGCAGCAAGTAGATTGGGATGAATTAAAAAATCGATACGGTGCATTAATTAAAGATGCTCGGACTCGTTGGGATGTTACAAACATTCAATCTAATCTTCAAGCAGAATTGAGTGCCGGACATACTTATACGGGAGGTGGAGATAGAGAAACTGTAAAGCAAATTCAAACAGGTTATCTTGGTATAGACTGGGAATTAAGTGATAATAAATATAGAATAAAGAGAATTGTAAGACCAGCTCCTTGGGATACAGAAGTGCGATCACCATTCGATCGTCCTGGAATGGAAATTAAAGAAGGTGATTTTATATTAAGCGTTAACGGTATTTCTCTTGACTCTAGTAATGATCCTTATGCGGCTTTTGATGGGCTTTCAGGGAAAACAGTGAATTTAAGAATTAGTAAAACAGGATCGTTGGATGCTACAAAAAAT
>JAZGFD010000135.1:0-9597 GCA_036479115.1 Saprospiraceae bacterium | reverse complement strand
TAAATGCGAGTTTTTTCTGTTTAGCTTTTAGGGTAGGAGCGTTAAGAGCTCATACAAGACTTGATTTTTTTTGGTTCGTTTTTTGCATCAAGACAAAAAGATGAACGCCCGAACGGCGAGTGGAAATCAAAATAAAAAAACCAATTTTTTTCCTTAAAAAAAGATATTTAGAATAAAATACAATATCAAATAGCCATCTGCAAGATACAAACTAAACTTTCTTCTTAGTTGCTGTCTTTCCAGATATGACTGAATGAACTCCTTTGGGAGTAGAGTACGAAAGTGCTCTAATGAAGAAATCGCGTTAGCGAGTGTTGTTAGCCTTTTTCATTGATAAAAAATACGAAACAAAAAAAATCTAGTCCGAAAAAATGCTATGCTGCAATGCTGCTTCCGCACCCTCGTTTTCGCACGGGCAGCCCGCTTTTAGATGTGGACTTAGATGAGATTTTAAGTGGATTGGGTGTATCTTTGTTTGGGATATTATAAGGTATTCGCAATGCGAATGCATTGTTTCGGTTTCGAATGAACTTAAAATGACCTTTAGGAATTTAAAAAAAAACTACTGTTAATTGCACCAGACCGTCATTTATGAGCTTAGCGTTAGGGAGGCAAAAGCGAAAAGAACAGAAAAGTGTGTGAGTGGATAACTTTCTATTAATGCGTAATACACTATAGGAGCAACAATAATGCACAACAAAGTCACAATATTAAATGCGAGTTTTTTCTGTTTAGCTTTTAGGGTAGGAGCGTTAAGAGCTCATACAAGACTTGATTTTTTTTGGTTCGTTTTTTGCATCAAGGCAAAAAGATGAACGCCCGAACGGCGAGTGGAAATAATAATAATAAAACCAATATATTTCCTTAAAAAAAGATATTTAGAATAAAATACAAATATACAGCCATCTGCAAGATACTAGACAAAAAGAATAAACGCCCGAGTGGCAAGCGGAAATTAAAATAGAAATTATATATCTTTTAAAAAATGATATTTAGAATAAAAAAAAACATCATCACCTACTCACACGTCCACTAGCATCGCCTGACATTAATTTTTCCACTTCGTCAACAGTTACAAGATTTGCGTCTCCGTAGATAGTATGCTTAAGACAAGAAGCGGCTACTGCAAAATTTAATGCCTGTTGATCTGTTTTATAGTTTATTAGTCCATATATCAATCCCCCCATAAAACTATCACCACCACCAACTCTATCTACAATATGTGTAATTTGATAAGTCGGTGCTTCATAGAAATTGTCTCCATCGTACATTACTCCTGACCAAGTGTTATGCGAGGCACTGATAGAACCTCTAAGTGTAGTAATTACTTTTTTAGCCCTTGGAAACATTTCTTTCAATTGTTTTAAAACTGAATAATAAGCTTCGGCTTTCACGATACCACCTTTATGTACATCTAAGCCTTCAGGATGTAATCCAAAGTGCTTTTCTGCATCTTCTTCATTACCAAGGATTATATCACATCCTTTCACCAATTCTGGCATAACTTCAGATGGTTGTTTACCGTACTTCCATAATTTTTTTCGATAATTAAGATCTGTAGAGACTGTAATACCCATTTTATTTGCTATTTGAATAGCTTCTAAGCAAGCATCAGCAGCTCCTTGCGAGATAGCAGGTGTTATGCCTGTCCAATGAAACCAAGTAGCGCCTATAAATACTTTTTCCCAATCAATTATACCTGCTTTGATTTCTGACATTGCAGAATGAGCTCTATCATAGACCACTTTGCTGCCTCTTGAGACAGCTCCCATTTCTAAAAAATATATACCTAATCTATCACCACCATACACTATATTATCTGTATTGACACTTCTTTTCTTTAATTCCATTTCGGCACATTTTCCCAAATCGTTTTCAGGCAGTCGTGTAACAAAATGTGAATCTAAACCATAATTAGCTAAAGAAACAGCGACATTAGATTCTCCACCACCATAGATAACTTCAAATTGTGAAGCTTGTGAAAATCGCTTGTATCCTGGAGGAGTAAGTCTGAGCATTATCTCTCCAAACGTGATTACTTTTGCCATAAAACAATAATTATTGTTGATTAAAAATAACCTGCAAGTGTATTTGCAAGTCCGATTAATATAATAGACAACAATATTACAAATAATCCTAGACCTAATACAGTTTTCGTTTTAGAAGATGCTCCTTTCCATTCATTAAATAATATTCCCCATACATTACTAAATAATATGATGAAAGCCATATGGATAGACCAACTAGCAAATTCAAAATCTTTGCCTAAGAAAGTTGTACCCATTCCGTAAAAGAAAAACTGTAGATACCAAGTTACTCCTCCAAGAATTGCCCATAAGTAGTTTTTTGTAAGTGGAGCATCACTATCAGTATAATCACTAAACGATTTGTTTTTAAAATTTAAAAACAATGAATATAACCCGTTTATAGTTATTCCACCCCATAGTATCCATATAAGAATTGCATTGTTTTTAAATAAATCTTTTGTACCACTTTTGAGCGCAGCATCAGCAATAGGTGCTCCTGCCTCCAATCCAAATGCAAAACAAGCACTGAGAATTCCAGATATTGTTGCTACTAATATTCCCTTTTTAAAATCAAACTCTTCTACGGCTTCATTTTTTTTGCCAGCTAACTTTTCCTCTTTTTCTTTTCTCATTCCTGCATATCCGACTATAGCTATAGCCACAAGACATAGAATGATTCCTAGTATTGTTAATTTCCCTTCAGGAGTATTGAGTAAACCCATCAATTCTCCTTTATACAACGGAGGAATTATTGTTCCAAATGCGGTGCAAAATCCTAATGCAACTGTCATACCTAAAGAAACGCCCAAATATCTCATTGATAATCCGAAAGTGAGACCACCAATTCCCCACAACATTCCAAATACAAATGTCCACATATTAGTCTCTGAATCGGCAGACATCAATACGTTTCCAAGATCAGATACTGTACATGATGCAAATATTATAGGAGATAATAGCCAAGCAGCTATTCCCAATACAAACCATGCTGACTCCCATTTCCACTTTTTTACCATCTTAAATGGTATATAAAAACTTCCAGCAGCAAAACCACCTATTGCATGTAAAATAACTCCAATTAATGCGCCCATATTATCTTTTTAATTAAAAAAAAGACACCAATTGATATATTGATGCCCCTTTTTATTCACTTTATGTTTTATTCCATGTAGTAAGCACTATCATCACATCTCACTGCTCTTTTTAACCATAGTGGTCTTCTTAAACCATTAGGTCCAGGAGCTGGTCGAGTCATCGCTTGCCATTCTTTATAGTTTTCGAATGCTTTTTTAGTATCTACAGATATATCACCATATTTATCATTTGGGCCTGGCACTTCGATTTTTACTCTTTGTAGCCATGCATGGTGACCAGATACTGGGTCAGGATGTACTGCGTGCGTTATATTTTGGTGCACGCCACCATCAGTCCAAAATATCCTAGAGCTATCAGCATCATCACTTTTAAAAGGCTCAATACCACGTACTGTAGACATTGACCAAGTTCCGTCATTTTTGTTTTCGATTTTTACAGTATTACTTGCCCATCTACTACCCATTTTATCTTCTGGTCGTTTCCATCTTCCTATATGGTGAGAACATGCGACGATACCTGGTTTGATAGACTGTGTTACCCATACTTTATCTATAAAGTATCCAATATCTGTATTTATTTTTACTAAATCTCCAGTGCTAAATCCAAATTTGTTTGCTTCTTGAGGATGCATCCATATTGGGTTTCTGTTAGAGATTTCTATTAACCATTTCGCATTCCCTGTTCTAGAGTGAATAAGTGTAGGTAATCTAAAGTTTGGAACTAAACAATATTCATCATTATCTCTATTCAATTTTGAAGGATGAATATGAGACTTTACATACCCTGGTATTGCGTGTTCTGGCCATTTCCAATCTACCATCATCTGAGAATAAAACTCATTTTTACGTGATGGGGTAGGGAAACCTTCACAAGCTTTACCATTGACCATTACTCCAATATCTTTACCATCTTTATAGATTACTCCTGTTTTTTCGTCAATTGTAGATCCTTCAAGTTTAATTTCAGAAACTTCTTTTTCATTCATATTATAAGTATGCTTATCTATTAAGAATGCGCCATACTTTCTCATATATTCCAATTCTGCGAACTGTCCATCAAAGCCATCTTTTTTCGCAGCATCTGGTAATCCTTTGATTCTTTCAAATATGTATTGGTAGTATTCGTCTAAGTTGATTTTTTCTCCTTTTCTATATGGAGACATAAAATGATCTCGGATTCCTAAATCTCCTTTTTTGTCAATTCTCCATGATAATTCAATCCAAAATTCATCTTCTTCCCATACTTCGCCAGGATTAACTTCATAAGTAAATTCTACTGTCTTTCCTTCTCGTCTTGCTGCTTCTCTCAATACTGGTTGTCTAAATGCAACCCATTTTCCACTGTGTGTAGCATAACTATTGATATCATGACGCTCAGCACTGTGTCCCATTGGTAGGACGTAATCAGCATAATATGCCGTTTCGTTCCATGTGGGTGTTAATGCTATATGGCAACCAAACATACTCTCGTCAGTTAATGCCTCTATCCATGTAAATCCATCAGGATAAGTCCACACAGGATTGAATACTCTTGTAAAGTAAACATCCATTTTACCCCTTGTTTTTTCTTTTAACATATGCGGCAATAAAAAACTCATTTCAAAGAAAGCTAATGGATATTCAGCTGGGTAATGCAACTCATTCCAAAATTTTTGCTTAGGTGGCACATCAAATAATTCTGGTTTAAACTTACTCCAGCTATTAGGTGCAGTTCCTCCTACACTACCTACACTACCAGTTACAACTGATAGGAAGTGTAATGCTCTCGAAACAGCCCAACCTCCTAAATTACCTATTGAGGCGGATCTCCAAGTATGTGACGCAAACCTATTTCCCGCAGCACCAATTTTTTTACCGATCTCTACTATCATTTCTGCTTTTAGACCACTTTCTGCAGCTGCATATTCTGGTGTGAATTCTGCATATTCAATTTTCAACTTCTCTATAAAGTTTTCAAATGTTTGGGCATCTTTTGGATGAACTTTTTCCATGTATTCTTCCCAGTTGACCCAATTTTCCATGTATTCCCTATTGTAAGTGCCATCATTCAATAGGATTTTGATCCAAGCAAGCATTACTGCTGCTTCTGATCCAGGATAAGTAGGCATCCAATAATCTGCCATACTAGCAGTATTAGATAACCGGGGATCCATCACAGCAAGTGTCGCACCTTTCATTTTTCCTTCCAATATACGTTGAGCATGTGGATTGAAATAGTGACCACTTTCTAAGTGCGCTGATATCAAAAGGATAAACTTCGCATTGGTATGATCGGGAGAAGGTCTATCGTGTCCATACCACATAGCATATCCAGCTCTTGCTCCACCAGAACATATATTAGTATGGCTATTATGACCATCTATTCCCCATGATTGCAGCACTCTATTAGTAAATCCTTCATCTCCAGGTCTTCCTACATGATAGGCGATTTCATTTTGTCTACCTTCTCTAAGTGCCTTTTCTATTTTGCCAGCGATATCATCCAATACCTCATCCCATGTCACTCTTTCCCATTCACCAGACCCTCTTGGTCCTTTTCTTTTTAATGGATATAATATTCTATCTGGATCAGTCAATTGATTGATTGTTGCAGGTCCTTTTGCACAGTTACGCCCCCTACTACCAGGGTGATATGGATTACCTTCTAGTTTTCTTATTGTATTCGTTTCTTTATCTATAAATGCAGTAAGACCACAAGCAGATTCACAATTAAAACATGTAGTAGGTACAATCGAATAGTGCTTTTTATCTTTTTTTGGCCATGATTTTGCTTCATATTCTACCCAGTCATTCCAATCTTCCGGTGGCGGAAAATTGGTAAGGTATCCTGGTTCTGTTAAGCTGCCTCTTCCTTCTCCCATATCATTATGGAGATCAGGTATGATTTTAAGCTTTTGAGCTATTTGTTCTATAAATGATGGTTTCTTTTGCCCCATGATATTATTTTTATGATTTTTAGAAATTCATATTTACACGAATCTTCTAAAATGTTTTTTTAGTTGTTAATATTTCTGTTCTATGTCAATCCAATTCTTTGTGGTGCCTCTATCCATATTTTTTCAGTAATATAGATTCCAATGAGTGTAATCACTCCTGCAATTGCTAATGACATTGAAGATGTCCCTAATCCAAAAAGAATAAGTAATGGAGTAATATTTCCAAAAAGCATAACTCCTCCCCAAAATAAAGATTTATACCTACCAGAAGTAATCATGTGTACTGTATCTTTTGCATCTTTTGTAGGATGAGAAATAGTGATCTCCATTATTATTGTTGCCACATTTACTAATATAGCACCGATTAATACAGCTTTTAGAAATCCTAACCATGAAGAACCATCATCAGCAATTAGTGATAATATACCAAATGCCGAAGCGCCTGCCATAAAACTATGTACCAACATATGAATAATCAATGTTGGACTTTGCCAAAAATCTCTTGCCTTAGCTTGTGCAAATAAAAATGCTGTATATATAGCTACCAAAATTGCAATAATCGCTGTTATATATAATAATGGTGTTTGGAATGTTGTCCAGTCAAACCATTTAGAAAGTGCAAGTACGGATAGTAAACCACCATATACAGTAATAGCATATCCACCTCTTACAAGCCATGACCTCCATTGTGGTCTAAGCAATACATTTAGAAATCTATCTGGTCTGTCAAGATCCATAACTAAGAATAATCCTGTAAGTCCCAAGAATACTAATCCTAAAATTAGAGCCCACCAGTAAGACTGATCAATAACTGGTGCAAAATTAAATATCCAAGCTAAAAACATGACTAAAAATGCACCTGCAGAAACAGCTTTTGTAGTCACGTATGCTGATACTTCCCATCCCCACATTATACCTTTGTCTGGTGCTTGATATGATTTTCTTGGTTTCCCTTTTAATATATCCACATATTCCGCTCCACTACCTTCACTTCTATGATTGCTCTCTTGTATTGCAGAAATAACATCTGGGTTACTGAATGCTAATTTTTCTGCCTCTTTTGCATAATGACCAACGCCCAATGTTTGAGAATTCCATAATGATGCATGGTCTTGAGCAGTACCTGGTGTTAATGATGCTTCATCACCACCAATATAGAATAAGTTAGGTTCTGTTGCTTTTTCTGGCTTTCGTACTTGTACCGATTGTCTCGATTTTAATACAGAAATTTCGGAATGTGGATCATCTAAATCTCCAGAAATAATAGCGTGTGTAGGACATACATTGACGCATGCTGGTTCGAGCCCAATATCTATCCTATGAGCACAATAATTGCATTTTGCAGCAGTACTAGTTTTGGGATCAATATACAATGCATCATAAGGACAGGCTTGCATACATGACTTACATGCAATACATCGTCTATTGTCAAAATCAACAATACCGTCTTCTCTTACAAATAATGCTTCTACGGGACAAATTTCTACACATGGGGCATCTGTACAGTGGTTACACCTCATTACAGAAAACGACCGCTTCGAATCAGGAAATACTCCTTTTTCAATATATTTTACCCATGTACGATTGACTCCGACAGCAACATCATGTTCTGATTTGCAGGCAGTGGTACATGCGTGACAACCTATACATTTACGATTGTCTATAACAAATCCATATTTCATATTTAATTTTTATTAATCACAAATTCCGGATTAAATAATGGAATAAGTGAATTATTTTTGATAGTTAGTTTGTTCTGTAAATATAGTTTTTTTATTGATACCTTCAAATTTATTTTTTATGTCGTTGATCGCATCACTTATTGATAGATGAAAATTTGATGCCCCAATTTCTCTATATAAATTTGTTTTGTGCATGTAGTCTCTTACTGGACCATTAAGGTCTGTAAATATTAATCGGATGTTTTTTTCTTTGCAAATTTTGATTAATTGAATAATCTGACTAGTTACCGTAGAGTCAGGTATAGTATAGATAGGCATAGAAATAATAACGCCCTTGGTGTCAGTGTAGTTTTTCAATTCTGTATTTAAACTATCTGTAACAACATTAGAATTGCCAAAAAACAATCCTTGAGAAAATCTTATAATGAGTATGTTTTTGTGAGGCTTAGCTTCACTATATCGTTTGATATTGCGATACGAATCACAATCAGGTAATTGACCAAGTACGGCATAGTTTGCTTTTGATGTACGTTGTACATAACCAAGAAGAGACAAAACTATGCCTATGATAATACCATTTACGATCCCGAAAAACAAGGTTGAAAAAAAAAGTAATAACCAATACCCAAAAATCTAATTTGTCAATTTTAAATAAGTTTTTGGCTTCTTTAAAATCAATCAAGCTAAATACTGATGTAATCACAATCGCTGCTAATATTGGTTCCGGGAGATAATAAAACAAACCTCCGAAAAAAGCTATAGTTAATGCTAAAAATATAGCAGCAATCGTACTTGATAATCCTGTCTCTGCTCCTGCATCATTGTTAATTGCCGATCTTGTAAAACTGCCGGTACTTGGCATGGCAAGAAAAAAACTACCTACAATTTTTGCTAATCCCAAACCTAACAATTCTTTGTCCGCTGTTATTGGATAATTATCTTTCTTGGCAGCTATAGACTTGGCTATCGAGTAACTTCCTACAAAACACACTAAACTAATTACCAATGCAGTAGGTAAGAGCATTATTATTTTTTGAGCATCCAAAAAACCTAAATAAAAATCTGGTAAGCCTTTTGGCATGTCGCCCACAATAGGAACTCCTTTTTCGGCAAGATTTAAGGCTTTTAATACGACAGAACCTATAATTACAACTATTAATGCTGACGGTATTGCACGATGAATTTTTTTTGCAATAACAATTATAAATATAGCCAACAACCCCATTATGAGTGATATAATATTGACCTCGTTGAGATGACTTACAGTATCCGATATCATTTCTACAATTGAGATTCTCCTCGGCAATTTTATACTAAAAAGATATTTCAATTGACTAATTGCAATAATAACACCTGCAGCAGATATAAAACCACTCATCACTGGTCTGGATAGAAAATTTGATAACGAGCCTAATTTTAATCCTGCAAACACCACTTGTAATACACCTGACAGTAATGCTGTAAGTAGCACTAAGTCAATGTATTCTTGTGTGCCAGGCTTTGCAAAAGCAGATACTCCACCTAATATTATAATAGACATCAATGCAACTGGACCTACTGATAATTCTCTAGATGATGAAAAAAACGGATAAATAATCATCGGCACCAATGCAGCATATAATCCATATATTGGGGGTAGTCCAGCCAACATAGAATATGCCATTCCCTGGGGAATGAGAATAACAGCAACTGTCAATCCAGCAATTAAATCTTTTGTAAATAATTTTTTATTGTATTTTTTTAGATCCTTAATAAATGAATGATTCATACAGTTGTGGGTGTGTTACGTATATAAATTTTATAAATGTCAAATATATAACTTATTTGGAGAATGATGTGAGATCACGATAGTAGTGTA
>JAZGFD010000134.1:0-7786 GCA_036479115.1 Saprospiraceae bacterium | reverse complement strand
CTACTGCTATGACTGCGTTTTTTGCCTCGTTCAGGATCAAATTATGCGCAATGCCAACCCCTCATTTAACACTTGACAGAACACTAGTAAACTGTCATGAACATATATACGGGTAACTTTGGCATCTTTTGAACCTGCTCTTTGTTAAAAATACTCGCCATATCTACTGCTATGACTGCGTTTTTTGCCTCGTTCAGGATCAAATTATGCGCAATGCCAACCCGTCATTTAACACTTGACAGAGCACTAGTAAAATTTGGGAATATTTTCAAGAATTTGAAAAGTCTTGACTTGGGTCCAAAAATTAGTTTTATTGATGGCATTCTTAGCCAAACTCCTTTTCCTAATAACAAGCTAGACTACGAGTTTTCAGTAATAGAACTTGCAGTAATAGCCGCAATTGATTTTATTGCCAATTAGAGGAACAGTAACTATTCAGGTAGTATCAATTTTGGTAAAAAAAACTCTTATGTAATGCCTGAACGGAAACTGTCGAATTTTATAAAATTGATGATTTTTGGTGGGGTTCTAGTTTTTTGATATTCGGTGATGCCTTTACTTTAGATTCTTGACCACCTGTGTTGTTTCATCTCCACTCAGAATCCGTATGCAATTTTTGCGCTTTCAAATTGTTGTTTTTCCGTAGTTTCAGGGTAAAGAATATATTTAGGAGCAATAATCGATTTTATCTGATGGATAGAAGTTTTTATAATGGTTGAGAAGGGGTATTCTCCATTTGTCATTTGGGATAAAATTTTTTCGATTTCCTGAAATCCAGAATTTTACAAATTGATAATGGTTTTTTTATACGCTAACAGAATTATTCATAAGACCAGGTAACAGTATTTTGGAATATTTAAACGGAAAAAGAAAAAAACATTTCAAACCATTCGCTTATCTGCTAACTCTTTCAACTCTTTATTTTTTTTATCACGTTTTGTTGGAGAAAATACTTGGATGAGTGACTTAGTTTCTGGATTAGCGGAAGGAGCATTAGATTTAGAAAACAGTATTGAAATGCCCACAATGCTATTTTGGATTTCTAAGAACTTTGCCTATGTAACCTTACTTTTTATACCTATTTCTTCTTTTGCAACTTATATGTCCTTTTCAGGATTTGGGAGGAATTACATTGAACACATTGTTTCAAATTCTTATATTGTAGGTCAGCAAGCAATTTTCTATTCTATTTTTATATTGTTTAAACAATATAGTAATAGTGATTATTTAGAAATAATCCCTGTAACTATTTTTGTCTGTTATGCATTTTGTGTCTTTTGGCAATTTTTCAAAGAAGGAAATCGAATTTTCAATATTTTTCGTTCCAGAGCCAAGATAATGTAATGCTCGTCTTGAGCGTGGGGTTTTTAGCCACTGCCCAGCCTCCCATTCGTGTGCGACTCCATGCATATGCCAGTCCTTGATCTACTCCTAATGCACCAAGCACGAAGTATGGGAATTTTTGGGCTGAATCTAGGCTCGAAAGCAGAAACTATGCCTAAGCATAGTGACTGCTTATGCAACAACGAGTCAGCTCAAAAGGCCTTTGGGGGGTGCATGAATTTAGTTCCCTATGCACTAGATCTACCAATAGAGCCTTTTGGTATTCTTTGGGCTTTATAAAGATGTGCTTGCTCAACCCACCTCTTATGGCCTCTGTATCATACCGCTTCACTCTTCTCTTTGACTAAGACATCAATATGTCTTAGGTTTCTTTCAGAAACTACTCTCCATTCACTATTCGTTAGAACCGACTTTTGTAGTCCTGCTTCTTTCAGATCTGGCGTCACCACCAACACCCTTGTAGCTTACTAATGTTTCCAGTCGTCACACTGGCACATAAGGGACTTCCTCCCTCCAGAATATTTAGCTATCTTGAAGGATAGCTACCCATGCTGGGCACACACAACGAATAAAAATAATAGGCGAAATAGTAGCAAAAATGAGCATTGTAGTTCGCATTAAAAATTGTAGCAAACTGAAATATTCTACTTCCGAAATCGGCTACTTTTCTTATACAAACCGTTGCTATTAATACGAAAAAAACTTTGCGCATTCAAAAATATGTAGTAACTTTGTAATTACAAAATAAAATTATGGAAACAGCAATTATACAAATCGGAAATTCAAAAGGCCTTCGTTTAAGTAAAACGATTCTGGAAAAATACAATATAAAAGATAAGGTTGAAATGATTTTGGAAAAAGGACAAATAATTCTAAAACCAATTAATAGCCCAAGAAAAAACTGGGGTAAAGCTTTTGAAAAAATGCGTGAAAATAATGACGACAGATTACTCTTCAATGATGTCTTCGAAGATGAAAATTTTGAAGAATGGAATTAATACAATATTCAATTGTACTTGTGAATCTTAATCCGACAATTGGTAGCGAAATTAAAAAAACTCGTCCTTGCGTAATTGTATCACCGAATGAAATAAACAAATTTCTGAAAACAATAGTTGTTGTGCCAATGACAACTAACTTGAAAAAGTATCCGACAAGAATCGAAGTCAAGCATAACGATAAAAAAGGAATGATTGCAATCGACCAAATTCGAACAATTGACAAATCGAGAATACTAAAAACATTTGACCGATTATCAAAATCTGAAATACAGAAATGCAAAGATATTATACAAGAAACGTTCGTTGATTAAACTATATTCGGAATAATAACACGGATCACTAATGGTAATAAATAAGGCTTCTATCGGTCGGCACGACCTAGATTGAAGCTGATGTTGAACCCAGTCAAGACTGTAGGAGAAAGCTTATATTTTTTAAAAGAAATTTAAGTGGATTTTCTTAGTTAGATGCTACCTTGATTCACCCTCACATAGATTCATTGCACAAGTATGAATAATCATCAAAACTAAGTAGTGTCTGAACGAAAACACATATCCTCAGATATAACACGTTGAATATCTGAGACATACCTCTTAAATTTTATCATTTTAATTTCATAAAAAGTTGCGAATATTACTAAAAGAAGTAGCTCTTTTAATAATCAGGTAACATGAAGCGGAAAAAGAGTCCACTTTTAGCTAAAATATAAACCTCCTGAATAGTCACCTCTTTTATAATCGATGCACCTTGTTGATCTCAGGGTTATTGATAGTATGTGTATTGCCATTAATGTAGTTGATAACAATAGATTTTACAGAAGTAATGTTGCCAAGACCGAAAGTAACAGTGGATGTCTGATCACTTGCCAATCCTTCACCTAGTATATATGAATCGGAAAGGATGGTTCCGTCATTTTTATTTACTTGTATTCTAGCTCCTACATTTTCAACATTTTCATGCAACCTGACAGCAAGAAAATTAGCTTCACCACCTTTATTAATCAGGGCTTTTATTTTTCCATTAAGGTTTACAAATATAAGGTCAGGATAACCATCCTGATTAAAATCACTAGATAGTGGAGTAATTGCATAGTTTTTATTAATTGCTTTTGCCTGATCTTCAACAGCTGAGAAAGTTCCATCTTTTCTTTGTATTAAGAATCTTCCTGGTAATTTAAATAGCTTATGTGGTGGAAAATCCACGTAGTTTTCAGCCACAACTAAGTCTTGCAGGCCGTCAAGATTAAAGTCTTCAAATATAGCTCCCCATGAAAATTCAAAATTTGACACTTTGGTTTCTACGGCAACATCAGTAAAATTAAAATTGCCATCATTTCTAAATAAAATCCAATCTGAAATATATTCATCGTCTTTGGCCAAATCTCCTCTTGCTAAAAATGTAGGAACAGACGAGCCCGTATTAGAGAAAAATAAATCAATATTTCCATCATTGTTATAGTCTCCAACCGCTATACCCATTGGATAAGCATATTTTCCGGTGATTGGGTTCTCAATCATTTTATAACTTTTGCCACCATTATTCTTATATGTCCTTACCTCACCTGTGTCGTAGGCTACTACGAGATCTAAAAAGCCGTCATTGTCAAGGTCTACTAAGACCGCACTGAAAGTATTGTGAATATAGGTAAGTCCTAAATCTTGGGTGGCATCAAAAAAGGTGTCATCTCCATTATTCATCATCATCAAACTGGAAGATCCATAAGTAAAATCTTTAAAAATTGTCTGGCCTTCCATCTCACTTATTTTAATATAATTGCTCACAAATATATCAGCATGACCATCTCTATTAACATCTCCAATTGTAATGGATAATGGCACTGATTTGTCATTTAATGGCACATTGAGATTGGTAAGCGTAAACACACCGCCTTTATTTTTAAGCCAGATTACACCGTAGTCTCCTGCAAGAAACAGATCGATATTACCATCATTATCCATATCAAAAGAGGCCGCCCCGTAAGTGGTAGTATTTACTGGTTTTTTTGGCAGTTTCACCATAGCGCTGATGTCTTTAAAACCTCCATTTTCATATTTGAAAATAGCATCTTCTTGGGTAACGCCACCACTTACAAATACTTCATCTACTCCATCATTGTCGATATCAATCATTGCTGATCCCATAATTGGGAGCGACTTGTTGTTGTCGAATACATTTTGGAATGGAAAAGAAACCGATTCAAATACAGGTATTTCTTCCTTTGGCACACTATAATCACAACTGTGAAAATTTTTTCCAAAATTGTTTTTTGGAACTTCTTCAGATGCACAAGTTCCTGTAAACTTGCCCCATTCCGTTTCTGTATAAGGGTTTTTTGAATCTGTAGAGAAGAAGAATAGTCCAACTGCAAATAATAATACAATTGCTAGTAGTACTCCAATTAATGTCTTTTTCATAAAAAATATTTTTACTATTATTACTCTTTATCTAACTTCTCAAAAAGCATACTTTTTTTATCCAAAATTGGTACCTCCTGAGTAGATATATTTAGTTTTTCATGATTGGTTTATCTTTTTAATTGCAATAATAACAAGCCAAAGAATATAAAATGAGCCACATTCATTGCTGAGGGCACTACATGTATTCCCAAAGGTTTGAACAAGATCAGTAATGACATTATCAAAGCCAGAAGTACTATAGGATTGGCAATGGCTAACCATTTATTCAAACCCTGCTGATTAGTGAGAATGAGGATAACAAAAATTACAGAGACTATTCCTATTAATATCCTCAACGCCCAAATCAGAACCTGATAGTGATATTCATAAGATTGTAGATAAAAAGAAAAGTCAGGGGTACCAGAACTTTTTTGCAGTACTTCTGCCGCAAAATACCGCGATGATACCCATACTCCACCTATTGAGAAAGAAAGTACACCAGTAATAAAAAGAAGGCCTGCTAACAAACTATTATTTGCCATAAATAACTTCATCAATCCATAATATCCTGCAAAGTAAAATGGGGCTCCAAAAACCACTAAAAAATGACCTATACTGGCACGTTTGAGTGGTACATTTTCTAACATAGAAATTTCGCCTTTTGGCCCTTCTGGAATGTAATGGAGCATATACTCACCTGCACCTACTATAATAGTGGCTGACATACCAATCAGTAGTAATGTTGACACTGATAGGGGCTTAGCCATTGGATTTGTTTTTTTTTAAGTCCTTATTGCTAGATAATAAAATAAATTCTCTTGTGTAACACCTGTGATATTCTTTGTAGCCTAAATGGTGGAGAAGTCAGGGTAAGGACATGCTTGAAGCCATTGTCCATGAATATTCAAATTTTGTGGCTACTCATATACCATTAAAAGAGAATTGAGTTTGGTAATGGCAAAGACAATATTATTGAAGCCGCAATTGATTTTATTGCCAATTAGAAGAACAGTAACTATTGAGTCCACTCCGGAAACACAAAAAATCAAAAAAGTTTCTTTTGGCGAACTTTACATTTTTCTCAAATAGCTGATGCTCAGGCATCACCGAATCTCCAAAAATGCAAATTTCATCCAAAACAACTCTTTTTATGTAAATCTTCTGTTTACGGAGTGGACTCACTATTCAGGTAGTATCAATTTTGGCTAAAAAAACTCTTATGTAGTGCCTGAACGGAAACTGTCGAATTTTATAAAATAGATGATTTTGGGTGGGGTTCTAGTTTTTGATATTCTGTGATGCCTTTTTCTTAGATTCTTATACACGTGTGTTGTTTCATCTCCACTCAAAATCCGTATGCAATTTTTGCGCTTTCAATTTGTTGTTTTTCCGTAGTTTCAGGGTAAAGAATATATTTAGGAGCTATAATCGATTTTATTTGATGGATAGAAATTTTTATAATGGTTGAGAAGGGGTATTCTCCTTTTGTCATTTGAGATAAAATCTTTTCCATTTCCTGAAATCCAGAATCTTCTTTTCTGACAATGCTAGCTTTCCCCTTAATTTGATATCCTTTTTGAACAAGAATGTCCACTAAACTCAGACATACATTTTCATTCTGTTTAATATTTTTTACACTTTGTGGCGATGCGATATTCGCCACGATAATACTATTTGATCCGTAGTAATTGAATATTTCTTTAGGTGATACATTGGGCATGTTTTCATTAGATACTGTGGCGAGCCAGCACAATATGCTTTTATCGATACACTCTTTTATTGCATTGGTAAGCAAGATAGGGTCAATTTTCCTCTTCATAGTAAATTTTATAATATTTCCTACCTTCCTCGTCTACACCCTTCTCTATCATATCTCGATTTCCATGAATATAAACATGAAAATTTTTATCCAGCTTCAACACACTTTTATATATTCTTGCTTGCTTTTTTACTGCTTTCTCCGAAATGTAAAATGATTGTTGTGGCTGTTGCTCTTCTGCCAAGCCTTCTTCGAAATTTCTAAATGAAGATATCACATTATCGCTCTGAAATACTTCATTCTCAAATTCTTCTTTATTAAAAGTCTCGTTTCCTTTGAAGTAATCCATAGTGCGATTAAGCATATCTATTTGATCCGTTCTTTCCAGAGGGCCAATGGATGGAAGTTCATCTGTTAAGAAGTCTTTTGTTACACTTAAAAATTCCTTTGTTACATTATATTCATCGGCTATAGGAGTGAGTCTGAGGTAATCATCTACCCAATACTGAGCATCGGATTTATTCTTTTTATCTATAGTTATAGCTTGGTATCCTTCGCTTTCATCTATGTTAAAAACAAGGCAGGCTTTATCGAGGCTTTTCAAATCAAATCCATATTCATGGTCAATAAAATAACCCTGTTTTTGTGTGGCCATTCTAAGGAATGGGACATTGCTTTCTGATTTGAAAATACCTACGGCTGATACTGATATTCCATCCAATTCTACATTTTCAAATAGGACAACATTCAGTTCTCCTGATTTTATTTGCGGATGAACTGCATGCTGATATAGCATTTTTGTCAGATTTTTTGATTCTTGAATAAATTGATTTTCATCATGAAATATATTCTTTATGCAACTATATACCTCATTCATTTCAAGGCCAATAGTGTGTGTAAATTTTTGGATATCAACTGGTTGGAATTGGCTCAAGAAATAAGCCATGAGATATTCCATTGTAGCCTCATCAGATAGTGACGACGTTTCGTCAGATAAAATTAATGAATCTTCATAATGGCTATTTCCCACGTGATGTGTAATAAGACTTAATATCGCAGTGTCTTTAAAATTAATCTGTGTACTCATTTCAATAGAATAGTTTACCAATTATAATAATAAGAGAGTAAAAGTAAATCCCCTAATGTTGAGCCCACTCTGGAAACACACAAAATCAAAAAAGTTTCTTTTGGCGATCTTTATATATTTTTCAATTAGCTGATACTCAGGCATCACCGAATCTCAATAAATGTAAATCACATCCAAAACAACTCATTTTGTGAAAAAT
>JAZGFD010000133.1:0-4929 GCA_036479115.1 Saprospiraceae bacterium | reverse complement strand
AACTTGTAGAGAAAAAAACTCAACCACCAAAATATTATACAGAGGCTACACTGCTTAGAGGAATGGAAACTGCAGGTAAAACTATTGATGATGAAGAGCTGAGGCACTTAATGAAATCAAATGGTATCGGACGACCATCTACTCGAGCAGCAATCATCGAGACCATATTTAGACGAAAATATGCTAAAAGAAGAGGAAAACAAATACATCCTACAGATATGGGCGTTTCGCTTATTCAAATCATCAATAATAGACAACTAAAATCCGTAGAGCTGACAGGACAATGGGAAAAACAATTGAGAGAGATTGCCGAAGGATCATATAATCCAAAAGCATTTATCCTCAATATGAAAAAAATGGTTGATGCTCTTGTTACAGAAGTAAGAATGGAAACAAAACGAACCATCGTTACAGATCCAAATCGTGTAAAAAGTACATCAAAAAAAGGCAAATCAAAACCTACAAGAAGTAAAAAACAAAAATCATCTATTGACAAAACAAATTGTCCAAAATGCAACAAAGGAACATTACTTAAAGGCAACTCCGCATATGGCTGTAGTGGTTGGAAATCGGGATGTGATTTTAGATTACCATTTTTATTCTTTGGCAAAAAAATGACAGAAAATCAATTGTTA
Source organism: Saprospiraceae bacterium (assembly GCA_036479115.1). Taxonomy (GTDB): domain Bacteria; phylum Bacteroidota; class Bacteroidia; order Chitinophagales; family Saprospiraceae; genus UBA7328. The sequence continues at coordinate 4,294 of JAZGFD010000133.1, read as the reverse complement.
AGACTGATAGAAAAAGGATGTACAACAAATCTAAAAGGATTTAAAAACGGCAATCAAAAGATAGAAGGCTTAGTGCGCTTTGATGAAAATTATAATTTAAAATTAGAATCTCCAAAACAAAAAACATCGACAAAAACCAATATTACTTCTGATTCTACACCAAAATGCCCATCGTGTAATATTGGTAATATTATCAAAGGAAAAACTGCCTACGGATGCAGTGATTGGAAGTCAGGATGCAAATTTTTATATCCATATTCAAAATTAAAAGAAAACGCAAAAGGACGAAAGCTAACAAAGGAATTAGTAGTAAAATTACTACATAAAAAGTAGGAAATTATTTTAGAATAGCATCATCATTTAATTTTTGTGCTAGTTCTTCAATAGTTGATTCTGTATGAATTTTACACAATGAATCTCGTAATTTTTTAAATTTTTGGTGCACAGGACACGGTCTCGAATCATCACAATCTTTAAGACCAAGACCGCATTTTATATACAACGCATCTCCATCTATTACTTCTACAATGCTTTTGATATTTATATTTAACCGTGCTTCCTCATCCATTTCAAACCCACCTGTCGGACCTTTAGAAGAACTTACAATATTCTTTTTTGCTAATTGTTGCATAATCTTAGCTGTAAATGCTTCTGGAGAATCTATTTCTTTTGCTATTTCCTTCAGACTCACCCGATTTCCTTCCTGTGACCTGTGCGCAATATATACCACAGCTTTAATTCCGTATTCACATGCTTTTGAAAACATCAATTATATTTTTTATACACAAAAATAGTAAAAAAGTGTAGCCATCTACTTTTGAAAGCATAAATAACAGATTATTATAGAAATCAATTGGAAAACGTTTCAAATTACAATACCAACATTAAAACATTTTATCATATAGAATTGTATCCAGATCAATTAAAGAACAAATATTGCGGAACACATAGTACAGTTGCCATCTTACTTTGGAATAGAATCGATTAACATTTTTGTATATTCTTGTTGAGGATTATTGATTACTGACTCTACATCACCTTGTTCGATTATTTTGCCACTTTTCATCACCATCACACGATCACTTATAAATTTTATAACAGACAAATCGTGGCTAATAAAAATATAACTCAAATCAAATTCATCCTTTAAATCTTGAAGCAGATTTAATACTTGGGCCTGTACAGATACATCTAAGGCAGAAACAGACTCGTCGCATAAGATAAATTTAGGATTAAGCCCCAATGATCTCGCAATACATATCCGCTGTCGTTGACCGCCTGAAAATTGGTGTGGATACCTGTTATAATGATCCGGCAACATCCCTACTTTTTCCAAAAGTTCAATTACTTTTTCTTTTCTTTCTCTATCATTACTATAGAGCTTGTGTACCTTAAGAGGTTCTATAATCGCTTGACCAACTGTCATTCGAGGATTAAGTGAAGAATAAGGGTCTTGAAATATGATTTGAAAATCTTTACGCAATTTTCTAAGCTTATTCTTTTCTAATGAAAACAAATCCTGTCCTTCAAAAACAACTTCTCCACTAGTCGCTTTATCTAAGCACAACAATACGTTGCCCAAAGTTGATTTACCACATCCAGATTCGCCAACTAATCCGATACACTCCCCTCTTCTAAGTTTTAGAGACACGTCATCTACAGCCTTTACATATTCATTTGGTCTGCCCCAAAAATCTTTTTTGGATACAAAATACTTCTTAATATTATTGGCTTCCAACAATACTTCCCGATTAGCAATACGCGCTATATGTGCTTGATATTCTTGAGTTGATTGCTCTAATTGTTTTACATATGCTTTGTGAGTTGAAGGATCATTGTCCAAAAAATCACTAACAATCGGCAATCTTTTATATCGTTTATCCATTGGAGGTCTACATGCTAAAAGTCCTTTAGTATAGGGATGCTTGGGATTGTAGAATACATCATCCACAGCGCCCATTTCCATTATTTCTCCTTTGTACATCACCAATACATCGTCAGCGATCTCTTTTATTACTCCTAGGTCATGTGTAATAAATATAGTAGAATTTCCATTTTCAACATTCAATGTTTTTAAAAGTTGAATTATTGCCTTTTGTACTGTTACATCCAGAGCCGTTGTAGGTTCGTCAGCAATTAATACTTTAGGCTTACAACTAACTGCCATAGCTATCATTACACGTTGGAGCTGTCCGCCAGATAATTGGTGTGGATATGATTTGTATATTCTTTGAGGATCAGGTAACTGTACCTTATCAAACAATTCTATAACATAGGATTTTATTTTTGAAGATGACCAATCAGTATGCAATTCCAACATTTCAGCAACTTGCGGTCCACATCTGTGTGATGGATTGAGCGAAGTCATTGGTTCTTGAAAAATCATGGCTATCTCAGCGCCACGATATTTCCTAATTTCTCGCTCTGACAATTCTAATAGGTTTTTTGATTCATTGTTAAATCTAACCACACCCGCTTTATACTTACCTGGAGGTGTAGGTACTAATTTTAACAACGCCATAGAGCTGACAGACTTTCCAGACCCAGACTCTCCAACAATACCTAGTGTTTTACCTTTTTTTAATTGGTAACTAATTCCATTTACAGCTTTAAGTTCCACCCCATCAGTATAAAAACTAATTTGCAAGTTTTCTACTTCAAGAATATGCTTTGGATTTAATTGGTTTTTCAATTATAAGTAATTTTACAACTAATATTATTAATATGTTTTTAAGAATCTACCTGCATATAACCCGTTTATTCTGATTATATACAAGCCATCTGGATAATTAGCCAATTCTAAGTCAATTGACTGGCTAATATTTCTTCTATCAATCAATATTCCTGATGAATTGACAATTTCTAAAACATAACCATCAATATTATTGGATTCAATTTCTATAAATACATTTTCGCTAGCAGGATTTGGACTGATCGTCACATTAACGCTTTTGACAGGATCCAAAGTTGCTAATAATGTACACACATAAGGTTCATTTATATATACTTCAATAGGTGATTCAGGTGTCAAATCTTTACCAATCAACCCTGGATAATTTTCTCCATATTTTGTAGCTCTAAAAACGATATTCGTATTTCTGCCACCTACTACAGGTATAGTATCCCCTTGTGTTAGTACTGTAATGCCAATATCAGGATTAATATATTCCCAAACTATCTCTTTGTTTTTATTTACTTCAATAAAATGCCCCTTAGCTCCAGAACAAATTAACGTATTCCCATTTTGAAGTCTTTGTGCCCCAGATAAAAAATTTGAATAAAAAGCAGTTGATGGAGTCTCCGGATAAGACCATTCAGAACTGTGCGGAAAAAATGGAACTCCAACATCATAAATGTATTGCCCAGAAGTATAATCATCAACTAAAGGAGCAAGAACATCAATCGAAGAACCAGCTCCACCTGGCCTACCATTTCCATTATTAAAAAGCATAACTTTTCCTTCATCTTCTAATCCTTGAGGTATCCAATGGACATTATGAGCACCATAAATTGTCCTGTCATCAGCATTTCCATGATCATAATTTGCTGGATTACCCCATCGATATAAGATATCACCGCCCATGTTACTATTGCCACCATTATGCGTACTGGCTTGACTCGTTGATGTACTGTGGTCAATGATATAAAACTCACTAAGAAAAAATGAATTTACAAGTATTTGATCCATCATTTGATTATAATCAATAGAATTAATATGCATCCAATTTTTACCACCTGCAACTGTTGGTCCACCTGTTCTATTAATATTCAATAATTCAGGATGATCAGCAACTATGCCATAATTATCTTTTGTACTATCAAAATCTTGAATTAAATGATCCCACATGTGCCATTCCCATACTATCTCCCCACTTTCTCTTTTCAATTCTATCACATATTCTGCCCATAACACCCCATCTGGCAATAGTAAAGTATCACGTCCCGCTTGTATTGCTTCAGCATTTGTCTTAAGTTCCCAAGCTGGTATTAATAAATTGCCATTTGGCAAAATTGAAAAATCATGATGCATTCTATGCGTAGAATCAGAATATTCAAATTCCCAAACAATGTTTCCTTGCCAATCTAATTCTTGAATCAATTCACCACCACCACCAAAAGCAAAAACAGGATTTGAAGGCACACCATTACTTGCTGTTTTTAACAAATTCCCATTTTCTAAAAGCACAGTTTCTGCTGCAGGAAAATAATCACTTTCCCACTTGTTTACTACTTGACCACAATTATCAATCAAAAAAGTATTAGTAGATTTAAATGGAGAAAACAAAGTATATCC
>JAZGFD010000132.1:0-3199 GCA_036479115.1 Saprospiraceae bacterium | reverse complement strand
AGAAGCAAAGGCAAATACGGCAGCTGTAATACAAGCCAATAATATCAAATGGATAAACCCAATCACATACAATCTAATCGTATATGCTACTGTGGCAATATATGGTATCACCACAGCTGACTGAACTACTATCTTCATTATAAAGGATAGAACCGCTATAGAAAATAGGGCTAGAATCCATCCCTGTAACTTCCTTCTGATGCTGGAATAATAAGGTTTCAGCATTCTGAAAAGATATACTAGCGCCAGAAACTGTAGAGATACTCCGAGACTATTAATCCAAAAAAGTCCCGAAACAGGGGTAGACCAAGTAACGGCAAGAGCAAAAGTAAACAGGCATGAAAAAAGTAATAAACTGTAAAATATTATAACTTTTCTTTTTGGAATAATGATATTCCAATATTCTAATAGACGAAATGAAAGTGACAATATTCCGAAAATATACCATCCATTGAATTGGAAATGAAGAAAGAACTGTACCAATCCATAATACCATGCAGATTGCTTCATCTCACTAGCCATCACAGGTGCCATAGCAAACAGTGCAAAAGTCGATATTATCATCAGACCTAGAGCCGACTTTACAAAGAGTAAAGAGGCAAAATGATGGTCTCCATTACTGCCTAAATCCTTAATAAAACGATAGGCGAAGGCATAAGAAAGTAATATGTGTAGTGTAGAAAAAGTGATAGAATATAACCCGTAACCCTGAAACGGAAAAGAGAGAAACATTCCTATCACAGCTATTTGTGTCAATGCAAATAGCCGCTTATATATGGATTTTGATTGCTGATGGGCATCTAGGAAATAGCTAACTAATAAGATGAATAGAGACAAATATAACCAGCCCAACATTGCCATATGTGAGTGAGCATGCATAATGTAACGGTAGTCCATCCAAGAGACTTCCGATACAAATGCAAACCGCATCAGTACGCCAAGACAACCTGCAAGGAAAAAATTAAGCAATGCTATGGACAACCATTTTCTAGGCATAGGAATATTATACAGATATAGAATCTAGTGCTCTGTCAAGGATATAATTATGGGTGACTTTGGAATCTTTTGGAAGTTTTGTCCCATAATTTTATTAAAAAATCTTCGGATTTTGCAAAGATAAAATTAGAGAACATTTGCCTCATTCCAGGCAAAAATCTTCAGAAGACCACTTGTCATATAACACTGACAAACCACTCATTGAATTCAAATATTAAATGTAATGGTACTTCGGACTATTCAGATACTTCTAGACCATCATTAGCATACATCCATTCTAGCACATCTCTGGCGTCATCTATTGATAGATTTTGATTAGGCATTCTTACAAGACATTCCTTGAGTAGTGCTTGTGCAGCAGGATCTTTGTCGAGCATAACTTCTACATTAGTTACCATATTCATGATCCACTCTGGCTTTCTTCTTTCTGTAACTTTTGCAAAACCCGGGCCTACTACTCTGGTGCCCGTTTTCCGATGGCAAGCTGAGCATTTCATATCAAAAATAGCCTCTCCACGATCTACCATATCCGATTTAAGGGGTGCATTGAGTGTTACATTTTTTATCTCGCCTATGCCTTTATCATTGGCTAGTTCTTTTTTTACTGGCTTTTTAGATCTAGGTCTTTCTTTTTCAGGACCTCCGCCACAGGCTATGATTAATAAGGAGGCAATAAGAGCAATGATTGCTTTATTCATGGTGATTATTTATTTTTTTTAAAAATTCGCAACATAAAATGTGCATGGTGATAATGACACAAAGTTCCTTTCAAATTGATCATTTTAAGATGATTATAATCAGCTATAAGATTGATTACAATCATTGTTATTTACCATTCCCTGAATCACTTTTGTTATGAATAATAGATGAGTCCACTCTGGATTTACAAATGACAATTTTGATGACGTTGTTTAATTAAAATTTTGATATAACAAAATACCTACTATGAAACGATTAACAAGCTGGCAGTTCATGACGTTGATGCTTTTTTCACTTTTTTTACTACTCTCTAGCAGTTGTAACGATAATGCATCTGGAGGGCCTTCTGGTCTATTAGCTAATGATGTAGCATCTCAGGTATATGTAGCACCTGGAGAACATGACAAATTTTACGCATTCATGTCGGGTGGATTCAGTGGACAGATAGGAGTTCATGGTCTTCCGTCGGGGCGTCTATTGCGCATTATTCCTGTATTTTCACTGGATGCTGAGAAAGGCTATGGTTTTAACGAAGAGACAAAACCTATGCTCAATACATCTCATGGGTTCATACCGTGGGATGATTCGCATCATCCTGAACTCTCACAGACCGATGGAGTGACTGATGGTCGATGGATATTCATCAATGGTAATAATACGCCAAGAGTAGCAAGAATAGACTTGACCACCTTTGAAACGGCAGAGATTATAGAAATTCCAAATTCCGGAGGGAATCATAGCTCACCATTTGCCACCGAGAATACGGAGTATATCGTAGCGGGTACAAGATTCAGCGTACCGATACCTCAGAAGGATGTAGCAATAGACAGCTATAGCGAAACATTTAATGGCATGCTCACTTATATCAGTGTAGGAGAAGATGGAGCGATGGAGATTGCATTCCAGATATTACTTCCTGCATTTGACTATGATTTAGCCCATTCTGGGAAGGGTAAGTCTCATGGATGGACATTCTTCACGACTTATAATACAGAACAAAAAAGTACGCTTCTAGAAGTCACCGCATCTCAAAACGATAAAGATTTTATCGCTGCGATAAATTGGAAAAAAGCAGAAGAATATATAGCTCAAGGCAATTATAAAGAAATGCCTGTCAACTATGCCCACAATGTATATGACGATCATACACATATGGCTACATCGACAATGAAGAAAAAAGTAAAAGTACTGACTCCTGAAAATTGTCCTGGATTGGTATATTTCCTTCCTACTCCAAAGTCACCGCATGGTGTAGATGTAGACCCAACGGGAGAATACATTGTAGGAAATGGTAAACTTTCCGCCAATCTCACGGTACATTCTTTCACTAAAATGATAAATGCTATTAAGAATAAAAGTTTCGAAACAGAAGTAGCTGGTATACCGGTATTAAAATTTGAAGAAGTAGTAGGTGGTGTTGTCGAAGATGCTGGATTAGGGCCATTGCATACCGAGTTCGATGGTCGAGGCAATGCCTATACTTCATTCTTCATCTCTTCTGAGG
>JAZGFD010000131.1:0-21525 GCA_036479115.1 Saprospiraceae bacterium | reverse complement strand
GTAACATCCTAACACTTACCAGAAAAGGACTCATCGACAATGGAAATTGCTACTCCATAAGTGATATAGATGACCTAGATTACAACTATGAAAACAATGGCAGCAGCAACCGCCTCAAAAAAGTAGTAGACACCGCAGACCCATGCCTCATCAATTTTACCATCCCTTCTGTCAATAATCTGGCAGGGCTATACGGCGTAAAAAATGATTTGTTGAGTACTGATAAAATAGATGCAGATGATCATACTGAGTACACAGCAGGAAATGGTATTACGCTCAATTCTGGCTTTGAAGTTCCTATTAATACTACCTTCTTAGCTGATATCAGAAACTGTATATCATCAGGAAATAACTTAGGTTTTGGCCAAACAGGATTTTCTTATTCTAATCCTGATGAAGATTATACTTACAACGACGATGGTGATTTAACAAGAGACCCCAATCGTAGAATTAACCTCACTTACAACCACCTTCATCTGATAGATCAGATTGACTTTGATGACGGTCGCAAGATCACTTTTTTGTACGAAGCCACAGGGAGATTACTTAAAAAACAACTCTTTGAAGCAGGAAGCAATACGCCCATGCAGACGAAGGATTACGTGCAAGGAGGCGTAGAGTTGCTCGATGGAGTAGTAGAATTTGTAAGTCATGGAGAAGGCAGATCATATTATAATGGCAGTACTTTTAAAGATCAGTATATTCTCTCTGATCACTTGGGCAATAGTCATATTATGTTTAGCGATGTTGATGGCAATGGCAGTATTAGACCAGATACAGAGGTGTTGCAGGAAAATCACTATTATGGGTTCGGCCTCAATATGTATGGCCCTTGGAAAAATAGTGCTAACTTGGAGAATGAATATCAGTACAACGGTATTGATTATTTGGATGATTTTGGGCTTAACTTCAATATGGCTACTTTTCGGGTTTTGGACCCGGCATTGGGGCGGTGGTTACAGGTAGATCCCAAGGCGGAGGTAACCAAGGGCCTTTCTCCATATAATTCCATGAACAACAACCCGATATCTAATGCTGACCCAGATGGGGATAGTCCTATTCTTATTGGAGCGGCCATAGGTTTTTTGTCAAATGGAATAGGTAATGCCATTAATGGAGAAAACTTCTTTAAAGGTGGATTACAAGCTGCTGCTTTTGGGGCAATAGGAGGAGGAATAAGTTCAGGTATTGGAGGTGTTGCATCAGGAATTGGGAATGGTTTTGAAAGAGCAGCTTTCCAGTTTGGAGCTCATGCTATAAGTGGAGGTGGATTGTCAGCAGCACAAGGAGGTAGCTTTTGGAGTGGAGCAGCTGCAGGAGGATTTTCTTCAGGTGTAGGATCTGGTATTGGTGCTTTAGGAGGGGGAGGATTTGAGCAGTGGTTAGGCGGTGGACTATCAGGAGGTGTTGGAAGTTCATTGGCTGGAGGAAGTTTTTTGCAAGGTGCAGGACAAGGGTTAATTACTGGAGGGCTGAATCATGCTGCTCATTCAATTACAGAAAGTTTAAATAGACCAGATGTCTTACCAGATGGTAGAATGCTGTGGGAATTGAGTGATTCAGAGTTTGCACAATTTCATTCAGCTGAAGGAAGAGCAGCATTATTTAGTGGTGAATTTGATATTCAATTGAGTGTAGCGGAAAGAGCATATTGGTTTGGGAAGAAATTGGGATTGGCTGCCCCTTCGACGAAGTTGGCTGCAAGTTTTGGGTCTACTCTTTTCAGAAGTAAAGGGCTTGGTTATAGAAGTAAATTGTTTGGACGAAAGAGTCCTTATTTATCTGATGGACAAAAAGGAAAATTCAATACAGGAGAAATTAGAACGGGGGGGGGGTGGAATGGTAGTAACCAAGTATTTAGAACTGGTGTTGGAACTGGTAGGCATATAGATTGGTTTATAGGCCCCAAAATGTAAAAACAGAGTAAATGAATCCATTAAATAGTCTTAGAAAAAGCCTCGAAAAAAGCATACTCTCTAATCGAATGAAAGCGATTATTAGAAATACGCTATTGAATATACCGTTAAATTTAGTTGATGTCACACTTTCTGAATATGATGAAAGTGACTCTTATATAGTCGTTAAACTATATTCTTCAAATGATAGAAGGATCCCTATTAATATTACTTTCAGTGATAGTGTTGATCTTTATTTTATGAGTGCTTCAGTGTTTGAAATGCAAGAAGTTAATACAGATGAACAGGTGGACTTTGTTTGTTCGATTATAAATATGTGGTTATCAAGTCGAATACAAGTAACTGAGATTAAGAGAGGTGACTATATATCGAAGACCATTTATGAAGGTTCACATAACTATATGCAGAGTAGAAAAATGTTTACAAGAACAACTCTATTTGGAAGATTTGGAAAAAGAAAAATGTCTGCATTGTATGAACCGTGGATAGATCTAAAGACTACTGCAGCATCCCCTGCAATTTAGTTTGTCTAATAAACGCATCGAGCATGGCGAATACATGTTCTTTGTTTTTAGAGTCCATTTTAGTTACTTCTTGAATACGTTGAATCATTTTGTTATCAAGTTCAAGATCTGTATGGCCAACGAGCCAATCGAGGGAAACATCTAGCAGCTCGGCCATTCTAGCAGCGGCTTCTATAGAAGGCTTCATAGCATCCCTTTCATATCTACCGATAGCAGGACCTTTAGTTCCTAGTGACTTAGCCAAAGCTTCTTGACTAATGCCTTTGTTTTTTCTTGCTTGTTGTAGTCTACTTCCGAAACTCATATGATCTAAATTGAACGATAAAATGTATATAGAACAAAGATACAGAACGTAATAGTTCAAATCAAATCGAAAAAAGTTTGATAAACAGAAAGCATCCGTTACCTTTGGAACGTATTTGTTCTATTAAAACTTTTTTTTATGGAAATAAAAGATATAAAATCAAAGCTATCCATAGCCCAAGTTCTAACCCACTACTACCTCACCCCCGACCGCAACCACCGCCTCCACTGCCCCTGGCACGATGACAAAACCCCAAGCCTACAGATCTACCCCAAGACAAACACCTAGACGTGCTTTAGTACGAGCTGTACTGCAGGTAGTGGAGATCAGATCGACTTTATCATGAAATACGAGAAGCTGAGTAAGCATGGAGCGATCATAAAAGCTAAAACGATGCTAGGTCATACGATTCTACCAAAGAGGCAGACAAGCATCAAAGCCGTAGAAACCAAAAGCAAAAGTGACCTACCAAAGAGGCAGGCAGGTTATGAGAAGCTATTCCAACAACTGCGGATGAACTTCAAGACAGGTCGAGCAGTGGAGTATCTGGACAAGAGGAATCTGGATAAGAAGAAAATAGAAGTAGGCTATAACTCTCAGACATGGGAGAACCTAAAGCTTGGAAATTTACTCTATCAAGGGTTTTCAGGAAATCTCGGCTCTGGTGGAGATGGCTTTGCAGCCTTTGGAATTGGAGCTGTAGCAGGTGGAGTTGGAGCAGCAACAGGAGGTGCATCTTTAGCAGCGATGGGTACAGCAGGTTCTTTGGGTGGAGCAATAGGTGCTGGGGCATTGGCAGGTGCAGCAGGAGGAGCATCTGCAGGTTTCTTACAAAATACAGGGAACTCATTATACTTTCAAAATTCTAGCTTTGGTGATGCTTTAGGTTCTGGGTTGCAAGGTGCTCTTTGGGGATTTGTTGGAGGTGCAGTTTTTGGTGGCATTGCAGGAGGAATTGGTTACAAACCAAGTAATGTAACTGGAGGCACTAATGCTGCAGCAACAGCAGGTGATGATGTTTATACTGTGACAAATAACCTTGGTGTAAAGATAGAAGTTTCTCCAGCGATTCCATCAGCTAATCAAGGACCTGGCGGTTTGGATTTGGTAGCAGCAAGACAAACAGGGCTTTACACAGGACCTGTTTCTAATATATCGTCTCTTACTCAAAATGCACAAGCCACATATATAAATTTAGTAAATCAAACAAGACAAAGTTTTGGGGGAAATGTAACTGTAATGAGGAATGGAAGGGATCTATTTAGAGTCCATAAGCCTACTTCTGGGCATGGATTAAATGTTACTGAATTTCAACAAAATATTCGCCCAGACGGAGCTTCTTTTATTAATAGAGCTAACGTTCCTGCAAATCAAACTCATTTAAACCAATTATGGAAAGCTGTAAATGGAGTGGATGGATTTTATAGGAATAGGGATTAATAGAAATGAATTTGGTACAGAGCTATTACAAGTCTTGAAAGATAATTGTTATCCTAACCTTTATTTAAAGCTCACCGAAGGAAGTAGAATGGATCCTGAGATAGAGAAAGGAGTGAATCATCTAAGTAAACATAAAGACTTGGAGGTTGTACAATATGATCTACAGGATGAAACAGTCTTTACATCAAATAATTTATCTCAGGATTTGATAAAGCCTTTCATCGATCAAGGAGATTCCCTTTTTTTAAAATACTTAGAACAGATTCAGATATATTTGCCAAATAGGTACTATTTGGTATTTGGATTTGAATGGTATGAGGCTGACCGGATTAGATTTATCAGCCTAAAAGGAAGCGATTTAACTGACTATTTTTCTAAGAATAATGGTTGGAATTTGATGCTTTATAGTATTGAAAACGATGAATTTTATCCAGACTTAGATGTTCCTTTAATTATAGAAGTTGACAATAGTCAAGAAGCATAAGCCTTACTGGCTTTATAGAGAGCCATCTTTAAAACTAAGTTCAATAATATGTTTTGGAAAAAGAAAGAAAAAACAATAAACACAGTGACCGCAACGGATGCCAACTTCGATGAGATTGTAACCTCAAGCAAGCTACCTGTCTTAGTTGATTTCTGGGCGCCTTGGTGTGGCCCATGCCGAATATTGGGGCCTTTGGTAGATGAGCTTGCTATGGAGTTTAAAGAAAGAGTAGTAGTGGCAAAAGTAAATGTGGATGGCAATCCAGGGCTAAGCCAACATTTTAAAGTAAAAAGTATACCTACTATTATTTTTGTAAAAAATGGAAAGCTTGTAGAACGTATAAGTGGGATGGTGCCCAAACCTAACCTTGCAGAAATGCTAGAGGATTTGATAGTACTAGGAGTAGAAAATGAAGAGGAAGAATAATTTACCATAAATCAAAACAAATCAACCGACAAAAAGCGTATTTTGTCCATTCAAATAATTCGCATATATGCTTGTCAAAACATTTGCGAGTGCGGTACAAGGCATTGACGCACAACCGATAATAGTAGAAGTAAATACTGGCGGTACAGTAGCTGCGAGCCAAAGTTTTTATAATCTGGTAGGCTTACCGGACAAAGCAGTACAAGAAGGTTTTCAAAGAATAGAAGCGGCTTTTAGCAATACAGGGTATAAAATGATGCGCTTAAAAACCGTAGTGAATATGGCTCCAGCGGATATTAAAAAAGCTGGATCTTCTTATGACCTTCCCATAGCTATGGGCATTTTGGCTGCTACCAAGCAAATGAAAACAGAACGAATAGGTGATTATGTATTAATGGGAGAGTTAGCTCTTGATGGCAAGCTCAGGCCAATAAAAGGTGCACTTCCTATAGCAATACAGGCAAGAAAGGATGGATTTAAAGGAATTCTTTTGCCCAAAGAAAATGCAAGAGAAGCTGCTATAGTAGACAAACTTGAGGTGTACGGTATTGAGTCATTAGTAGAAGCCGCAGAATTTTTAGATGAAAAGAGAGAACTGAAAAGAACTATCATTGATACACGAGAGTTATTTAATGAAGAGATAAATTATTTTTCTGTTGACTTTAATGAAGTAAAGGGACAGGAAAATATAAAGAGGGCACTAGAAATAGCGGCGGCAGGGGGACATAATGCCATCCTTATTGGACCTCCAGGAGCAGGGAAAACAATGTTAGCCAAAAGGTTACCCGGAATATTGCCTCCATTGTCACTACAAGAAGCCTTGGAAGTTACTAAAATCCATTCAGTAGCTGGGCATCTTGGAGTTAACTCGTCTTTGATTTCTTCGAGACCATTCAGAAGTCCTCATCACACCATCAGTGATGTAGCACTTGTGGGAGGAGGAAGCAATCCAAATCCAGGAGAAATATCTCTTGCTCATCACGGAGTATTATTTTTAGATGAATTGCCAGAATTTAAAAGAACGGTGTTAGAAGTTATGCGCCAACCAATGGAAGAACGAAAGGTGACCATTTCCAGAGCCAGAATATCAGTTGAATTTCCAGCTTCTTTCATGCTTGTGGCCTCTATGAACCCATGTCCATGTGGGTATTTTAATCATCCTGATAAGGACTGTGTATGTGGCCCAGCTATAGTAAAGCGGTATCTCAATAAAATATCAGGTCCTCTTTTGGATAGGATAGACCTCCATGTAGAAGTTACACCCGTGAGTTATGATGAAATATCAGAAAGGGGTCAGGAATCTGAATCAAGCAGCGATATACGAAAAAGAGTTATTGCCGCTAGGAAAATTCAGGTTGCTAGATTTGAAGGGGTTGAAGGAGTGTATTGTAATGCGCAAATGCCCACCAAACTTGTGAAAGAAGCATGTGGTCTTGATGGAGCTTGTCTTATTTTGCTAAAAAAAGCAATGGAAAGGATGCAGTTGTCAGCCAGAGCTTATGATCGCATTCTAAAAGTGGCACGTACAGGAGCTGATCTTGCTGGAAGTGAAAATATAAACATTGAGCATTTGGCCGAGGCAATACAGTTTAGAAGCTTGGATAGAGACAACTGGGGAGGATAATAAAAAAATTACCTAAAGTGTATTGTTAAATTATGTTATGAAGAAGAAAAGGTTGTGGTGGAGTATTTTTTTTATTATTACTCTTGGGCTTACACAAGCAAGCAGTTTTATTGACTTTGGGCAAGCCCTTTCTCTTTTAGGATTCCCATTATGGTTGTTCTATTTTATAGCTGTGCATGTCTTATTTGTGATGGGCCTTTATTACTTTGACAAGCATCTATTTAAAGAAAAAGAATGATCTATATTATATTATTGGTCTATTTAGGATTTACCTTTTTCGGAAGCCTGTTGGGAGCTAAAATCAAAGCGGCCACACCAGAATCTTATTTTTTAGCAAATAGAAACCTTAAAACAATAGCCCTCTTTTTTACTATAATAGCCACTAATTTTAGTGCATTTTATTTTTTAGGATTTGCAGGAGAAGGATATAGAATAGGTTATGCCCACTATGTAATAATGGCATTGGGAACAGCTTTGGCTGGTGTCACCATTATTTTAATAGGAACACGGGTATGGCAGCTTGGTAAAGATCATGGATACATTACACCATCTGAGCTTGTATACGGACAGACGGGTAGCAGGTCATTGGCAATGCTATTTTCAGGAGTGATGATCGTTTTCACCTTGCCTTACCTCGCTCTTCAGATTGTAGGGGGAGGATATATTCTTGAAAAAATGACTGATGGAGATATATCATATTCTTTAGCAGTTATTTTACTTACTGTTTTTACCATCATCTATGTTATCATCGGTGGCATGACAAGTGTTGCCAAAACCGATCTAAAACAAGGATTGATTGTTATCATCTTTATGGTTTTAGGTGTTGTATTAATAGGCCATGATCTAGGTGGAATAACAGCGGCTAATATAACAGCAGCAGAATTGGTGCCAGAACTTTTTTCACATAATGGTGCCAATGATTTTTATACCCCTCAAAAGTGGTTCAGTTGGATAGTTTTTTGGATGATGGCCATTCCGATGTTCCCTCAGCTTTTTATGCGGTTTTATATAGCTCAGGATGTAAAAAATTTGAGGCAGTCAGCTATTTTATATGCCATAGCGCCTATGTTTATATCAATATTGCCTGTGATGATCGGTATATGGGGACACATTAGCTTTCCTGAGCTTACTGGTTCTGAAATAGATCAAATAATGCCGCTAATGCTAAAAAAACACACTACAGAATTTTTTGCAACTATAATAATGACAGGTGCAATTGCTGCTTTTATGTCTACTTTGGATTCACAGCTCCTTGCTTTGTCTACGATGTTTACTAGGGATTTTTATATCCCATTGAGGAAAAAGGTGATAAACTTTAAAAAAGAGGTGCTGATAGGTCGGGTTTTAGTAGGTGTCTTGGCAATAATAGGAATGTTAATTGCCTTTAATCCATTTGACACAATTTTTGCCATGGGGAAGATGTCTTTCTCTGGAGTTGCCATCCTTTTTCCGATAGGCCTAGCAGTAACTAGGTTTAAGTTAACTAAACCCATTTTTGGCATCGTAGCTGTTGTCACAGCTCTGATTTTGCTCTTTGCCTTTCATTATGGATGGATTTCAAAACAATGGACATTTGGCTTTGAGCCATTTATAATATTAATTGGCATAAGCTTTATCATCACTTTTATGGGGGTTAAAAAAAAGAAAGTCCAGAGTACTCCACCTCAGCATTAGCCTTAATGACAATGAAATTCATTAAAACAGTTGAAGTATTTAGATCTCAGAGATCAGATTGATTCTATTGGTCTTCATTTTCCTATTTTAGCAATTATCAAAGAGAATAAACATGATTAGAGTAAAGGACTTGGCCGAATTAAAAACCAAGGAAGGCTACACCTTTCCTTCTTCAGAATGGATTGCTATAACACAGGATATGATCAATCAGTTTGCTGAAGTAACAGGAGATTATCAATGGATACATGTGGATGAAGAACGTGCTAAAAAACAAATGCCACAAGGGTCTACCATAGCCCATGGGTTTTTGACATTGTCATTATTACCTAAATTGTCTTACACCTTGTACGAAGTAGAAAGCGCTAAACTGGGCTACAACTATGGCGCGGACAAATTGAGATTTATCAGCCCTGTAAAATCAGAATCTAAAGTGCGAATGACGGCAACACTCAAGAAGGTAGAGGTGAAGCAAGGAAGTGGAAAAATTTATATGGATTGTGTAATAGAGATAGAAGGTGAAAAAAAACCTGCTCTGATATATGAGATGATATCTATGATAATGGAATAGTAACAGGCAATTAAAAATTGCAAAGATGGTTGTTCTCTTTCAGCCATTTTTCCTTTTGCTTGTAATCGGGCATAATATCTTCTACTATTTTCCAAAATCTGGAAGTATGATTCATTTCCTTGAGATGGGCCAACTCATGTATTAACACATAATCTTGCACATCTTCCGGAGCAAAAAGAAGTCGGACAGAGATATTGATATTGCCACCAGAAGAACAACTTCCCCAGTTAGATCGGTTGTTCTTTAACTTCACAGATTTTATTGGTTTGCCAATGTAATGTTGATTAAGCCAAAGCACTTTTTCTTCTACCCATTTATGGTTATCATAAGCCAGAATGCGCCCTATCAATGTATGTATCATTTTGTCTTCAGCATCTTTGGTAATATCGTTAGGGAGTTTTATTAAAATAATTTTATTATTTAATTTGGCCGAACCGGTTTTTCTCTCTTGCTTAGAAATGGAAAGAGAATAAACCTTTTGAGTGGTGTGTAAAATATCGGCATCCTTATAAGAATGTTTTACCATGTGATCAAATATCTGCGGCCTAGCAACCAGCTGTTTTTTTAACCACTCTTTGGCCCATTTTACATGTATATCAGCATTGATATTCTTTTCTAACCAAGGCATACGAACGATGATGTGATTCTTCCCAATAGAAACCCGTCTGGTGCGGCGCCATTCGAAATATAATTTTACTGGTAATAAGACACCATTGATATCCCAGGTAGTATAAATGTGTTTAGCCTTTTTTCGCCCCAAAATCTTGCATTACGTCTACTAAGGTTTTTACTCCGTCTGCTTCCATTGCATTATAAATGGAAGCCCTAAAACCACCAACAGAACGGTGGCCTTTTACACCAATACACCCTGCTGAAGCACATAATTCTAAAAATGCAGAGGATAACTCCTCGTCATGAAGTTTAAATGTAACGCTCATTTGTGAGCGATCTTCTATAGCTGTAGCACCATAGAACATTTCATTATTGTCTATTTCTTGGTAGAGCAAACTGGATTTTTTTGCATTCTTTTTTGCCATTTCATCCACTCCGCCTTGAGCTTTCACCCATCTGAGGGTGAGCATAGATACATATACGGCAAATGTAGGAGGGGTATTATAAGAGGACTGTTTGCTAAGATGGTTTTGGTAATTCATCATGTTTGGCAGAGCTCTTACTGGTTCTGTTACAAAGTTTTTATCTACAATTACTAAGGTTGTACCAGCTGGCCCCATATTTTTTTGCGCCCCAGCATAAATCACCCCATATTTTTCTACATCTATAGGTCTGCTAAAAATATCAGAAGACATATCCGCTACAATTTTTACCTCGGTGTCAGGGAGAGAATGATATTGGGTGCCTCTTACCGTATTGTTATTGGTGAGATGCAGATACTTTAAATGTGCAGGAATATTATAATTTTTAGGAATGTAAGTGTGTCCTTTGTCAGCGGAGTCAGCGAGGATGCTTACCTCACCATATAGCTTTGCATCTTTTATAGCTTTCTCCGCCCAATTGCCTGTATTTACATATCCTGCTGTCTCATTATCTCCCAATATATTCATGGGTATCATTCCAAATTGGCCACTTGCTCCTCCTTGTAAAAACATTAAATCATAGTGATCAGGGAGACTTAATATTTCTCTCACAAGGGCATAAGCTTCATCCATTACGGCCTGAAACTCAGCAGACCTATGCGAGATCTCCAATAGAGAAAGACCCATTCCGTTAAAGTCTAGTATGGCTTGTGAAGCCTCTTGAAAGACCTCCTGCGGTAAAATAGCAGGCCCAGCATAAAAATTATATTTTTTCATAGGTGTAAATTGAAGGCGCAAATGTACTCCTTAGATGTTTATATTGCTTCTATGACCTTTCCCTTTATGGTGTTTTAACCTAACAAGTTATGACCTGTCATTTTCGTTGGTCGGTTGATTCCCATTATTTTTAAGATAGTAGGTGCCACATCAGCCAAGTTTCCTCTTCTTATTTTTTGAATTTTCTTATCATTAGAAACATATATAATAGGGACCAGGTTAGTGGAGTGGGCAGTATTGGGGCTGCCGTCTTCATTAATCATGTAATCGGCATTTCCATGATCAGCAATAATGATGATATCGTATCCTTCTTCCAGTGCTACCAGATTTATTTCGCCCAAACAATTGTCTACACACTCCACGGCTTTTACTGCGGCTTGAAAATCTCCCGTATGTCCTACCATATCAACATTGGCATAATTTAAGCATATATAGTCTGGTTGATTGGAAATAATCTCCTCTATAATGGCATGAGTCAGTGCCGGGGCACTCATTTCTGGTTTTAAGTCATAAGTAGCAACTTTAGGAGAAGGAATAAGGATTCGCTTTTCTCCAACCCATTCTTTTTCCACACCTCCAGAGAAAAAAAATGTCACATGAGGATATTTTTCAGTTTCAGCTATTCTCACTTGGCTGAGCCCTTTTTTTGATAGCACTTCTCCAAGAGTATCTTCAATTGGGGTTTTATTAAAAACAACATACAATCCTTTATAACTTTCTGAATATTGAGTCATTGTGACAAAATATAGGCCCAAAGTGTTCATTTCCATTTCTGGAAAGTCTTTTTGCGTGAGTACATTTGTAATCTGACGGGGACGATCAGTTCTGAAATTGAAAAATAACACGGCATCTCCTTCTTTAATACATCCATCTTTGTGCATTAGCATAGGCGGCATGAATTCATCGGTAATATTCAATTCATATTGGGTTTTTACACTTTTCAGAATATCATCAGTATATTTTCCTATACCATTTACTAATACATCATAGGCTTTCTTTATTCGCTCCCACCTCTCATCTCTATCCATAGCAAAGTATCTGCCTATTACTGTCGAAATTTTTGACCTTTTCCCTTCTAAATGACTTAGTATTTCTGTCAGATAACCAACTCCTGCTTTTGGATCAGTATCTCTTCCATCTAAAAACAGATGTAACAAGGAATCGATTCCTTCATTATGAAAAATGTCAATAAGCGCTTTAAGATGATTGATATGAGAATGTACACCACCATCAGAAAGCAAACCCATGAGGTGCATAGGTTTACCTTGTGACTTACAATATGCTATGGCATTAACAATAGCAACTTCATCTTTTAGGGTGTTTTTATTAATGCTATAATTGATTCTAGCAAGTTCTTGAAATACAATTCTCCCTGCACCTATATTTAGGTGACCCACTTCACTATTGCCCATCTGTCCTTCAGGAAGCCCTACTTCTTTGCCAAAAGTTACTAGTGTTGCATTGGGGTGGTTTTGATACAAACTGTCTGTAATGGGTGTGCGTGCAGCTTTTATAGCATCTGCTTTTTCAATAACGCCCAATCCCCAACCGTCCAAAATGACCAACATTGCTTTTTTCATTGTATTTTATCTTAAAGGACAAAATTATTATAATCAATCGAGTATTGGCACAATTGAAACCATATTGCCATTATAGGATAAATAAGAACACATTTTCTACATCTCTGGCACGATATTTCTGTTAATATTGATATGCGCGTCCTTCTTTTTGCACAATCAATGAGAGAAGATAATTTCTCACAGGTACATCTTGTACATTCCCTACTCCATGAAGGAGGAGTAGACCTGTATTATACTCCCAAACTTGAAAAAGTATTTTCAAAGACTCTAAAGATCTCCTCTTCTCATGTGATTACTTCTCATGCAGAATTGAATTCGGCAGATGTAGAATATGTTATCACTTTAGGAGGTGATGGAACGATACTTACTGCTACTACTTTAATACGTCATTTAGCTATCCCAATATTAGGGATAAATTTAGGCCGTCTGGGATTTCTTGCATCAGTAGAAAAGCGGCAGATAGACAAAGCACTTTCGCATTTTCTAAGTGGAAATTTTCGCATAGAACCACGAGCAATGATCTATTTAGAATCTAACTATCCGTTATTTGAAGATGAATCATTTGCCCTTAATGATTTTACCCTTCACAAAAGAGACACCTCCTCAATGATCACAATTAAAACTTATATCAATGGTGACCAACTTAATGCTTACTGGTCTGATGGGCTCATTGTAGCCACCCCCACAGGTTCTACGGCTTACTCATTGAGTTGTGGTGGGCCAATAATTTTTCCAGAATCGGGTAATTTTGTCATTACTCCTGTAGCTCCTCATAACCTTAATGTAAGACCTATAGTCATCTCTGACACCTCCATTATTTCTTTTGAAATAGAAGGCCGATCTGAAAATTTTCTTTGTACTCTAGACAGTAGATTTGAAACGATAACGGTTAAACACCAACTAGCCGTGCGAAAATGTGACTTTGATACGCACCTTATTCAAATCAATGACAACACCTTCCTCAAAACATTGAGAAATAAAATCTCTTGGGGTGAAGATAATCGCAATTAAGCGACCTTTTAAAACCATTCCCTTTTTCAACTTTTCTCTCCTCCTTTCTTTCTAAGAATTTCTGTAACTCAGAGGGTGTGCTTTTTGAACCTGTCTGCTAATCAAGCAGTCAAAAAATTGCTATTTTATTCCTAGACACAACCTATTCTTGTATTAATAGCAGCGCTATTACTATCTTATTTTATGTGATGGAAAATCTCGATTATGTTGCCACATCTCCGATTTGAGACATAAATTGCCGAAGGATAGTGATAGAAGAGCTTTTTTTAGCCAAAATGGATGCTACCTGAATAGCTACGAATTTCTTACTTAATTACTATGTCCCTTTCACATCTTCATATTCTTATTTATCTTTGCGCACCTTTGTATTATATTGTTCAGACAATAGGATACATTTTCTTGTTTGTAACTTACTCGGGCGGTGTGCTTATTTAGCCAAAATTGATACCCCTTGATTTGTTACTCTTGTTTTATATGTTAGTTAAAAGCACGTTAAAGCACTGAAAAAAGGATTCGAAGTTATTTAATTCGCGTTTTTCAAAATGGAAGACCGATATATTAAGTTGACAAGGATTTTTCTTTTTAAAAGAAAAATTTTTAAAATACATACAAATGAAAAACATACTTTTAATTATAGCTCTATTCATAGGCACTACATTAGGAGCTTCTGCTCAGAAAGTGGCCGTGATAGATATCAATGCAGTATTATCTGATATGCCTGCCTATCAAAAAGCACAAGAAGACTTAGATAAAGTGGCAGCAGAGTGGAGACAGGAAGTAGCACAACAATATGATAACATCAAAAGTCTTTACAACAAATATCAAGCAGAACAAGTCTTGCTTAGTGATGACGTGAAAAAGCAAAGAGAAGAAGAAATTATGGGCAAGGAAAAAGATGTGAGAGCATTGCAAAAAGGAAAGTTTGGCCCAGAAGGCGAACTTTTTCTTATGAGACGAGAACTTGTTAACCCAATACAAGAAAAAGTGTACAATGCAATAGAGCAATACGCACTGGAAAGCAACTATGACCTCATTCTCGACAAAGCAGGAGCTGCAGGGGTTCTATTTGTATCTGAAGAATATGATAAAACAGACCTAATTAGAAGAAGACTAAGCATTAGATAATAAAACTTAATAAAATTTTAAGGACAATGAAACGAAATTACATTATTAGCTGTATTGCCATTATGGTACTGGCATCAGTAAGCCTAAGTGCACAAAAATTTGGATACATCAATTCTCAAGCATTGATTAGCCAGATTCCTCAAGTAAAAGAAGCAAATTCTAATATTGAAGTGCTTCAAAAGCAACTGGAAAAACAAGGGCAAGACATGGTCGCCTCTCTCCAAACAAAGTACAAGTCATTAGAACAAAAACAAACTCAGGGAGAAATTTCTCCTAAACAACTCGAAGTAGAAGCTCAGGGTTTAAAGCAAGAAGAAGCAAATATTGCCAAATTTCAACAAGAAAGCCAGAAAAAAATCTACGATAAATCTGAATCTCTTTTAAAGCCGATCAGAGATAAGATTCAAGCGGCAATAGATGGAGTAGCAAAAGAAAACAATTTCGTGTATGTCTTTGACGAAGCCGTAGGCATCCTTTTGTATGCAGATAAATCTACAGATATCACAGCAAAGGTAAAAGCTAAATTAGGCCTATAAATAGACCTTAATTTAAAGAAGTCTTTTGAGTGTTAATCCAGGACAAAAACCTCTGTTAATTATACACGTTACTCACAAGCTCTATACCTCAATAGTGGTTGAACGAAAACTTATCAAGAGTAAGAACAAATAATTTGTATAAAATGATAGTTCTCGTTCAACCACAAAAGAGGTTTTTTCTTTTCACCATATCTAAAGATAATATGAGGACATTTCTATCCATTCTCATCAGTACTTTTGTATTCACCTTATCGGCCCAGAATAAGACTTGGGACAGTGTAATAGAAGGTTTACACAACTCATCTACAGAATATCTCACAGCATTTGTGAAAAAGGATTGGGATAAGTATATGAGTTATTCACATCCCAATATCATAGAAATGGCGGGAGGGAAAGAAGTGTTAATGAAAGTAGCCGAAGAGACTGTAGCCATGTATCAATCCATAGGCTTCAAATTAGAGTCAGGAAAGGTAATAGGAGATATCGAAACGGTAGATTCTTCAGAAGGGATTCAAGCTATTATTCCTGCTTCTCTTGAAATGTCTTCAGAAGGTCAAGAAAACACACAAAGTCCTTTGAAGCTTTTTGCTATTTCTTCTGATGGTGGAGAAAACTGGATATTTGTAGATCTTTCTCGATACGACCCAAGTACCATTACTCGGTTTGTACCTGAATTCAGTGAAGACCTTAAAAAGTTCTGGTGATTTTTAAAATGGTGTTAGCAACACACATGTATGCGTAAGACAAATAATCACGAGGGTAAATACTCAGGTGGGTGCTTTTTTTATTCAAAATTGGCTCCTCATGAGTAGTTACTCATGAAGCACTACTCAATACCCTAAAAGTCTTTTTTAACAGCTGTTCTCTTTATCAGCAAGACTGGAATCCATACCCATAAAGACAGCATCAATATTGCTGCGATAAGCCCATACATGCTGCCTAACAAGTTTTGAAATACAGCACCAGCAAATCCCATTAAAGCCGATATATCGAGTTTAAGAAGGATAAGGATACGTGACAGATCTATAGGATTAGCAATAGAAAAACCCAGGGCAACTTTCTCCAACGGGTATTCATTAAAAAGAGATAAAATAAGCAGAAATAAGCCATCGTAGATGATCGCAAAGAAAAGCCATATGAAGATCGCTGTACCGAATCCTTTTATTTTATTCTCAAATTTCAAAGCAACCAAAAATGCGATGCCAGAGAAGATCATAGAAAGGAATAGCCCCGTGAGTAACAAGGTAAAATAATCCCATATTTCTGCTGAAGCGAATACTCCATATAGTATAAATGGCAATCCAATACCAAACAGAAGACTAAGAGATAATGAGGACGCTATACCCAGATATTGACCGATGAATATATCGGTACGTTTGATCGGTTGAGCGAGCAACAATTCTACAAATTCTCGTGAATTGTAGTAGTACATCACCCCGAAGACTGTGGCTACTAGAGGTACGAGAAATAGTACAATATTCATCAGTGTGATGATGACTTTGGAGATATCCGTATTCAGCCAGAATAGTGAAAAAGTAAGGAGGAGATAAAATGCACAATAGTACAATGACCATCGGCTTCTTATCAAATCGAAAAAACTATATTTTAATATTTTAAGCATGCTTTTTGGATTTTAGTCAGTCAGATGCGTTTTGGAATCGATTTGGGTGTGTCCATTTGGTTCGATTTTGAATTCTCCTCTGAGCATATTTGCTATAGCTCGTTCTAAATCTTTTGCACCATAACTTTTCTTCATATCACTAGGTTGTCCACGGTAGTGTATTTTACCTTCCAGAAGAAATACTAGCTCATCGGCCATCTCTTCTACGAGGCTCATGATATGTGTCGTGATTAAGATCAGCTTGCCATCACGCTTCTTATCATATAGCATTTCTTTGAATCTGATAAGAGATACAGGGTCTAAGCCAGCTGTGGGTTCATCTAGAAATACGATAGGATTATCATACATGAATGCTTGTACGATGTTCACTTTCTGACGTGTCCCCCCAGATAAGTTGCCCAGTCTTTTATTCAGAAATGGTGCTAATTCGAATAGCTCAATAAGTTCTTGTTCGGAGGTTTTTGAACCTCTGATATCTTTAATCAGACGGAGCAGTTCATTCACTTTCAAATTTTCGGGAAATCGTGCTATTTGTGGTAGATATCCTATTCGGTTGCGATATTCCCACTTGCCTATGACATTTTCTTCGTTTATTAATATCTCTCCTTTTTGTGGTATTACGATGCCTAATATTGACTTTATCAGAGTCGTTTTTCCAGAACTATTGGGGCCAAGTACGGCGAATATGCCCGCTTCTTCAAAGCTGACATTGATGCCTTGGAGCACCTCGTTATTCCCGAAATTTTTATAAAGATTTCGTATTTCCAGCATTGGTTTTATTTTTATTGTATTTCATCAGAGGGCTATGGTCTAGCACATTCTTCGGTGTGAAGATGGGGCTTACCCTTTCTGAAAAATTAATAAGATCTACGAATGGACTTCTCATGAGGACTAGTGCTTCAGGTGTCTGATTGACTATAAAGTTGAATAGTTTTACCGGCCGATAGGGCACATCTCCGATTCCATCATTATCCAGATCGTATCCACTATATTCTGACCAATAGTTGCCGTCAAAGTTATTCTCATTGATATTATTATTGACCGATAGATCGAATGTATTTCCAATAAAGTTATTCTGATTTATTGCGTTGTCCAGACAGCCTCCCATGATTTTCATGGCCCATCCATTATGTGATAGCTCATTCTGTATGTATGATACTCTCGTAGATCCTTCTACAAATATTCCAGTAGTGTTTTCTAGAAAAATATTGTTTCTAATCTCTGTGTCATATATTTCTTTCAGTAAGAGCCCATATGATGCCTTTCCCCAGTTATTTTGGAATCGGTTATTCCACATATTCACTTCCTTAGAGAACATTACTGCCACTCCTGAACCGTTATACTGAAAGATATTGTAGGAAAAATCATTGCCATCAGAAAACATGAAATGAAGTCCATAACGAATGTTGTATTCACTGATATTATCCACGATTCGGCTATTATCTACAAACTCTAAGTAGATGCCATCTCGATGATGAGATAATTTATTTCCTTCGATAATTACATTTTTACAATACCATATATGAATGGCATTGCCCGAAGACATTTCTTCTTGTGCTTCTCCTCGAATTATATTATTTACTACTTTGCCATTTCTGGAATGCTCGAGATACACGCCAAAAAATGCATTGGTAATAATATTATTTTGTATCAAAAAATTATGAACTCTCTTTGCACGTATCGCTGCCCTATCTTCCATATAGCTCGTACCTACATTCTGAAAGTGAAGACCTTCTATAGTGACATTATGTGCCGTAATGGTCATAATCTCAGTATCGCTTTCACCGTCCAGAATAGGGTAGTCTTCACCTCTTATTGTAAGTGATTTGTCTACGACTATCTGCCCTTCTCTATAGACTCCTTTTTTGATTATTAATATATCACCATGTGCAGCGATCTCTATAGCCGTATGAATAGATGTAATCTCACATGTCGAGCATACGACAAGAGTAGCAGCTACTGATTGGGCAATGTACACCACATTGACGAATAGATAAGAAAGAAGTGTTTTCGATAGGATATTCTTCATTTGACTTATTTTTCAGGCGGCAGTAGTACCTTATCTATGACATGTACTACACCATTAGAAGCTTCTATTGTACCAAGAACATTAGCGCCGCCGATGCTTACTTTGTCTCCTTCTTTTTTTACTTTAAGGTAATGCCCTGATGCCATAAATAGATTCATATTATTTCGCAATAGATTGCCTTTATAGTTACCCGGAGCGGCATGAAATTTTATGATTCTAGACAATGTTTTGAAATTTTCTGGCTTTAGTAAAGTCTCTACAGTACCTGCCGGTAGCGCTGCAAAGGCGTCATTCGTAGGAGCAAATACGGTCAACGGCCCTGCATTGGACAGTACATCTTCAAGCTCTGTGGCCTGTACCGCTGCTACTAACGTGGTGTGACCTTCGGACCCTATGGCAATTTGGAGGACATTTTTTTTAGATATATCATCTGTTACTGATGATTGACCCTTCTGGATTTTCGTATCGTTATTGGTTGCTGTTGCTGTATCAGTACTTGGAGATTGTGGGCCACAAGAATAGAAAAGGATCGTGGCGATAATGAGGGTAGAAGTTTTTAATAAATTTTTCATCTCTTTATATTTTTTGTTTTATAAATAGTGTTGTTCCCAATTATTAATTTTGACAGCCATATCTTTCATTTATTTAGATTGGTTGCATCCGATGATATGTGCTTTTTTATTCCATTCCAGTCAAATGTTTTACCGCCTTTTTCTTCCTGTAATCTAAGGGCTACTTCTGGCCCGGAAAAGGCGGATAAGAACCTTCCCATTGGACTAGGGATCGCTTTGCTTATCAAGTAATGACTGCTATGTGCATCAATAAGGGCTGATGGATTAGCGTAGTCATTGACTAAGGTGAAAGCAAAGTTCATCTCTGGATTATTGTTTACAAAGTTGATCATACATTCTATGGCATCATAATTAGTCACTTTGCCTTTATCCGTGACGAGTTGCGCAGCATGCTGACGATCTACAATAGTCATCTTGCAGTAGTGACATATGTCTTGTCCATACGCTATATCTCTAGGTGATGGGCTGCACGACAGAAGTAGTCCCATCAGCAGCAGACTAAGAAAGAAAGGCCTTTTCATTATTATCTATTTTTAGTTTAATCTTCCACGCTAGAAAAGAAAAAAGTATTCCTATACCGGTAAAATATCCGGCTATATGTGGATAGGATTCTGCTACAAAATTTAAAATTAACTTAGTCCCTATTACAGGAGGTTGGAATGAAGCGCCAGGCACTTTTATGGGCGCTGTAGGGCTAAGATCGTGTCCATAGTCATATTCCCACAAATAAAAATCATAAATGCCTGCAATAGCCAATATAACCATTGTCACCCCCCATGCAAGATATAGACGCCTATCATTGATGAGGATGCATAATAGTGCAAGACCTATCAGACCATATACGATATATGGAAAGTACACTAACTCTGGAATCGATTCGGGTTCGATATACTTCATACCCACGTAGTGATTGAGAATATTGATGTTCTGTAAGGTAGAAGGAGTGGAGCCACCTATCTTATCAATATGAATATACATCGTCACTCCTTCAGGGTACTGTGGTGCACCTAGTGTAATACGCCACATAGGGAAAAAGAACAAACTTGTTAATCCAAGAACAGAAAAAAACATTAATATTCTGGGAAGATATTTCATCAGATTTAAGGTTTTCATTGAAATTGTTTAAGAATTGTATCTACTATTAAAGGGTGAAATTCAAAATGTCCCATAATTCTTATGATTGCGTGATATTCTGCAAAAAGGCTTCTGACTTTTTGTGAAAACGACCGTTGATTTGCTTCCTTTTTTATTCAATCTTATTGAACAGTTTACTTCACTGAAGTAATTGTCAGATTAAGAATAGAAATTATCCGTCTCTACGCTACTAATAGAGTAGAGAGCGGATAATATTCAATACAATAGTTATCCAAAATACGTATTGTCATGAGCCTCACGAGAGGCTTTTATTTGTTAACTTTCAGGTTCAGGTTCAGGTTCAGGTTCAGGTTCGCCTAATTTCCAACTTATAGGAGTATTAGATGAACGAGATGAAACCCTTATATATCCTTGCATTTCTTGGTGAAGAGCGGAACAGAAGTCAGTGCAATAGAATGGATAAATTCCTTCTTTTTGTGGTTCCCATAGCAGTGTTTCGGTCTGGCCTGGCATGACTAATAGCTCTGCATTTCTAGCACCCATCACACCTAGTCCATGGGGTACATCCCAATCTTGTTCTAGATTAGTCACATGAAAGTATACTTTGTCACCTACCTTCACACCTTCGATATTATCTGGAGAAAAGTGACTTCGTATAGTGGTCATGTATATGTGGACATTTTTTCCTGATCTTTCTACACGAGTATCTTTTTCCCCCAATGTTTTATACGGATGACGATTGTCCTCCAGTCGATAGAATTTTTTCACATTAGGTTTTATCCTATCAGCGGATATTCCTTGGGCATAATGTGGCTCACCTTGCGTAGGAAAATCTAAAAGCAACTTCATCTTATCTCCAGATATATCATAAAGTTGAGCAGAATGACATAGTTCAGGTCCAGTAGGAAGATACCTATCTTTTGTGATTTTATTTAATGCTACGAGATATTTTCCTTCCGGTTCTTTAGTGTCTCCACCAGGTATCATAAGGTGACCGATAGAATAGTATGTAGGAATTCTATCTACTACTTCCCATGTTCCTATCTTCCATTTTACAACCTCAGAAGAGATGAAGAATGAAGTATAGGCATTGCCTCGACCATCGAACTCGGTATGCAATGGCCCTAATCCAGCATCTTCGACAACACCACCTACTACTTCTTCAAATTTTAATACCGGTATACC